>WOZH01000035.1 GCA_011620375.1 Acholeplasmataceae bacterium
CATATTTACAAAGAGCTGTTGGTGCATTTCGATAAAAAAAGGCAGAAACATTTTGTTGTTTCCGCCTGTAAACTTAATATTTAAAATTTAACCTTCAAGGATTGTAAACCAATCAGCATATAGATTAGCATAGTTTTGATCATAAACACCACCGGTTGTTGAGAGTAGATAACTAGTCATTTGGCGTTTGTTAATTGCTCTGATCGCTGCTACGCGCGCTGTGCCTGTCGCATTTGCAAATGTGGAACCATCCAGTAATTTGAAGATGAGTTCGCGTTGCATATAAGTGTTTTCATAAATGGTGAGTACTGGTGAGAAATAAGTTGTCAGCGCTGCTTGGACATCATTATCAAAACTAAATGCTTCATCTGCTTCTTGACTCTTTAAATAATATTCGATTTGATTGGCTGTGAGTTTATCACTTGATTCATTGTAAAGATCAATGGTTGAGTCATCATCAAGCGTTACAACATAATCTTCATTGACGGCACTGAGCATTGCACTTTTTTGATCATCAATTGATGTAACGAGCATAAAGTGCCAGCCGAAACTTGATTGTAGATTAAGTTCCCACGTTGTATCATCATTTAAGTCTGAATCAGTAATATCATCGATAGATAGGATGTTTTGTTCATACATATCTAAATAAGGAAGAACACCATCATCATCTTTGATATCAACAAGTTGATCATATAATTCGATTGCGTGATCATAGAACACTTCGTCAAGGATAGAAGAACCTGTCATTATATTTGATTTGTTTGTAATTTTTGAAGAAATGGTTTCATATTTCACATTTAAACCCAAGCGGCGGAATGGTGCCCAAACATCTTCATCAATGACTTCATAAGGTAAACTATCATAACGACCTTGTTCAATACGAATAGAATTTTCGTAGCTTGAGGCTAATGCGGTTAAGCCGGCTGACAGGCTGGTATAATCACCAACATGATCATAAATGTAGTTAATGAGATCAACAACACCTTGCTGTACAGCTAAACGCGCTGATGGTGATAAATCATTCAAATACTTAGCGGGATCATCTGGTGAACCGTTAGCATCTTGGTCCACATAGATGAGCAAGTGGCTGACATTGATACCTTTTTCATAATCATATTGTTTACCAGCAAGCTGTGCAAATTTTTCATAAATCGATGCATTCGTGCTGTCATAATGATTTTCAATATCGTCGATATATTGTTGTCTTAAGTCAGGATAAACATAAAGTTGATTGACTGCCTCAGCATTTGTCTGTGCACCGAATGCGACAAGCAAGAATGCTTGACGACCCATTTGAGCTGGATAAGTCGGTGCATAACTGTCTGCAGTGAAGTTTGACATGATCGTTTCAAATTGTGTTTTGTAATCTTTTAACGTGTCACTATCAATCGTGTATTGATCTGAATCGGATAAAACCATATTGATTAGAAGATCATAAGCTAAGTTGATACCATAAGCTTTTTCTAATTGTGTGTACATCTCATCTACTGTAATATAGGTATCATTGATTTTCGCAACATTATCGCCTGCGACTCCTTTTTCAGTGCCGGTATAATCATGTGTTTGACTGTAAATGATACGGATAATTGAATCATAGATATCAATGCTGAAATCTTCATATAACGCACTAACTTTATTTGAAATATAAGTTGGTGTCAATTTGTTTTCAATGATTTTAGTCCGTAATTCTTCATATTTAGCTTGTGCTTCTGTAGAATCGCCAAAGATTTTAACATCTGCATGATCTGGATCTTCAACTAAGATGTTTTCTTGTGATGCTGAATCATCGTTAAGTTTAAATGCTAAGAAGCGATAACTGCTACCTGTTTGCACGCGCGAAGAATAAGGTGAAGATCCAGTCGTATCGTTTGGATCATCCATGAGTGCTTCAGCGGTCAACGTATTATAAATATGACCTCTTAGCGCTGCATCTAGTTTTGATAAATCATCATATGTATATAAAGATGAGTAAGCGGTGTCGCTATCGCCAACCACATCGCCTGTACCATCAATTTGAATTGTTGCTGTGGGGTTTAGTAAATTGTAGATATCGACAAACTTTTGTTTAACTTCTGGAGTGCTTAATAAATTTTCAGTATCACGAATACCATCTTCACGTGTATTGCTGATGGTGTAAGCTTTATAATAAGCTTCATAGTCTGATTGCGAAAGATTTTGACGTTCAGTCAAACCTGTGCCAAGTTTAGATATTAAATTCAAACCACTGAGAAGATTAACGATATATTGATAGTTAGCTGTGTCAGTCAAATCAATATAGCCAGGGTTTCCAGGAAGAATTCTAATATCTGGAATGGCATACCAGTTACCTTTTGAATCTGATTTAATGCCAACTTCATAAAGTGCAGCATTCGCTTCATTTAAATTGAGAAAACGGATGACAAGTGCATTGATATCGTATCGCCCTTCTTCATTGTTTTTATAATAAGCAACGACATCTGATTCTTCAACGTAGTTTGTGTTGTTTTCATCGACAATTTCGTCAGCCAGCACACCTTTTGCATAAATCCTTTTTGCCACATTGAGAATGTATGTATCAAACAATACGTCAATATCTTCATAACCAGCAAATGGATCCACAAGATTTTTCATAGCAGAAATAAATGCATCGATATCTAAAGAGTTATCAGTTAAGTATAGTGAATCAGCATAAATTTCAAGAGCACGGGCATATAATTCTGGTTTATCATTATAAAATGTCATTAAGTCGTCGTGATCGGTAACATCAACTGAATAGCCAATAGAAGAAGGTGTACCATAGATAGCTTTGTTAATTGTTTCATAAAAATAATCAAGTGTATCTTGATCGCCCTGCTCGAGTAATGATGTTGCTTCAGCGATTTCTGATTCAAACATTATTTTTTCAATTTTGTCAACAAGTACATTGGCTGCTTGGAGACGCAATTGGTTGTATAAATCGGCTTCTGTAACAGTAAAATCACCGAATGACGCGTATTCAGTATCACCAAGACTTCCTTGTGGATAGTTCTCGGTGTTTGTACATGCTGCCAGTGTAAGAACGCTTGCTAACGCTAATAACAGTATGGCAAACTTTCTTAACATTTTGTTAAAATTCATTGTGTTCACTCCTTATTTGTATTTCATACAAGCATTTATAATATAGCATTTTTAAGAGGGTATTGCAACCACTTTCAGTTGATTTGTTAATATCACACATTTTTGTGATAATATAAAGAGAGGTGATTGATTTGGAAGTCTTTATTTTGGCAAGTGGTTCTAAAGGAAATATGACCTACTTAAAAGTAGGCCATATTCGATTGATGATTGATGTGGGTATCAGTTATCGTCGGATGCAACTCAAGATGGCTTCTTATGAAGAATCACTTGATGACGTTGATGCGCTTTTATTAACGCATGAACACCAAGACCATACGATGGGACTTAAAATGCTTTTAAAACATCATCATATTAAGTGTATATACATGACACAAGGGACATACGATGGGTTAAAAGATGATGTAAAAGCAATCATTGGTACATTTCAAATCATTAAAGGAGATCATCCGTTTCTGATTGAAGATATCCAAATTTCACCTTTTATAGTATCCCATGATGCGAATGAACCAGTCGCCTATGTGCTTGAACGTGAAAAGAAAATTGTTGTTTTAAACGATACTGGTTATGTTGATGAATCCTATTATCCATTATTGACCGATGCTGATTTATATATTCTTGAAGCCAACCATCATCCCGCAATGCTCATGAATTCACCCCGTCCTTTCTTATTAAAAAAAAGAATTTTGTCAGAGCGTGGACATTTATCTAATGATGATGCTGCATGGTTGATGAATACATTCATTAAAACCAAAAGAGCGAAATGGATTGTCTCGCATATTTCAGAAGATTGCAACTCGGTTTTAGCCATTGAGGAAGCGATTGTGAACGCCTTTGATGATCCGACTAAAGTCGATATATTTTATGCGTCAAAAGAAGGGTTACCAAAGATGATTCTATGATAAAAATTATTGCAGTTGGTAAACTCAATCAGGCCTATTTGAAGACAGGGATTGCTTACTATATGAAGCAAATACCAACAACTATAGAAGTTTTAGAAGTTAAAGATGAATCAACTAAGCAAGGTATAGCAAAAGAAGGCGAACGTATTTTAGCAAAAATCAAGCCTTTAGACGATGTGATTGTTTTAGCCATCAAAGGTGAAAAGTTGAATAGTGAAGGGTTTGCAAAGATGATAGACCATGCACAAATATATACACAAGGCGATATTGTATTTGTCATTGGTGGTTCCTATGGCCTTGACGTGTCCGTGGATGCTCGTGCAAATAAACGTATCTCGTTTTCGGATATGACATTTCCACATCAACTCATGAGATTAATGTTGATTGAACAGATTTATCGCGGTTTTATGATTCTAAAAAACCATCCTTATCATAAGTAGGTGATTACATGACAAAAACGATTTTTTGGGATTTCAATGGCACGATTTTAGATGATGCTTATTTGGTGTACGAAATTCTTGTAGATATGCTTGAAGAAGTAGGTAGACCAACTGTCAGTTTTGAAGCATATTTGCAAATCTTCACATTTCCTGTCAGAGACTATTATGAGAAAGTATATGATTTTAAAAAAACACCTTTTGAAGACTTATCAAAAAGATTTATAGAATTATATATGGCGCGTGCTATGCAAGCAAAACTTCATGATCATGTGGTTGATATGATTACGTATTTCAAGACTCAAGGTTATCGGAATGTCGTTCTTTCAGCATCTGAAAAAAATAATTTAAAAAAACAGTTGGCATACTATGATATCGCGGATTTGTTTGATGAAATATTAGGAACTGACAATGTTCATGCAAGTGGTAAGATTGGTATTGGAAATACATATATGGTATCACATCATATCGATCCGAAGGATGCTGTGATGATCGGTGATACGATTCATGATGGTGATGTCGCTGATAGTCTTGGTATACGGTTCATATGCTTTATAAAAGGACATCAACATCCATCGCGATTGACAAAGTTTGAAACCATCGATGATTTTAGAAAACTGAAAAAACTAATCTAAGGTGACACCCCTTTACCTTTCCACTTCAATTTGTGATATGATAGAAATATATTAAAATTGTTTTGGGAGAAAAGTTTTATGAAGCGTGTCAAGGTTTTTTTCGAAGGGTTCAAAGCGTTTATTGCAAAAGGTAATGTGATTGATTTAGCGATTGCATTTATTATCGGTGTTGCTTTTAAAGAGATTGTAAATTCACTGGTTAACGATATCATTATGCCACTATTTGCAAGTATTGCGGGTGAATCTGATTTTAGAAATCTCATATGGCTTTTGAACGGTTCTGAAATTAGATATGGTGCGTTTATTCAAGCCATTGTCAATTTTCTAATTATCGCATTCTCTATTTATTTGGTTGTGACACTGATCATCCGTCGAAAACAATTTAACGAGAGAGTTGAAAAAGAAAGTAAACCTAAAGAACCGCAAGCGATTGAAATACCCAAAGATATTAAGCTGCTCACTGAAATTAGAGATGAGCTACAGCGTTTAAATAAAGAAAAATAGGAGGCTTTACGATGTCAAAAGTCGCAGTTTTGGTTTGTAGTAACTCGGGACTAGATTATTTAGAATATCCAAAAGATATCACGATTTTGCGCTCTGTGATTCACTTTGGTGATGAAACGTATGATGATTATGTTGGTATGGATGCCAAAACATTTTACAAAAGAATTACAGATCATCCAGATGACATTCCAAAGACAAGTTATGTTCCTATCGGCAAGATGATTGAATATTTTGAAACACTGGAAAATCAAGGCTATGATGAGGCATTAGTCATTACGATTTCATCAAACCTTTCAGGTCTTTTCGAAGCTGTAAAACAGGCAGCTAAAGAAGTAAAAATCAAGGTGACAGCATTTGATTCAACAACGTTAGCTTATCCAGAAACATACATGGCTTTGGAGGCGCATCGTTTAGCCGAAGAGGGTAAATCAGTGGCGGAAATATTGCCTGTGATTGAATATATTAGAGACCACCAACATATGTATTTTGCTGTTGATACATTACTATATTTGGTTAAAAACGGTCGTTTGTCAAAACTTCAAGGGACTTTAGGAACGATGCTGCAGCTAAAACCGATGCTAACAATTAGTACCGAAGGTAAAGTTGAAACGGTCGAAAAAATCAGAACAACTAAAAAAGCACATCAACGTGTGTTGGAAAAGTATATTGAAGAAACAAAAGACAAACAAGTGATCACATTCATTTCACATGCACATGCTGATGGGTATGCAAAATGGTTCAAGGACGAAGTTAAAAAAGTCTTTCCAGAACGTGATGTTGTGATTACGTATCTTACACCGGTTGTCGGTGCGCATACCGGACCGAAAGCTTTAGGTCTTGGCTATATTGAAATCAAAGCGTAAAAAAGTGGTTTCCGAACGTGGAAACCACTTTTTTTATTCATCTATTCATCATGATTGTTTTCTAATATACTCACCATTGGAATCAATAAGAATGCCATCCATGAGATATACCACAATTCAAAGAAATAACCAATTGAGAAAAAGATAATAACCGATATGAAAGGCATCAGTGTCGTCAATCTAACGTTTTTTCTACTTATTAATATGGATGTGATTGGGAAGAGTAATAAAATCATCCAAGCCCATCCCCACGCATCATCAACGCGTATACCCACAACGAGGAATGCCGCTAAACAACAGACAAAAATTATTGCGTGCGTAACGGTTTTGAAATTCAATGGTATTTCAGATATTGCAAATTTGATCTTTCCTAAGATGATAGCAATCACTACGGGTAACGCAAAACCAATTAAGCCAATATCTGGTTTATCATATCTTAGATACATGAATAAATAAAAACCAACAGCCATTAATAAAGAAGGAACTAATAAAAGTTTATCAAGCGTTTTTTTACTGTAAAAGGTGCTAACTAACGGAATCAAAATGAAAAATAACCAGGACCACAACCAAGCATCCAAATAAGTTCCTAGTAGGATAAAGGCAATGAATGCGAGAAACGGCATGACACTGATGAGGATGTCTTTACGCTTTGTACCAGTTAAGATGCCAGCAATAGGAACGATTATGAATACAAGCCAACTGGGATGCCACAAGTTATAAGCCATACCAAGGAAAATAAAGATAATCACTGCAAAGAATGGCGATAAAGCCACAAACTTTTCTTTTTTATTGACGTTTCCTAGAATACCTATCATCGGTATGAATAGGAATACTAACCAACCGGGATGCCACATATCGCCTAAAAAACCTAATAACATAAAGGTGATGACAGCAAGAAATGGGGATAAAGCAACGAGTTTATTGTTTTTTCTTCTAACCTCGTTGAAGTTCCTTACTTGAAGCGTATCTAACAATTCTTTGACGACATCATCTGGATTTCCGAGCAACTGAACAATTTCTTCATCGGACATACCGCGATCGAGGGCATCATCATATAAACCACGGTAGTCGGTTAGTACATCATCTATATCAGCATCGAGAACGTGATGGTGACGCATACTGCTTTCTAATTGTTCGATATAATCTTGTTTCATAAGTGGTTACCTCCTAAAATTTTACTGACACCATTCAAGAATGATTGCCATTCTTTTCGATATTCATTAAGCTTTTCTTTTCCCAAATCAGTTAAGTGATAATACTTCCTAGGTGCACCGAGTGAAGTTTGCTCGACATAAGTTGAAAATAACTGTTGAGCGGTGAGTCTACGCAGGATTGGATAAACGGTATTTTCATTGACATCGATCGCGGTTGCTAATGATTCGATGACTTCAAAACCATAAAGATCTTTGTTTTCCATGAGACTTAATACACACATCTCAACAATGCCTTTTTTAAATTGTGTATTCATATTCAGCCTCCTTATTGTGTATTACACACTACTAGAATATCACATTACTGTGTAAAACACAATACCTGTTAGCAATTTTTTTTATTGAGTTTTTTAGGGGTTTGTGATACGATTATATCAAACAGGAAAGGTGAATTTTCCATGTTAACATATCAGACTGTTTCTTACACATATTATTACTTTAGATAATTAAGGAATGTAGGGCATTCCTTTTTGAGTGAAGTAAAGGGAACAGCCGATGCGATTAAAAATTATCCTCGAGGTTGTTTCTCGGGGTTTTTTATTTTTTAAACATCAAAGGAGATGATCACATGATTATTAAGATGAAAAAGGGTTCAAGCAAAAATCAATATAAGAAAGTGGTTGATTTTTTAGAATCAAAAGGGTTGGAAATTAAAGATGTCAGCAGCGAACAAGTGACGATTTTTGGGATTATCGGTGATACGACTCAAATCGAACCTTTTGATTTATATGCATTTGAAGGTGTTGGTGATGTCACACGTGTCTCGACACCGTTTAAAAAGGCTAGTAGATCGTTTCATCCGAAGGATACCATCATAGAATTACCAAACGGATTAAAAATTGGTGGTGATCACTTTACACTCATGGCGGGTCCTTGTTCGGTTGAATCAGAAGCGCAATTAAGAACGATTGCCAAAGCTGTGAGCAAAACAGGAACTAAAATATTGCGTGGTGGTGCTTACAAACCAAGAACGTCACCTTATTCTTTCCAAGGTATGGGATTAGATGGGTTGAAACTACTAAGAAAAGTAGCTGATGAATTCGGTATGTTAGTTGTTAGTGAAATGATGACACCCAACTTACTTCATGAATTCAATCAATATGTCGATATCATTCAAATCGGTGCGAGGAACATGCAAAACTTCGATTTGTTGAAAATGTTAGGGAAAACAGATAAACCGATTTTGTTAAAACGAGGGTTGTCATCGACCATCGAAGAATGGCTGATGTCTGCTGAATATATTATGGCATCTGGTAACGATCAAATCATCTTATGTGAAAGAGGGATTAGAACTTTTGAAAATTACACGAGAAACACATTAGATATTAGTTCAGTATTAGCAGTCAAAGAATTGTCGCACTTGCCAGTGATCGTTGATCCCTCACACGCTGCGGGTCGTTGGGAAATGATTGAAAATTTATCTTTAGCAGCATTAGCAGTGGGGTCACATGGCTTAATCGTTGAAGTACATCATGATCCAGAACATGCGCTTTCGGATGGTGCGCAATCATTAAAACCTAAAAAGTATGAAAATATGGTGAAAAAACTACAAAATATTGCGGCTGTGACAGGGAAGGATGTCCAATGAAAATATTTATCGTAGGCTTGGGGCTAATCGGCGCATCTTATGCTGAAGGCTTATCAAAAAAACATACGATCTATGCATGGAATAGAACCGAACAACGTGTAAGTGATGCTATTAATGAAGGTATTGTCGAAGTGGATAACGATTTATCTAAATTAAACGAAGCTGATCTTGTCATTTTGGGTTTGTATCCTAAACACAACATCGCATTTGTGAAAGATCACAAAGCACTATTTCGTGCGGGACAAATTGTGACGGATGTGAGTGGTACTAAGCAGTGGATGATTCCGGAAATTGAGAAAGTTCTCCCCGCGGGGATCAGCTACACGTCTCATCATCCGATGGCCGGTAAAGAGACAAGTGGCTACACAGCGAAAGATGCGAATATCTTTATCGGTGCGAATTTTATCATCGTTAAAGGGGAAAGAAGCAAGCCAGAAGATGAAATGGTCTTGAGATCAATCGCTGCTGATCTGCGATTTGGACGGGTTATCGTTGTGGATGCGAAAACACACGATGAACTGGTTGCTTTTACGAGTCAATTGACGCATGTTTTAGCGATTAGTTTAGTCAACGCTGATACATTCAAAGAGACGAGGGAAGCAACTGGAGATTCGTATCGTGATTTGACGCGTATCGCCAAGATTAATGCAGTGATGTGGAGTGAACTTTTTGATGAAAATAAAACAGCTTTACTGCAACAAATTAAAAATTTCGAAAAAGAACTAGATTATGTCAAAGACATGATCAAAAATAACGATAAGAAAGCACTGATTGATTACATGGAAAAAGCAACTGAAAAGAGGAAAACATTCGATGCAAATTCCGATGAAAAAATATCATATCGTATTTGAAAAACTGAATCAATTTAATAAACACATCAAATCTATATATTCGCATGATCAATTGTTTGTCATCACCGATGAGAACGTTTTTTCACACTATGAAAATAAAGTCAAAAAAGCGCTATCTGATTTTAATGTTTCATTCACGGTGATTCCACCGGGTGAAAAATCAAAAGCGTTTGATATGTATCTGCATGTCATTTCAGATTTGATTGCAAAAGGTTTGAAAAGGGAACATATGATTGTCGCATTAGGCGGTGGTGTTGTAGGTGATTTAGCAGGATTTGTCGCGGCATCTATATATCGTGGTGTACCATTTATCCAAATACCAACAACATTGCTTTCAATGGTGGATTCATCTATCGGTGGGAAAACAGGCATTGATTTACCAGAAGGTAAAAATTTAGTTGGCGCTTTCTATTCACCTAAAATTGTTTTGATTGATATGGATTTTCTTCAAACCTTAAGTCCTCGTGAATATCGAAATGGTATTGCAGAAGTCATAAAAGCAGGATTGATTGGTAATCCGACATTATATGCCCAAGTGAGAAGACCGATTGAACTGAATAGCATGCACTTAAAAGCCGCGATTAACGTCAAAAAAGCCTTAGTTGATAGCGATCCGTTCGATAAAAAAGAACGCATGTTTTTAAATTTTGGTCATACATTTGGTCATGCCATTGAAAAACATTTCAACTACGAACGGTTCAAACATGGTGAGGCTATCAGCTATGGCATGATCATCGCAATTGAAATCGGAAATAAACTGAACATCACACCAGCATCTTTATATGATGAAGTGAAGGGAACATTATCGTCGTGGCAACTCATTTCGGATCCTGTAATGACGAAGGACCGCTTTGTTACTGATATTTTAACCGATAAGAAAAACACAGCTGATGGCTTTCATTTTATATTACTGGAAGCGATTGGTAAGCCAGTCATCAAGATCCTTCAAAAGGATGATATTTTATGAATATCATCATCACGCCTAAACCATTATCCGGTGAAATAGATGTCATCTCATCCAAATCGATGTCTCACCGCTATTTGATTGCTGCGGGGCTTGCTGATGGTAAGAGTCGTGTTGAAAAAGTACTGGATGCCGATGATATTAACGCAACCAAAACCGCTTTGGAAGCTTTTGGTGTTGTTTTTCATAAAGATTTTGTTTTTGGCGGTAAAAAAGAAATCATTAAATCAGCAATCAACGTGAAAGAATCAGGATCTACTTTGCGTTTTATGATTCCGCTTTATTTATTGGATGATCATGAAATTACGATTTATGGTGAAGGACGATTAGCAAAACGTCCACTAGATGAATATGAAACGTTATTTGCATCTACAGTCACATTCAAACATGATCAGATTAATCAATTGCCGCTAACGCTAAAAGGAAAGATTAAAGGGGGTCATTATCCCATCCATGGCAACGTGAGTTCGCAATTCATATCAGGTTTATTATTTGCATTACCCTTGAGGCGAGAGGATTCTGTCATTGAATTGTTAACACCATTAGCATCAAAGGGATATGTCGATCTGACATTGGCGGTGTTAAAACGATTTGGTATCCATATTTTAAATGTAGAAAACTATTACTATATCAAAGGTAGTCAACGTTATGTACCACAAGATGTTGTCGTAGAAGGTGATTATTCTCAGGCTGCATTTTGGATTGTAGCCGGATTGATTGGAAAAGCACCGATTACACTAAAAAACCTTTTGCACCATAGTTTGCAAGGAGATAAAGCCATCATTGATATTGTCAAAAAAATGGGTGCGGACATCGACGTTACAACAGATGGTTATAAGGTTTATCCATCGCAGACTATAGGTGCTACCATTGATTTAAAAGACATCCCTGATTTAGGACCAATTCTCATGGTATTAGCAGCGCGATCAGAAGGAAAAACGTTTTTTAAAAACGTTGAAAGATTGCGTCTCAAAGAATCTGATCGTTTAGCAGCAATGATTGATATATTAACTAAATTAGGAGTTGATATTAACGTTGATGATCATCATCTCACAATCATTGGACAACCGATTTTCAAAGGTCATCAAACACTCAATGCTTATGATGATCACCGCATTGCGATGTCAATAGCGGTTGCTGCAATATTGGCTGATGGACCGATTACGATAGTCGGGGCATCAGCGGTCAATAAATCATACCCAACATTTTTTGTGGATTATGAATCACTGGGAGGCGACATCAAATGACGATTGAAGAGTTAAGAACAAAAATCAATGAAATTGATGAACAAATGCTTGATTTGTTTAAATTAAGAATGACTTTTTCAAAAGCGATTGGCAATGCTAAAAAAGGACAAGGATTACCTGTTTACGATGAAAAGCGCGAACAAAACATTTATCAGCGCCTACGCCAAATACTTAATGATGAGGAACTATGGCCTTATTATCATGCGTTCATCAAAGAAATCATGCGCTTGTCTAAGGAGATTCAAAAATGATGACATTTGGTCTGATTGGCCATAAAATTAGTTATTCAAAATCTCCTATCATTCACCAATTTATGGCGCGACAACTGAATATACCTTTTAGGTATGAGATTCTCGATGTCAATCGGGATGATCTACCATCACTGATACACGAACTAAAAACAGGTAATTATCATGGATTCAATATAACAACGCCATATAAGGAAGACGCCTTAAAATATGTCGATAGACTAACTGAAAATGCTAAACGGATCGGAGCAGTCAATACGATATATGATCATCATGGATTTGTTATCGGTGATAATACGGATTATGAAGGATTCAAAGGATTACTTAAACTAAATAAAATCCATGTCAAAAACAAACATGTTTACATACTTGGTACTGGCGGTGCAGCAAAAGCTGTATATACCGTATTAAAAGATTTAAAATCCGTGGTCACAGTTGTTTCACGAACACCCAATTTATCGGAGATATTTCCACGTGTCATCGGTTATCAATCTATTGATCCGGATGATGTGGACATCATTGTCAACGCAACCCCCGTTGGAACATATCCAAATGCGGATGAAAGTCCGATTAATTTAGATATAGTGAAACACAAGACGGTCATTGATTTGATTTATAATCCAAGAGAAACAAATCTCGTCAAACATGCTAAAAAAGGCGTTGGAGGGATGGATATGCTGATTATTCAAGCGATATATAGCGAAATGGATTGGTTGAATCAAACGATTAAAGTAAAGTCAAAACTAATCAAAGAAATAAAGAAGGTGCTCGATCATGAATAGTTATGGGAAGTTATTTCAAGTAACATTATACGGTGAATCACATCAAGAGGCTATCGGTGTTGTGGTTGATGGTATGATTCCGGGTACTGTCATTGATGAAGCGTTGATTGATGCGGATTTGGAAAGAAGAAAGCCTGGCGCGATCGGCACAACAGCGAGAAAAGAAGACGATACTTTCAAAATCACATCAGGTGTTTTCAATGGTAAAGCAACGGGATCTCCTATTCATCTTATGATAGAAAATAAAAACATTAAATCAAAAGACTATGATAAGCTAGTTCATCAACCACGTCCCGGACATGCGGATTTTGTTTCTCATATTAAATATAAAGGGTTTCAAGATTACCGTGGGGGTGGACGCTTCTCTGGTAGATTAACGGCAGCATTGGTTGCTGCGGGCAGTTTAGCAAAAATGATGATTCCTTATGATATATCTAGTGAAATGATTCGTGTTGGTGAACTGACAGATTTATCACATCTCGATGTGTATTTAACTGAAATCGCAAAGATGGGAGATTCTGTCGGGGGTATTATTAAGGTTGTTGTTAAAGATGTTCCCGTTGGTTTGGGTGAGCCATTCTTTGGAAAGTTAGATGCTGAAATTGCCAAAATGGTGATGAGCATTCCAGCTGTTAAAGGCGTATCATTTGGTGCGGGATTTGAAGCCGCAGACAGACTTGGATCAGCATGGAATGATGTGTTCATCAATGAAAGAGGTCTAACAAAGACTAATCATAGCGGTGGTGTCAGTGGCGGCATTTCTAATGGTAATGATCTCGTTATTAAAGTTTTGGTTAAACCAACATCAAGCATTCAAAAAACACAAACAACATATGATTTTATACAACATGAGCTAAGTCAATTAGAAATTGGTGGTAGACATGATGTTGCAATTATAAGGAGAATCGGTGTCGTTTTAGAAAATGCGATTGCCATCGTTTTGGCGGATCTAATGTTACAAGCGAAAGTAAATGGTTGATTTTTCGTAGATGAGTGGCGTATGATTTGATGTAATCATGCGCCACATTGTATTGGCCAATAAACAGTTTTCTTATATAATGGAATTGGTGAATATAAATGATAGTAAAACTTGATGAAGTCAAAGGTGTTGGACCTACACTTCTACATCAATTTAATAAGCAAAATATTTGGTCGACATATGACCTTGTTTTACATTATCCACGTGGGTACGAGGATTTTACCGTTAGATCATTGTCGCTTGCTAAAAATATGGAAAAATTGACGGTGCAGGGCGTAGTGATTTCTAAGCTTATAGAAAATCCGTTCGGCAAAGTTCATGTCACAACATTCAAGATAAAAGTTATGAATGAAATCATTGAAGTTGTTGCATTCAATAGAAAATATTTAATCAAGCAGTTATCAGAAAATATGAACGTGATCGTAAAGGGTGTTTATCATCTTTATCAACATAAAATCATTGCGAGTTATGTTGCTAAAGTGAATGGACAAATGCCGATTAAACCTATCTATAAAATTGATGAAGTTTATGACCGGACGATTCAAAACCTTGTGAAAAAAATATTTGATGAAGACCAGGTGGACATCTTTGAAAACATCCCGAATGAATTCGTTAAAAAAAATCACTTGAGCAGCAGAAGAGATGCTTACAAAATGTTACACCTACCCGAACATTTTAGTGACATTGAAAAAGCGGAAAGACGGTTTAAATATGAAGAAGCATTTTTCTTACAACTGCAGCTTGTTGCGAAAGAAAGAGTAAGACATAAAAGACCACCCAAAGCGTATGACTTGGATAAAACAAAAGCGTTGATTCGTGATCTTCCGTATGAATTGACAGCTGATCAAAAAAAAGCAACCAATGATATTTTTAGAGATTTTAAACGCAATATTTCTAGCATAAGATTATTGCAAGGTGATGTCGGATCAGGGAAAACCATTATTAGTTTAATAGCGGCATATGCCGTGGTTACAGCTAAAGAACAGGTTGCGTTGATGGCACCAACATCGCTGTTAGCCAAGCAGCATTACGACTTATTTAAAACCATTTTGAAAAATCTGAATATTGCATTATTAAGCCAAAAGACAAAAAATAAAGAAGCGATGAAAAAGGCGATTAGCCATGGTGAATATGACATCATTATAGGTACACATGCCGTGATTGAATCCGATGTTCAATTTAAAAATTTAGGATTTGTCATTATTGATGAACAGCATAAATTTGGTGTGGATGCGAGACAAACACTCATCGATAAAAGTTATACAAAGGATGTTTTGTATTTAACAGCAACACCTATTCCTAGAACGCTTGCTATGGTGTCTTTTGGTGAATCAAATGTTTCAACAATCAAAGAGAAACCTAGCATGCGCAAACCTGTCATCACTCAGTTGATTAATCAAAAGGATGAACAAAAAGCAATGAAAAAAATTGTTGAAACAGTTGCTAAAAATGAACATGTCTTCGTTGTTGTTCCAGCGATATCAAGCGACCTTCAAACAGATAATATCAATACGGTTTCAAAACGCTTGCAAACGATTGATTGTCCGCAGTTTATTCTTCATGGTCAACAATCGAAAGATGAACAAGAGGATGAGATGACGCTTTTCAAAAACACACCTGGTAGTATCATGCTAGCAACGTCGATGATTGAAGTGGGTATTGACATACCGAGTGCCACTTTGATGGTCATATTCTCTGCACACCAGTTTGGCCTTGCACAGCTACATCAATTAAGAGGTAGAGTCGGCCGTGGCAACCTACAGAGTACATGCTATCTCGTGAGCGAGAAATCTGATTTGGAACGGCTCGAATTGATGACGCAAACCAACGATGGTTTTATATTGTCGGCATATGATTTAAAAGCGAGAGGTCCTGGTGATTTCATTGGCACTGAACAGTCGGGGTATTTATCATTTGATTTTCTTGATTTAGCAAGTGATTATCATATATTAGTTATTGCACGAAACGATGTCATATCTTTATTTAATCAACCCGATTTCATGATCAATGAGCGCTATCAATATTTAAGAAGGCACATCGAGAATTGATTGAAGGTGTGATATACTAAAATCAGTATTTAGAAAAAAGAGGTTAATAATATGATTAGAATAGCAGTGGACGGTATGGGTGGAGATTTCGCACCGAAAGAAATCGTTAACGGCACACTCATCGCCCTAGATAAATTTAAAGATATTGAAATCATCATTTTTGGTGATGAAAATCTAATGGCACCATATTTACGGCAACATGATCGTTTATCCGTTGTGCATACACCTCATTATTTGTCAATGGGTGAAAAGGATCCAATCAAACAGTATCGCACGAATAAAGAAATGTCGATGTTTATGGCGATGCAAGCCGTCAAAGATGGTAAAGCAGATGCGGTTGTCAGTTCTGGACCGACACAAGCATTGGTTGTCGCTGGTCATTTCATATTGAGACGTATGAAAAACATGCAACGTGTCGCTATCGCACCAATTATTCCTTCAGTCGATGGTAAAGGTAGAATTTTGTTGGATTCTGGTGCAAACACAGATACAAAACCTGAGCATTTATTGGATTTTGCGATTTATGCTTCAATTGTTGCTAATCGCATATTAAAAAGAGAGCATCCGCAAGTTGCCTTACTCAATATCGGAACCGAAGAAGGTAAAGGCAGAGAACTTGATAAAGCAGCATTTAAACTGTTACAAAACAGTTCTAAAATCAACTTTTATGGCAATATGGAAACCAAAGATATTTTAACATCTGACGCTGATGTCTTTTTGAGCGACGGATTTACAGCAAACATGGTCATGAAAACCATTGAAGGAGCAGCAAAGGGATTGGGAGCCATCCTTAAACGCGAAATTAAAGCATCATTAGGGGGAAAGATTGGCGCTATATTTATGCATAGCGCATTGAAGCGATTCAAAAAAGGGATGGATGCATCAGAAATTGGTGGCGCATTGCTCATGGGATTAAACGGTATCGTTATCAAAGCGCATGGCTCTTCCGATGCTAATGGTTTTTATAATGGCATTAGACAGGCAAAAGAAATGGTTGAAGCCGATGTTATTAACATTGTCTCTGAAACATTGAATAAAAAGGAAGATCCGTCATGATATCACTTCTCAAACAGCTCAAGTTACAAGTCAATGATGTGTCACTATATGAAATAGCTTTAACACATGCCTCTTATGCGAACGAACATCAAACTGAGAAGAATGAGAAATTGGAATTTTTAGGAGATGCTGTGATTGAATTACTGATGAGCGATTACCTGTATAGTCTCGATTTGGCGGATGAAGGGGAACTCACCAAACGCCGTGCACAAGCGGTATGTGAAGAAGCCCTTGTCATTTATGCAGATAAAATTCATTTAAAGGATTATTTGAAATTAGGCAAAGGTGAATTTGCAAAAGGTGCGAATAACGCGATGATTGCTGATGCGTTTGAAGCACTATTTGGGGCGACTTTCCTCGATCTTGGTTTTAAGAAAACCGAATCATTGTTCAAACGGATTATCGTTCCTAATTTAAAATATGTTTGGGTATTCAAGGATTACAAATCAACACTTCAAGAATTCATTCAAGGTGGCGACAAGCGTAATATTTCATATCATATCATCAGCCAAAAAGGACCATCACATCATCGATTATTTGAAGCTGCTGTTAAGTTAGACCAACAAATTATTTTGGGTATAGGATTAGGCAAAACAAAAAAGGAAGCAGAACAGAATGCAGCGAAAGACGCTTTAGAGAAAGGGAATTATGATACTCAAGAGACTTTATGATGATTATGATTTTTCAATCGAACGCATTTTACTAAAAGAATATCGGAAACTTTCTTTAAGCATGCAAGAAGTGACTGTGCTAGTCGCACTTTTTTCCATCTTTAAAAAAAGAAACACCTTTTCTTTAACGGCACTTTCGAGGCGACTTGAATACAGCAAAACAGAAATTGGTGGTTACGTGGAGTCTTTGTTGAAAAAACATTTTATTACACTTGATCTTGAAGAAAAAGATGGTAAAGAACGCGAGATTTTTGATTTGGAATTGACCTTTGTTCGCATTGAAGAACTTTTTCGTAACGATGAAAAAGAAATGATTAGAGAAAAAGTGGCTAACGATATTTCATCGACTATTAAATTATTTGAACAAGGGATGGGCCGTGTTTTAAAAGCTTACGAATTAGAGATGATTCGTTCATGGTATGAACAAGAGGAATATACGCATGAAGCGATTCAAAAAGCAATTGATCAAGCAGGCGATCGCGTATCTGTCAAACATGTTGAACAGCTGTTGACCCAACAAATAATGCCAAAGATTGAAATTGATGATGACACGGAAAAAACATTGGATGCCATTTTTAAGAAAATGAAATGACGGGAAAAATTATTCGCATATTGCAAACACTGGATGATATGTTTCCCAATGCGACGGTAGAATTGAATCATCAAAATCCTTTTGAACTACTGGTTGCTGTGGTGTTGTCTGCACAAACAACCGATGTGAGTGTGAATAGAGTCACACCAGCGCTATTTGCTAAATATCCTGATGCACAGGCATTAGAAAAAGCGGAAGACTTGGAACAGATACTTCATTCAATCGGTCTTTATCGAAACAAGGCGAAACATCTAAAAGCGTTAAGTGCACAATTAGTGGAGAGACATCAAGGTCAAGTGCCTGCAGATAGAAAGGCGTTAGAGTCTTTAGCCGGCGTTGGTAGGAAAACCGCAAACGTTGTATTGAGCAACGCATTTGGCATTCCGGCATTTGCTGTTGACACACATGTAGCAAGAGTTGCGGTACGATTGGGATTGGCGAATAAAAACGATTCAGTGTTGACGATTGAGCAAAAACTCAATCGTAAGATTCCCAAGGATATGTGGCAAAAAGTGCATCATCAATTTATCTTTTTTGGTAGATATCATTGTCTTGCCAAGAAACCAAAATGCCAGCATTGTCCATTGTATGATATGTGTACCGATCCTATTAGGAAAACAATCAAGACATCGCCATGATGTCTTTTTTTCAAAAACACAATTGATTTTGAAACATTATATTTTTAATAATGATAATTGAATGAACGAATAGGGGAAACTACAGTATGAAATTAAATTTGATCAGATTCAAAGTAGCAGCACGCAAAAGAAATGATAAAAAGGAGAATCTACCGATTGGATCAGCCATCAAATTCAAACGGCGACAGCTGCATATGACATTGGAAGAAGCGGCAAAAGATATATGCAGTATTTCATACTTATCGAAACTAGAAAATAATATCATTGTGCCTAATGATCTATTTGTAGATCAATTGCGGCAACGCTTTTATATCGATGAAGATGATGAGATAGATGATACATATTATCAAACAGTTAAAAAGCAATTGCTTGTAGCCATGCTAAACGATCAAAAAATCAATGTCAACCTTGTGGATATAGCACAGATACCAGCAGATTATCAGACATTGTTATTGCAATTCGGGGTCTATGTACTTCATCATAAGACGAAAGAAATATATGAAACATACCAGAAAGTGACATCGGTCGTAAGCAGCATGCCTGACGAAGAGTTTGCGATATTAATTTGTTTGATTAGTCGTATATTATACGATGAGGCAAGATATCAAGAAATGAATGAGATATTAGCTATGATTAATATGGAAAACATCGATGATATCATCAAGTTATATCGTGATCGCATGATTTTAATCACTGCTGTTCATACAGATAACACAGCAGCATTTCATATGAATTATCCAAAATATCAGCGGCAGTTACTGTATTTAGGCTATTATAAGCAAATCAATGAATTAAGACAGCAAATGTTGATTTATCTTGCGGGGATTACCAATATAAACGATTATCAAGTGTTGCTAAATCAAAATCGTCGTATACCAGCTAAATTTAAATACTTTGTGAAAAGCATCAACTATTTAGCTAACGGTGAATATGCCCATGTCATTAAACAAACGCATGATCAGTTAGATCGTCTAGATAATAAGTGGTATATCATCCGACTCATCGCACTTGATGCCACTGGTGATAAAAAAGCACTAGTGA
>WOZH01000013.1:0-16781 GCA_011620375.1 Acholeplasmataceae bacterium
GAGCTAATGGAGGTTAAGAATTATATTGATGATAATCTAGCACATCTAGTTGCATCAGCTGCTCTTGATATTGAAAAAAATGCAATCATAGTATCGTTAATTGATTCTAGTAATGAGCTATCATTTACCGATTTCTTATCAAACATTTCTGCAGATGTTGAAATGGATATAGTCATTTTTAAGTCAAGCATGCCTATCAAAGCAATAAGTTCTATTAAAGCAGGTACAGAGATATTTAAAAAAACAAAGATTTTATTTATATGGTGGACCAATTGGTTTGGAACTGTTGGTTTTAACTCTATTGATTCCAATGGTAACAAAGGTTTTGTTACTTGTGCCCATGTTTCCCCATTAAATACTCAAATGAGACTAGACAATAATACTTTGATTGGAACTTCAACTATTGCATTGAATAATGAAACATTAGATGCTGCGTTTGTTAAATTTGAGAATCAATCAACGTGGACTAATACACCTTATATTTTAAGTAGTGATCCATCATTCTATATTTCAAGAACAAGTGAGCCTATTCAAGGTGCACGAGTTTGGACAGTGGGAGCAAATACGCTTTCGTTATATGATATATAACAAGTACAAATGCCAGTTTAACATATAGTGGTATTTATAGAACTGATTTTATCGAGCATGATTGTGTTCTATTGGGTGGAGATAGCGGTGGACCTTTAATCACATGGACAAATAGATTATCAAATCAAGGCATTTATGGAATTAATTCCGCTAGTAATTTGACAACCACTGCATACGCTGTGAAAATTAATAATATTCTTGATGATCTAGATGTCGAAGTTGCTTATTAATTATAACAATTAACATTATATATTTTAATTAACTGAGCAATCTCGTTTTCCATCCAATTTAGTTACTATTGAATTAACTACATTAATTTCACATTTGAGGGAGGTTTACTTTGAAAAAAATAATAATTTTCATAAGTATTATTGGAATTGTTTTACTTTTACTATTAGTACCCTTAAGAAAACTAAATGAAAATGACTTTGAACTACTAATATCAGTTGAGGATACATATTCTTATGGGGAAACAATTACTGTTACAGCAACTCTACATTACAAAGATAGTATGTTTAAAAGGGTTGAAGTGTTGAATCAAGTAATTAATTTGACAATAAATGAGAATGATGATGTTATTACCTATCCGCTCATATCCAGTTTTGTTACTTTGACGCCATTTTGTTCAATTAGTGAAAGTAAAGACTTGCTTATTACTTCATATAATTCTTTATATGTCACTGCGTATACAAGTATTACAGTAAATGGGAAAACTTTTAATTACACAGCAAATAAAATAATTACGATACCAAATAATAATTGAATTCAAGTTTTCATCTAATAAAGCAGACACTAAAAACTGGAATTTCTAATATTCCAGTTTATATAAGATTTTAATCGTGCTTTTTGAAGTGTGACTTGTTTTGCGTATATAGTATTCAGTCTCTATTGCTGGTGGACTGCAGATGAATCGCATGTCCATGTTGTTGTGAAAAATAATTTTACAAACAGGGATGAAATAATTAGTATCGATAGAGAAATAGCTATTGATTCGTTTTAATAATATTATTTCTATGTCAATAAAGTTGAACACTAAATAAATCAAAAATAATCGAGTATTATCTAAAAATATGTTCCCACACTGGGAAAAGTATGGAATGGGGGAACATAATATGGCTAAAAATATGTTTCCGACATACACGAACCGACATATTTTCGAGCAATTAGATATAGTCCACGCATGTAAAGTCAATATCATTGCTTTCATTAAAATAACACTTGTTATATATGTCAATAGCGTTTTGAAAATGTCTTAAAATGGCGTTTTGTCCGAACGGATTTCTTACGCAACATATTAAATCAAAAAATTAAGTAAAACATTCTATTGAATAATGCAAAACACGCCAATGAAATAGTGCAAAAGACTCCAGCAAGCGTTATATTGAATAATGGAATGCATTTTATTCATACGACAAATTGCACAATTATATAAAGACATAATGCACAATAAAAATTGGACAAATTGCACAATGATATTGATATATAAGATTTTCAATGATATACTGACAATGGGTGATACAATGGAAAAATATTACACAAGAATAATGGATAAAGTACTTAAAGATGAATTAAACGCTTTTGGTGCTGTATTAATTAACGGTCCTAAATGGTGTGGAAAAACAACTACAGCAAAACAGTATGTAAAAAGTATACTGAATATGCAGGATCCAGCACAAAAATCGAACTATCTAAAAACCGCAAAAATAAACCCTCTTATTTTATTACAAGGCGAGTCACCTAGGTTAATTGATGAATGGCAACTTGCTCCAGAACTATGGGATGCCATTCGTCATGATATTGATGTAAGACAAAAAGAAGGTCTATATATACTCACTGGATCATCTAAAGTAGATGAGTCAAAAATCAGCCATTCAGGTGTTGGTAGAATTTCACGTGTTTTGATGCGGACAATGTCTTTGTATGAGTCGAAGGATTCGAACGGCACAATAAGTTTGTCTGATTTGTTTGATTCAAAATCGTTTCGTATGGCCAAATCAGAACTTACTATCAATGATATAGCAAAACTAATCGTTCGTGGAGGATGGCCAAATAGTATTGGAAAAGACATTAAGATTGCAATGAAGCAAGTTGCAGGGTACATTCAAACTATCGTAAAGACGGAGATTAAAACAATAGATGGTGTTGAAAGAGATGAAGCTAAAACATTAGCTGTTCTTAAATCACTTGCAAGGCATACTGCTACTCAAGCCACTGATGCAAGAATAGTTTCAGATGTTGAATCAAATCATTATACGATACATAGAAACACATTAAGTGATTATTTAAAGGTCTTAAGAGAATTATATATTATTGAAGACTTACCAGCTTGGAGTCCTAAACTAAGAAGTAAAACGACAATTAGAACCTCAAATACTAGACATTATATTGATCCAGCATTTGCTGCATCCTTACTGAATGCCACGCCAGATGATTTGCTAAGAGACATAGAAACGCTTGGTCTACTATTTGAATCCTTGGTTATTAGAGATTTGAGGGTATATATAGATTATTTAGGTGGATATGTTTCGCATTACAGAGATAAAACAGGTCTTGAAGCAGATGCCATCATTCATCTCAATGATGGTAGATGGGCAGCAGTTGAAGTTAAGCTTGGTTCACATGACATTGATGAAGCAGCAAAACATCTTATTGAACTCGTTAGTAAAGTCGATATTAAACAAGGGAACGGACCTTCATTTTTAATGGTAATTACAGGAACTGAATTTGGTTATCAAAGAGAAGATGGTGTCTATGTTGTCCCAATAGGGTGTTTAAAATATTAAGTTATGGCGTTGCTATAAAACGAAAAATATCAAGATGTGTTTTAATTCCTAACGCTTCATCAATTTTTCCCCACGACATAAAAGATTATGATTTCAACTCTAAATATCTCCCTATTCTTAACAATATATTTCTGAATAAAGATAGAATTTCAAAGATCAGTCATCGCTTTGATGAGAGTACTCGAAATCTTGAATCAAAACTAGTTAATTATTTCAATAGATCCGTTGATGCTGAAATCATTTTGTATCTTGGTTTATGAAACGGCGCAGGTTGCATTATTGAGATTAATGGTGAAATAAAAATACTGCTTGGAACTGAAAAAATCATAGAACTTGATTGGGACATCGAAAGTGGCATGAACGGCTTAATCTACCATGAATTAGGTCATGTTAATCAAAAGCAACGATACTTTGGTGATTGGATTTTATATAACAACCATTTAGATGTGGGATACTATTTAGGTGCTAAGTTGATACAACATATAAGCAAATATGGTGAATTTGATAAGCTGATTTCATTTGGCATAGAAGAAGTCAAATATTACTATCAAACATTTGTCGAAGAAGAGATTGTGGTTCTCTTAAACTAAGCGACATTAGAGTCAAGGAAAAGAATTTATAATTAGATAAAATATGTTTCCACATACACAAGTCGACTTATTTTCGAGCAATTAGATATACGCCACACATGTGGAAAGCATTTGTTTGCTATGCAAAAAATGATGATCGATTAGAAAAATTATATATGTAGTTAATCATGATTATGAATATCGTTTAAGTTTAAGTTATGTTAGAGTTTAATCAAAAGCGAAAGGAGTAAAGATTTGAAGACTTTAATACGTACTTAATTGTCTTTGAATCTTGTATGATTGTTATGACAATTTTGGCAGCCATTCAAGATTATACGGTTTCACGGGACCTCAACACACTGTATATCATGCTCGATATTGTGTTTCTCTTACTATTGGGATATTTGCTATTGAAAACGAAGAGAAAACACGCATTCTTTTTTGGTATTGCTGGCGCATTAATCTATTTCATTGTTGATTATGGTATCTTTTATTTATTATTAAGAACGCGAGAAGTTGATGGTGCAAACACCATGTTGTTTCTATTATGGCTATCAACGAGTTATGGTTTTACCAACTTTGCCTGGATTTGGTTATTCTTGGATAAAGATAAACGTATCATCGAATGGTCGTCTTTGATTGTAATTGGTTGGTTGTCTACAGCATTGATTTCACAAAGTTTTGGCTCCAATTTCGCTGTAATCCATATTTCGAGAGAAGTTGGTAGCTATCACGGATGGATGGCAATCATGTTGTTTGCTGGTTATGCATTCGTTATCATTAGAAATTTGATGAGTGATAATCGTGAACGGTTACCGATATTGAAGATGCTTTTCATCGGGATTTTTGTTCAATTTTCTTGGGAAGCCATTTTGTTAATTACCGGTATTAGACCGCAAGGATGGAATCCACTTGTCATCAATTCTTTGTTGGAAACAAATTTGGGTATACCATATATCTATTTCATTCATAAAGTGATCACCAAACGTTTTTCTGAAGCACCAGTTGCGAATTTATCCCATGATAAATTCGCACAAAATTAGTTCAAGTTATCTAGGATAAGTACCATAAACCACCCATGACTTACTTTTTGTAAGCATAAATGACGTGTATTTTTTAATGGCGTGTTAAGATAACTATAGAAGGTGATTATCATGCCAAAAATTAAACAGATTACATTACGTGTTAGACATTTAAAAAAAATGAAGGAATATTATCAAAATGTACTGGGAATGAGTACACACAATGAAACAGAAAATAACGTGTTATTGGGGACAGCAACTGATGTATTATTACAATTGAAAACAAGCGATACGTTTACGGAACCAAAAGAACCAGTTGCTGGATTATATCATGTGGCTTATCTACTGCCGGAAAGAAAAGATTTAGCATCATTTATTGGACATTTGATTGACACAAGAGCACCTGTAGACGGTGCGTCCGATCACGGCATTAGTGAAGCGATGTATTTAACAGATCCCGAAGGGAATGGCATCGAGGTTTATGCGGATCGGCCCAGAGATCAGTGGCCGATGAAAGATGGACATATTGATATGTTTACAGAGGCGCTGGATATTGCAGATATTATTAAACTAAAGACAGCATTCAACAGATTACCCAATGGAACAAGCATCGGACATGTACATCATCACAGCAATGATATCAAAAACCATGAGGACTATTATCAAAAAGGATTAGGCATGGACTTAATGCTCCAATATGGTATGACCGCCTCATTCATGTCATATGGTGGCTATCATCATCACGTTGGCTTCAATGTATGGAAAGGTAGAGGCATCAAACAACCACTAAAAACAGATTACGGACTTGATTTTGTAACCATTCATTTTGATGAAATCAGTGAAATCAAGAAGATTGAAGATCAATTGACATCGAGTGGATATCTTGTTGTTAAACGAGATAATGATTTGTATACAGAAGACCCATCTGGTCATGGTTGGATTCTAACGAATTCATGAAAAACGTCGTTCATTAGTCGATGATATTGTCATTTAGAGCACTGATGTAACCGATGTCAATCCATGCTGTGCCTAGGTTTAAAATAGTTAAATAATCAACTTAAAAACATCTCATATCATTTATTTATGAAATGTTTTTTATTTGTTTTTTTGGTAAAATTAAACTATCTAATCTGTCTTAAGGAGACTTTATGCAATTCAAAGATATATTGAAATACCATTTGAATAAATACGTGATTCATACCCCTGAAGACATTTATAAGTTGATTTATCAAGGAGAATTTGCGGGTGGGCATATCATCCTAAATAAAGCACAGCATTTGGTATCTTTGAAACGTGAATTGATGCATGTTAAGAATCAATCTTATAAAGGTATTGAACGTATTTCTGAAACACATGATAGATTATATCTTGATGGCTTTATAAAGGTGGGCATGAATATAAATACAATTCAAAAAATGGTACTTAAATCTGCAGAAAATAATCACGGGAAAATACACGATTTTGAATCAAAGCTAAAGGTTTGGAGATGTTTTGAAGATATCGATAATTTTGTCTTCAAAATGCGAACCAATAACTATCCTCTCGTTCACCACAGTGAAGCATATCAAAAAGCATATCAACCGGCATATAGAATCATCGCGCATAGCTATGGATTTTATTTGGATCTTTTTGTAAAGATTGATCAAATGTTGATGAATCAGGAACACTTGGTCATCGCTATTGATGGTGATGCTGGTTCAGGAAAAAGCGAGCTGGCAAATCTATTGAAATCCATTTACGAATGTGACATCATCCATATGGACGATTTCTTTTTGCAAAATCAACAGCGCACACCACAAAGATTGCAAGAAATCGGTGGGAATATCGACGATGAGAGATTTGAAAACGAGGTCATTATTCCGCTTAAAGAAAAACGATCATTTACATACAAACCATATGATTGTCAAACATCTTTATTTGCTAATCCAATTCGTGTGGATAATAACCATATCATCGTTGTTGAAGGATCATATAGTTTGCATGAAAAATTTAAAGATGCATATGATATAAAACTATATTTAAAGGTTGATTCAAAAGCACAACTCAATCGCTTAAAAAAGCGAAATAATCCACAACTGGTCCCTCGATTTATCAATGAATGGATTCCAAAAGAAAAAGCGTATGCTGAATTTTATAACATTGAAAAACATGCCGATTTTGTTTTTGACACAACCACATTAAAATGACAATGAAAATGTACAAATAGCAATGATTGTAGATAACACGCAGTGCAATGGCTACTTTAAATGACTATAAAATGAAATCATTGACATGATATGTCTTCATCATGTAGAATGACAGGTGTTGAACGGATTTTAATCAGCATAACCAAGTAATGCCAGAGTCAAACATAAAGGAAAGTGTGATCAATATGCAAAAAGCAGATATAGGGATGATTGGACTTGCAGTCATGGGTGAAAATCTTTCTTTAAATATGTTATCGAAAGGGTTTAGCGTCGCTGTCTATAATCTTGAGACTGAGCGTGTTGATGCTTTTGTTAACGGTCGTGCGAAAGGTAAAGCAGTTATTGGTACATATAGTATCAAAGAGCTCGCAGAGCACGTCGAAAAACCCCGAAAGATCATGATGATGATTAGGGCAGGAAAACCTGTAGATATCGTCATTGATCAGTTGTTGCCATTCTTAGAAGCCGGTGATGTTATCATTGATGGCGGGAACACGCATTATTTGGACACGATGAGACGTGCCAAAAAAGTTGAAGAACGAGGAATTAAATATATTGGTTCAGGTGTCTCAGGTGGTGAAGAAGGCGCATTGCATGGACCTTCAATTATGCCTGGCGGTTCTGATGGTGCATGGCCACTCATTAAACCGATATTTCAAACGATAGCAGCAAGAACAGAAAATGGTGAAATATGCTGTGATTGGATTGGTGAAGATGGTTCGGGACATTTCGTAAAAATGGTACACAATGGCATTGAATATGGTGATATGCAACTCATCACCGAAATTTATCAAATTATGAAAGATGTATTGGGTCTTGATGCAGATCAGATGAGCGATGTTTTCAAAACATGGAATAAAGGTGATTTAGAAAGTTATCTAGTTGAAATAACGGGCAACATTTTATCGTTTAAGGATGAAGATGGATTACCTTTAGTCGATAAGATTTTAGATAAAGCAGGACAAAAAGGAACTGGTAAATGGACGGCAATAACAGCGCTTGAGGAAGGTGTACCGTTGACACTGATAGGTGAAGCCGTTTACGCAAGATGCTTGTCGGCTATGAAAAGCGAAAGATTAATAGCCAGCAAGGTTTATCAAAAGAAAATAACAAAACCTGATTTAAAATTAGCGGTTAATGATTGGATTAATGATTTAGAAAAAGCATTATATGCGGCAAAGATTATCAGTTACACACAAGGTTATATGTTAATGAAAGCGAGTGCCGAAACGCATAACTGGCAGTTGAATTATGGTGGTATCGCCTTGATGTGGCGTGGTGGATGTATCATTCGCTCTAAGTTTTTGGGCAAAATTAAGGAAGCATTTGACAAAGATCCTCATTTATTTAACCTATTGATGGATGATTTCTTCAAAGAAGCGATTGAGTCAAGAATTGAAAGTTTAAGAAAAGTCGTTACGAAAGCAATTGCTCAAGGAATTTATGTCCCAGCTTTATCTGCAGCAATCAATTTTTTTGATGGTTATACCTCGGGTGTGTTGCCACACAATTTATTACAAGCACAACGAGATTATTTCGGTGCGCATACCTATAACAGAGTTGATAAAGATGGGGTGTTCCACACCAATTGGACAGGTAAAGGTGGTTCGACATCGAGTACGAACTATGACATATAGAAGATAAACGATCATAAGTCTATTTATCACTAATGTCATAAAAACAGTGTGCAGTCGTACACTGTTTTCATTAAATAAAATGGCTACTGCACGAAGCGTAATGATATAATGGTTGTATACAATGAAAAGAGCATATGCTTATGCACCCTATTGAACGATTTAATTTTGATATAAAACCAAAAAAAGAACGTTTTTTCTTAACACCACTTGCTTTCGCGCTTAGTTTTCCTGAAATGTGGCAAAGGCATGCTAAAGTTAATAAAGTTCATATGGAAGATCTCGAACCACCTTACGTTTTATTATGTACACATCACGCGTTCGTTGATTTCAAAGTGACGACCAAAGCAATATTCCCACATCGTGCGAATTATGTTGTTGCCATTGATGGTTTTATTGGTCGTGAATGGTTGTTACGGAATGTTGGAGCTATTTGCAAACGTAAATTCACAAATGATACAAGATTGATCAAACAGATTAAATACAGTTTAGATAAACTAAACGACATTTGTGCGATTTATCCAGAAGCAAGATATTCGTTAGTTGGCACAACGGCTATTTTACCGGAATCATTGGGTAAGATGGTCAAAATGTTAAAATATCCTGTTGTTGTTTTGAACATGCATGGCAATTACTTGTCACAACCAGCATGGCATCTTGAAAAACGCAAAGTTGATTTGGTTGCGGATATGACGCAAATATTGACAAAAAAAGAAATGGCATCACTATCGATTGATGAAATTAACAAAAAAATCAATGATGCGTTTGTTTATGATGAATACCAATGGCAGTACGAAAATAAGATTAAAATTGATTTCAAGGATCGCGCGAAAAACCTTCACAAGGTGTTATATCAATGTCCGCATTGCTTGACTGAATCGCAAATGGATTCAGATGGTTATAAGATTTGGTGCAATCAATGTCAAAAATCATATGAGATGGATCTTTATGGCAAATTAAAAGCAATCACAGGCGATACTGTATTTTCACATATACCAGATTGGTTTGAATGGCAAAGAGAGCAAGTTAAAAAACAAATAGACAACCATCAATACCGTTTTGAGGATGATGTCAAGATTGAATCACTGCCAAACGCTAAGGGATATATACCACTTGGAGAGGGTCATTTAGTTCATAATGAGCAAGGATTTCATTTAACGGGGAAAGATTTAGAAGGACCGCTCGATTTGTTTAAAAAACCATTATCGTTATATGGACTTCATGTTGAATATAACTATTTTGGTAAAGGGGATTGTATCGATTTATCAACACTGAATGACACGTACTACATTTATCCAACTAAACAAAATGTTGTTACTAAACTACATTTTGCAGTTGAGGAATTATATAAAATAGAAAAGCAGAAATTGAACAACGTATAGAAAGGTTGATGGATGTGCAATATTGTCCACAATGTGGTAAATTACTAAATAAAACGGTGAAAATTGAAGATCGAGATGTGAAGCAGTGTTCATGCGGTTTTATTGATTGGGATAATTGGGTTAATGTATCGGCAGTCACTGTGGCATATAACGACGATGGAGATATTTTGATGGTACGCATGAAACGAACCGGAAAACTAACTTTCCCGGGTGGCTATAGAAATATAGGTGAATCATTAGAAGATGCAGCTAAAAGAGAGTGTCTCGAAGAATCGGGTTATTTGATTGATGATCTTCAATTGTATGATGTCTATACATTAGATCGCCTGCGATTGGTATGGATCATTTTTAAAGCAAAGTTGAAATCGGGATCTTTTATTGAAAATGAAGAAGTTAGTGAAGTGGTTTTTGTTTCGCCTTCAAATCCCCCTGAAGCATCGACATTGAGAGGATCGCTATCCGTTAAATTGTTGCATAAACTCATCAAGCAAACATGAGTTAATATGCCGGGAAGTAGCTTAGTTTGGTAGAGCACTCGGTTCGGGTCCGAGAGGTCGCAAGTTCAAATCTTGTCTTCCCGACCATCTTTTTAATGACTAGAGGAATATGTATATGAAAGACGACTATGTAAAAAAGAACGCAATTACCATCGATCGCTGGGTTGAAGAAGGATGGGCATGGGGGAGACCTATTTCTCATGAAACGTTTTTGAATGCCAAAAAGGGTCAATGGGAAGTTTTGTTGACACCGACGAGATATGTACCTAAAAGTTGGTTTCCAGAGATGAAGGCATTACGCATCCTGGGATTAGCTAGTGGGGGTGGACAGCAAATGCCGATATTTGTAGCACAAGGTGCTGAATGCACAGTTTTTGATTTATCGACTAAACAACTTGAATCCGAACGTATCGTCCAAGCGCGTGAAGGTTACAAAATCAATATCATTCAAGGTGATATGACGACACGATTACCGTTTGAAAATGAAATGTTTGATATGATTTTTCATCCTGTTTCCAATGTCTATATCAAAGATGTTAATGTTGTTTTTATGGAGTGCTTTCGAGTTTTGAAAAAAGGGGGTCTTTTGCTTGCTGGATTGGATAATGGTATCAATTTCATCGTCAATCAAGAGACTGAAAAAGAGATTATTTATCGGTTACCGTTTGATCCAACAACTGATGAAGTATTAATGAAAATGATGGAAAAAACGGATTCTGGTGTGCAGTTTTCACATACACTAGAAGAGCAAATAGGTGGCCAATTAAAAGCGGGATTTCAAATTTTGGATCTATTTGAAGATACCAATGGTGAAGGATATTTGCACGAATTAAATATTCCCACATTTTTTGCAACCAAAGCAATCAAGCCCAAATAAACAAGTATGATAAGCAAAAACGTATTTATATATGGCATGAAATACGCTTAAAAAAGAGATTTATCGTTTTATAGTCAAAGGGTGAGGTCATGCAAATCGAAGTTTCGAATTTAGAGAAATCATATCAAAACAAAAAATTGATCACGCCAGTTTTACGTGGTGTAGACTTTTCGATTGAAGCGGGAGAATTTGTCTCTATTGTAGGACCTAGTGGGTCTGGGAAGACGACACTGCTCTATGTTTTGGGCGGATTAGAAGATTATCAAAAGGGTTCTGTTAAGATGTTTAACAAAGAACTGTCGACGTATACAGAAAATGAAAAATCACTGTTACGGTCAAGAAGCGTCGGTTTTGTTTTCCAATCATATAATTTAATTCCTAATTTAAACGTTCTTGATAATGTCATGCTCGCTTCCGTGATTGGCAAACAAAAAACAAAAGCGGAGATTATGGCATTGCTGAAACGTGTGGATATGGCTGAATTTGCTGATCGTTATCCGTCGCAATTATCAGGTGGTCAGCAACAAAGAGTCGCTATTGCGAGAAGCTTAGTCAATGATCCTGATATCATATTTGCTGATGAACCCACAGGAAATCTTGATGAAAAGACAAGTCATCAAATCTTAACGCTTTTCAAGTCGCTTCATCTTGACTTAGCAACAACAATCATCATGGTGACGCATAATGAAGCACTCACACGTTATGGCACTCGTTTACTAAGTATGCGTGATGGAAAGGTTATTAAGGATGAGAAACTGGATTAAGAAAGCGCTGTTTAGCAGTCACGTCGCGTGGCGAAATATGCGCGTACATCCGTTTCGTACCATCCTGCTGATTATCGGATTTTTAGGTATCTCAATGACGGTCATGCTCGCCTTCTCGATGAAAGACGTTTTTCATACTTATTTTTATGGTAACCTCGCAGAAACATATCAGGATATTGACTTAAAAGTTACGGTCAATACGGATAGTGATTTGCGGTTTTTTAGAACTCGTTTTTTAGATGATGAGAACATTACAGCAGTTGCTGATGGTCTCTATCCATTTTTTGAGTATGATGTGGTGACGAAAATTGATTCTGATGTTCGTCATTACGTGCATGTATATGCCTCATCCCTCGATATGCTGTCTCACTTATCGGATGTCACGTATATTGCTAATACAACCTTAGCCGATGATGAAGTAATCATCACGCGATCATATGCAAAGAAATATATGCTTTCAGTGGGCGACAGCATCACGCTAGAAGCGGGCGTAGAGACAAAGGATTTTAATATTGTTGAAATACTAAATGATGGGAAACTCTTTCAAGGAGATAGCATATTCATTGATAAGACAGCATCATTTTCTTTCTTTTTGTCAGCTTTTGATGAAAATTTATTAAATTTGACACCACCGTCTTCATTGGCAACATATCATAATGTTTTATATGTTGATTTGAAAGATGGTGTTTCTCATGATGCTGCGAAAGCTGCTTTTTGTTCAGTTTTGGAATATCGCGAATTGAATTATATCGATACGATTGATGAAATCACTGTCAATCAATTGGTTAATCGTAACACGGCTTCGTTAGGCGGATTACTTTGTTTTGTGTTTGTTTCAATTTTACTGGTCTTGGAGACGACATTAAGATATTATTTTCATGATAAGAAAAGCCAAGCGACGATGATTCATATCTTGGGTGGTAAAACGCGTTACGCTTTGAGCATCTTAGAAATTGAACTTTTGATTGAACAGACTATCGCGTTTGTTTTGGCTATTATCATCGTCAACAGTAGCATTAGGTTTGGTATGAATTATTTAGATTCAGCATGGATTTATCGTCTATCTTCAACGATGATATGGCTATCATTGGCCGTCACACTTGGTATTTTTATTATGATGTTTACATATTATAGTCATCGCAGTCGCACCATGCCAGATATGCATGAAATGAGACTTAGTGGTGATGAAAGAAAACTAAATTGGAAATGGCTTTTACTAGTTTCCATGGTGAGTCTTTTGCTGTTTGGATTATTGTATATTCCAAAGTTATCCGACTTGCTTGGACATTATGCAAGCATCTTACGCATATTATTAAGTTTGGTATGCTTATTGTTTATCGCACCAGTTTTGTTTTATGGTGCGATGATGATAACTAAAAAATATCGTGAGCGGAGGCTGATTTATTTTCATTTGCGAATCTTGGCGAGCAAAAAAGGATTTTCACATTTTCTTTCAGTCTCACTTGTGGTTTCGCTTGTTATTTTTCTATTAATTTTTATGATGCAACATATGAACCAAAGAATCGATGTCGCTAAATCTGAATTTGATTTTGATTTGATTGTGACACGAATGGGTGGAAATGAAGAGGCAATTTATCAAGACGTTGCTACACTTGATACAGTATCGTCGGTTATTCGAGCGGATATTTATGAACATGTCGTATTTGGTGAAGGCGACACTAATATCAATTATGTGTTATCGATGGATATCAATGAAGCGGATACGTATTTCAATTTGGATGATTTGACACAGCAAATCAGTCAACTTGCCACAGCAACAGAACCTGCGATTTTGCTACCGAGTAGCTATCATGAGATTTATCGATATGATTTACACGACACGATTGCACTGACGCTTGACCCCGATGATGGCGTGCAGTTGTTTAGCATCGCTGGTTTTTTTGAAAAACAAGACATTGGTATCGCTTTTACAAATCTATATATGATTGATGAAAATGTACGAACCAAAGCGAATAGTTTGCTCGTTAGAGCCAATGGGTCAAGACAAACACTGACAAATCAATTGCTTGATCGATACAGCAATCAACTCATTATTATCTATGATTTTCAAAAAACTTATATTGAACCTGCTGTGCTCGCGATGGAACGTATCAAAAACTTCATCATTGGATATCTCTCATTGGTCATGATTTGTTTTATCATGTCATTGATCAATCATCATGCCATGATACAAATTGAAAGAGAAGCCGATGACGCACGGATGATCGCTATCGGATATCGTAAAAAAGACATGAAGAAAGAAACCATCTATGAAGGATTAATCGTGCTTTGTGTCGTGATGTTGTCTTCTATTGTGGCTTATGTGATGGTTGTTGGACAGATACAAGGACTGTTTGCGGTATTTGGTGCATATGAAAATATTGTCTTTAAGCCCAATTCAATCCTTATCGGCTCAGGAATCAATGTGCTATTATTTTCAATGATGTGGATCTCTAGAATTAAACGACAGCCAAATGTACGTTTGATTGACTATTTAAGAACCTATTAAATCATTGTAATTAGTTACATGCGGGTATTGAGAATTTATGTAAATAGATGTATAATGCGTGTAGATAAAGCGTTGGTGGGACGCAATAATAGACGATGACAACTAAACAACGAATTATAAAGGAGGACATAAAATGAGAAAAATTATTAGTTTACTCTTTTTGGCTGTATTTGGTATATTTTTAGTTTCGTGTACAGAAATGACGCTGGAACTGCCAAATGTAACATTAACGGACGACGTTATCAGTTGGGATGCTGTAGACGGGGCATTGCAATACTATGTCTATATCGATGATGCATCCACCCCTGTGCGTGAAACGGATTATTTTGTTGTACAAGGCACGAGCTTTAATCTTGCCACAGCAAATCTGCCGGATGGCGACTATAACATCTTAGTCGCTGCAGTCAATGGACCTACTGTTTCAGCTGTGTCAAATGCAGTACTATATCACGTAGGTATCGTTATCGTTGATGCACCAGCGAATGTGGCAATCAACGGCGATATCTTGAGTTGGGATATGGTGCCAGGTGCGGATAGTTACATTGTAATCATCGATAGCATTGAAACGCCAGTTGTAGGCACAAGCTATGATTTGAGTGAGGCTATCATCGATTCTGGAACACACGTTGTGAGTGTGGTTGCAGTCAATGAAGATGGTCGTTCACCCAGTTCGGGACAACTTGAATATTTAGCCATTAGCTCGACTTATGACCAATTGCTTGCTGATCTATTGGACATTATTAACCCCGAGCTTACCCCATTCATGGTTGAAGAAGATTTTGAAAGCACAACTGACTATGAAGACTATTTGCAAATGTTAAATGTGGTTACCGTTTATGCAGATGCAAGTATTGATGCTTCTTTGAATCAAGCCGATGCTGTTGGCTTCTTTGATGCATTTGTGCAAATGACACAATCACCAGAAATGATGAATTCACTGTCTGGTTTCTTAAATGAAACAGATATTTTTGATGCATATGGTGTCACGCCAGAAGTTGCTGCAACGCTCGTTTACAATGTGCTTGATGTCGTTCTTGATATGTCATCAAATCAAAAAATACAAAGCCTAGCCCAATATCAAATTGAACTTTCTGAATATCAGACACAACTGGCAACATCACTTACCGATGAAAACCTTGTTGCTTTATTACAAGTGGTTGAAGAGAGTGCAGTAGAAGAAACAGCTGATACGATTGCATTGATGACTGCTGGAGACGAATTAAATATCGAATTAATCGTTGTACTAAGCGAAATGGGTAGAGCTAGATATTATGGCTATTATGACAATTCAGAAGATTATTATGGTTATTTTGATTTAGCGGATGAGCTGATTGATGATCTCATGTTGATTGTTAATGAAATAGAAACAAACGATGATACAGATCTTGAATTATTTCAATTAACTTATGACGTTATTCGTAATCTCAATTTTTTAAATGGCAGCATCAATGAGGTTGAGAATAATATTGAAGACACGACTAAAACGATTAGTCGTTTTGACAATCTGGTCATGTTGATTAATGAGAATCCTGAATTATTTACCACATCGCTATCATCAGTCTTTACATTTGCGATGACATTAAGAGATCAAGTGCCACCAGACATCATTCCATTAGTGGATAGCATCATCAGTGGTGGTTCCTTAACATTGGCCGAAATGATGCTGATTAAAGATGAAATGGTTGCCTTGGTTGCTGATGAAATGCCAACTGAAGCAGAATTTCAAATTTATTATGAAGCATTGTTAATGGTTGGCGAAATCATGCTTGACAACGGTATTGATAATCTCGTTGATCATGCAGCATACTTAGGTTCGGTGACTTATTATAGCGTTGAATTAGATTTATCATTTATTGAATCTATTACGACAGCAGATGTTGAAAGTGCTCAATCTCTCGTTGAAGCGTTTACGATTACATATGTTGATGGTGGATTGACACCGCTAGATAATCCACAACCATTGCTTGATG
>WOZH01000013.1:16881-20030 GCA_011620375.1 Acholeplasmataceae bacterium
TGATCTCGATATGGTTTTGTATATCCTTAACAGTGCATCTATATCATATGATCAGATTGTTGCATCACTCGAATTGATTGGCACAGTAGGTTTTGGATTGATTGATACTTTCATGACGACAGAAGCAAGTATTATGACAAGCATATCAGATTTACAACAAATCTCGATGGAAGATCTAGCGGTCTTCACCGCAGCAATCGAAGCGTTCATCGATGAAATAGCGGCTTATCATGGCGTCGTTGTCAGCGAATTGACTCAGGCAAACATCGAAGAAGTATTATCACTTCTTGTTGTACCATTCATGATTTCAACTGATGAATATATGGATGAAACGAATGATACGGAAGTTGCTATTCGCGCATTGATTCCTGAGGTTTCACAAGTACTGATGAATGCGATTGCTATTGAAGGTGATGTATTTACTGCCCTTGATGGCATGTCATTCAGTGCTTATATCAATGAAACATTAGGATTTGATCAGCCTGTTGAATTGGGCAGTGCTTTAGCATTTATTCATTTGTTTGATACCGTATTAACGCCTACGAATGAACTGTTGATAACGGATTCAATCGACTTACTATTCACCAATATATTAGGTGACGCTACGCTACAAGCATTGTTAGCAATTGACCCTGTTACGCTTGTGGACGTAAGAACTCAATTTGAAGCGAAACTTGATGAGTTCATCGCTGGTGTACACGCGTTTGGATTGCTTGATCCTAGCACATTAACATTTGAACAACAAAAAGCCATCATGGTATTTGCTGATGATTTTAATATTTATTTCAATAACGACATGTCACAGGAACAACAATTGCTAAACGCAACGCCACTAACGCTTGATGTACCGGTCAACTCAATCTATTATACAGACGATTTATACTTTACATTCACACCAACCATGAGTGGTTATTATGAGTTTTTAGTGACTTATGGCGATATTATTTTTTCAAACATTGGAATTTTTACAGAAGAAGAATGGCTTAATCAGCATTCGCTGGAAGATACTGAAATTTCTCTTTTAGAGTTTTTGCAGGCAGGGACAACTTATTACATTCAATTTGGTATGGATGCTATCTATGAGGCGTTCACCATAAATGTCATGAACGGTGCTAATGTCGCACAAATGAATGTTGGTGTACCAGAAACAATTGCTGATGTGGAAAATACCACACGTATGCAATTTGATCCCACATCAGATGGCTTCTATGAATTTGTCATAGCCAGCAATGAAGAAATCAATACGTTGCTACATGTAAATGATAGTGAGGGCAAAGTCATCGAAGATAGATATTGCTATGATGATTATTCTTTCTATGTTGAAGCAAAAGTAGGCAATCCAATTTTCATTGAATTTTTTAGTGGAGCTGATCCATTTACGTTCACAGTTAACAGTGCAGATGCAACCGAATTTGTCATTGGATCGCCTCAAACTATTCCTTATGATACGGATATGCAAAGGTACATGTTTACATTGGATCATGCAGGATATTATGATTTAACAATCACGGGAGCAGAAAGTTCAGATTATTTCTATTTCTATTTGTATTTCACAACCAACAATGACGTTTTGCAAGCTGATCAATTTAGCATAATTAATGGCACATATGTAGCTTCAACATATTATTTGCAACCCAATGTTGTCTATCGCCTAGAAATTAGCGGGATGTCCGTTGATAGCACATTTGATTTAATGCTATCTGCACATCCTTTACAAACTTTAACAACAACCAATGGCATTACTGAAAGTTTTAATACAGATGAAACTAGATACTTTGAGATTTCAATTGTTGATCCGGGTCCCTATTCACTGACATATACATCATCCACTTCTCTTTGGTTTATGCAAAGTATCCGCAGTCAATCGGGTGAATACATATTGATGAATGGGTATGGAGACATCAGTAACGGTAATCCATATAGCGAAGATTTATTTTTGAATCCCGGTATTTATTACGTTGAAGTGTTGGTGAATTCTGCAGCTGGAATTGACATAACACTATCTGAAGTAATGATTGAAGAAGTCTATGTGTATCAAGACATATACGTTGACTTGTGGAGTGATACAGAATATATGGTTTTATTCATGCCAGAAGTATCGGGCACATACTATATCTATTCGTATGAGAGAGAGATGTATAGTGATCCGCGCGTTTATATCACGTTTAATGAAGATGGTTATTTTAGCGATGATGATGGTAATGGAGACTTAAATTTCGGTCTTTATGAATATTTCAATGCAGGAGTTCCATACTTTATTCATTTCGCAACATGGGATGAAACACCTGGTTCATATCGTGCGGTTATCGATTTTCCCGGTTTCGATTAACAGTAAAAACTGATGACTTATGATGAAAAGGCAAGGCAATCATGTCTTGTCTTTTTTGTATATAGATAGTGAAAAGCTATTTACTTATAGGTCAAAATCAAGTTATAACCCAACTTTTATAGTTGTTGAGAATAAAAAGAAGAACAATGGCGAAAAGAGGCCGGCGTTCTAAATTATTGATTGTAGCAAACTAAGTTTTTAAATATCTGTTTGAGTGTTTCTTCTGTATAAAAGGCTTGTCGATTGACATTGAGATTGGCGTGTCTGAGATACTCATTGACGATGTTTACAGGATAAGTGTTCATGAGGTCACCTAATCTCATGATAAAATAAAAACCCATAGTTCTGCACTATAGGTTTAGTAAAGGGTGATGTTAATCACCTATTTTTTATTTTAGATATCTAAAATTAAGGTTTTAAGAGATCAGCGATTGATGATACTTTATAAAATAGGTTTATCTACACTGTTTAAGACAAAATATGTGCCCGTCGCACTCACGAGTAATTTGCCATCAGAACTATGGATGTCACATCTCGTGCGCATCAGTTTTCGACCATTGCTGATGACTGTTGCTGTTGCATATATGTCTTCATCAATCGGTACATTCCTGATATATGTGAGATTCATATCTGATGTGACAGCTCTTTTTTGGTAGGTCCAGCAAGCAACGCCCATCGCAATATCAGCAAAGCTGGCAAAGACACCGCCATGAACCCGTCCAATAATATTGGCATGATCTGCTGATACATGCATCGTGATTTTGATTTTACCCTCTTCAATATAAACGATTTGGGGTTTTAGATACTTTTCAAAATAGGT
>WOZH01000041.1 GCA_011620375.1 Acholeplasmataceae bacterium
TCATATTCATCATCATATAGATAAGTAGACGTTGTCGGTTCAGCAATCAATGAATAGCCTTCCAAAGATCCTACTATAGGAAGGCTTGCAAGTAATGATGCACTATGTGGGCTCGAAGCGAACACTTGAGTCGCATCAGTACCACCTAATTGCATGCCTTGATGAGTACCATTGGAAAAAGCGTTGGTTACATCATATACGATACCATTCACTGCAATGTATGCTGTGGTTCCGTTCGCACCAGTATACTGTGCCAATTCAGTTAATGTAAAAACAGGCAGGGTAGTATCTCCGAGAACTAAAGGATTACCCGAATTATTAATAGTCGCGTTAGCATCATAGGAACCAACTACAGGAAGTGTAGCCAACAATCCTTGTGAATGTGGACTTGAAGCGAACACTTGAGTCGCATCAGTACCACCTAATTGCATGCCCTGATGCATGCCGTTATCAAACACACTGGTTACATCATATACGACGCCGTTTACTGCAATATAAGCAGTAGTTCCATTAGCACCCGTATATTGCGCAAGCTCCGTTGGTGTAAACACAGCAAATTGTTCATTATTCAATTGATCATTCGTACAGGCAAACAAACTAAAACCTAAACCTATCATCAAAACGATTGCCCACAATTTTCTCATTGTCATATCTCCTTTTCATTCTTGATGCCTTTATTATATGAATCAAAGATTAAAAATTCATGAAAATAATAATTTTAATCAAATTTTAATCTAATGGACTAAAATAGAGATATATGGGAAAAAGAGATAGACTGAGGAGGTAAAATGATGCGAATACTCATTGTCGAAGACCAAGAACGCTTAAGAATGATTATCAAGGAAAGACTATCTGTTCATGGTTACATGGTAGATGCAGCCAAAGATGGTGAAGAAGGGTTGTCCTACATTCAGGCAACACCCTATGATCTTTACATTCTTGATATTATGCTTCCCCATATCTCAGGACTCACTTTATTAAAGTATCTAAGAAATCATCAGCATCACCAACCCATCCTTTTACTAACTGCCAAAGATACGGTTGATGATCGTGTCACAGGTCTTGATTTAGGAGCAGATGATTATTTAGTAAAACCCTTTGCTTTTGAAGAACTTCTTGCACGTATACGTTCTTTATTGAGAAGAAAAGAACATGAGTATCAAGAAATCATCACGTTAGAGGATCTCACCTTGAATCGAACGACTAGAGAAGTGACGCGACAGGAACAACTAATTTCATTAACCAAAAAGGAATATGCCATCTTAGAATATTTGATGCTACATGCGGGTGAAGTAGTATCAAGAGAGTCTTTAGAGAACATCAGTAGTACTTTTGATTATGAGGGGTATTCCAATGTGATTGATGTCTATATTCGCTTTTTAAGAAAAAAGATTGATGATCCTTATAAGATCAAATTAATCCACACCATGAGAGGGTATGGATACGTGATGAAGGTTAACGCATGATCAAACGATCAATTAAAGCGAAAATACTGCTCTTTTATACCGTTTTCTTTGGTATACTAATCGCTCTAAATTTTATCTTCATCATCTCTTTAAGTGAGCATGCATTCATCAATGAAGCTACTCAAAAAATTGTTGAAATTACGCAGCACGCTGCTTATAATGTTCATATAGAAGACGATGGTATTTCCCTTGAATTGGATGAAGATGATTTCGGATTTTATGATGATGGTGTTCTCTTATTAATCTATGATCAAAACACCATCATTTATGGAAATGCCCCCGCCCTTTTTGATACCTCGTTACCATTTACTTTTACAGCTCCGATACGGGAACAAAGCGAGCAGTCTGATTGGCTTTATTATGATGTTTCTCTAAGTGATAGGTATGTGGTCAGAGGACTTTATAGCATTACTAACATCGATCGTTCTGTAACGCAAGTGATGAATATGCTCTTTATTCTATCTCCCATTTTAATCGCTTTTTCTTTAGTGGGTGGATATCTAATCATCAGAAAAAATTTCAAACCGTTAAAATCAATTTATCAAACTGCTCAAGATATCGAACAAAGTAAGGATTTCACCAAACGTGTAGAGGGGGTTACCAATCCTAAAGATGAATTTGGGGAATTAACAAAGATGATTAACCAAATGCTTGATCAGATTGAAATCTCTATCAATCGTGAAAAAAGTTTTTCATCAAATGTCTCTCATGAACTTAGAACACCACTTGCAGTGATGCGAGCTCAGCTCGAGCATACGATAGAAAAAACTAACAAATCACCCATCCAAACAGATTTAAACGTGCTTATGCAACAACTTCTTCATCTCGAAAGTATCATTACGCAATTACTTGAACTAGCTAGGATGCGGGTGTTAACAAAAGAAGATTTAGAACCTCTTGATCTTTATGATACAGCACTTTATGTGGGTGAAAGCATGTTTCATATGATGAAGAAAAAAGACATCGCCTTTACGGTTGTCAAACCTAATTTTGATCCAATCATTTCTGCAAATCAAGTGATGATGGTTCGACTCTTTACCAATTTGATTCAAAACGCTATTAAATATAACGTTACGAAAGGGACAATTGAAATTTCATTTTCTAAAGATCAAAAACAACTAAAAATTGATGTTAAAGATTCTGGCATTGGCATAGAAGAAACGCATCTCAATCACGTATTTAATCCATTTTATCAGGTGGATGCCTCTCGCTTTAATGTTGATAAAAGCATCGGTCTAGGATTGTCTTTTGTAAAAGAAATAGTGCTTTTGCATCAAGGATCAGTTCACGTTGAGAGCACAAAAGGTATAGGGACAACCTTCCATCTCTCATTTCCAATATGATAAAAAACGCATGTTCTCAGTGAAATGGGAACATGCGTTTTTTCAAGAAGGACGAGAAGCAAAGAATTTTCTATATGATGATTTTATTTTTTGAAGTAAACCTTCAACAAGGGTTCCTGTAAAACTAAAGGCCTCATAGGTGACTAGGATACCTTTTTCAATGGCTTTAATTTGCTTATTTAAGTCATCTACCATGGGTTTAGGACCACACATATAAATATGTGGATGTTGTGCTAGGGGAAGTCTTGTTGCTTTTAAGAATCCATCTTTTTGTTGATCCACCAAGGTAAAAGTAAATTGAGGGTGATCTTTTTGATATTGCTCGAATAAATCAAGATGAATTGCTTCCTGAGCATTTCTCACACTATAAAAGAGATGGGTAGGCGTCTCGATAGGTTCTAAACTACGCAATTTTCCGATAAATGGGGTAATCCCAACACCACCGCCAATCCATACTTGAGGATGCTTGTTATCAGAAAATGTCATATGACCGAACGAGCGAGAGATTGTAACAACCGATGGAATCGCCAATAAATCATATAGTTGTTTGGTATAATCTCCTAACGTTTTAATCGTAAAGTACACATGAGATTCATCTGAACCTGAAATAGAGAACGGATGGATTTGTTTCTTTATTTTCTTATCTTGAATACGGATAAAAGCAAATTGACCCGGTTTGAAACGATACGGCTTCATCATCTTTACCTTGAGATCCATGACTTGACCATTTAAATAGTTTTTCTCACTTATGACACCCAAGTTTGATAAGGCTATATGCTTGTAAAATAGCAGCATATAGAGCGATGATATAATTCCTAAAAGCGATGTAAATATCATCCAAATGGACAAGTAATCAAAAGAAAATAAATCAACCCATGAATAGGCAAAACCATGATAGAGACCAATAAGATAGGGAACAATCATAAAGCGATGAAGATATTTAAAATGCTCATACTTCATCCATTTAGCAAATAGCGCAAGCATCACGAGTAAGATTAACCCATTTCTTGCTAGTTCACCAAGTTCGTCAAGTTCGATGGGGAAAATCAGATACCTTTGCAGCACGATTAAACCATCATTATTTGCCGACGTTTGATGAACAAAGATAAGACCAACGAGTAATATCGCTAACCAGCGATGCCAAAAATAGATGCTCTCAAGCCCACCAAACAACCTGACAAGGATTGGATTTCTTGTAGAAAGCAAAAAAACCATCACGAATCCTATGAGAATGGATGAGCCGAAAATTGAAGTAATCATCACATTATTGTTTAAAAATGATTGAGATAATCGTAAATACCATAATAATGCATTGATAGCAAAAACTGCTAAAATCATGACTCCCGAACGAATATAGCTAAATTGCTTTTGTGTCATATCATCACTCCTCTGAAATCATGATATCAATTGAAGATAAAAATTTTATTAAATGATCAAATAAAGATTAAAAGTTGACACTACCACCCTAGAAAAAGATACCGAATACTTTAATTAATTAAAGTTATAAAGTATAATATGAGTTACACAAGCTTGAAAGGGGAACTATATGATTATCGTATATGTAATAGATAACTACGGAGAATTATCTAATGGTACGACGATAACTGCATTACGTTCAAAGGAACAACTAGAAAAACGTGGTCATACAGTAAGAGTTGTTACTGCTGGATCGGTATCAGGACCAGAGGTATATCATTTAAAAAAGCGATACATGCCGATTGTTTCACCTGTGTCTGCAAGACAACAAATGTATTTTGCTAAGCCGGACAAAGTGATTATGACTGAAGCATTCAAAGATGCTGATGTTGTTCATTTTTTCATGCCATGGAAAGTGTCGAGATATGGCATTAAATTATGCCGCCGATTAAATATACCTTATACTGCAGCATTTCACACACAACCAGAAAATATCACTTTTGGTATGGGCTTAGGACGATTTGGTGGGCCGATTGCTTGGTTTATCTATCGAAAGTTTTGGATACAATTTTATCGCAAGGTAACGCATGTTCATTGCCCAAGCGCTTTTATTTCATACGAATTAAAAAACCAGCACTATAAAAATAGATTTCATGTCATCTCAAATGGTATAGCAGAAGTGTACCATCGCGGGGAGAAACAAGTGCATGAAGGCTATCAAATTTTATCAACGGGTCGCTATGCTTTAGAAAAAAGACAAGATATTATCATTAAGGCGATTGCTAAATCAAAACATAAAGATCAAATCCATTTGATTTTAGCTGGACAAGGACCACTTGAACACAAATATCGCACATTGGCTCATAAATTAAATGTCAACACCACATTCGCTTTCTATTCACAAAAAGAACTGATTCACAAAATTCAAGAAAGTGACCTATATATTCATGCAGCCGACGCTGAAATCGAAGGTATTGCTGCTTTAGAGGCGATTGCGTGTGGACTTGTTCCCATTATTGCAGAATCTAATAAGAGTGCAACAGCACAATTTGCTATTGATGATAGAAACATTTTTAAAGTCAATCAAGTAAATGAACTCTCAGAAAAAATCGACTATTGGTTGGAACATCCAAAAGAAAGAGAAGAAATGTCCGTTAAGTATGAGCATCACGCGGAAAACTATCGATTAAGCCACGCGATCTCTTTATTGGAACAAATGTTCAGACAATCGATAGAAGACCATAAAAGAGCAGTTGTTGCCAAACAAAAAGCGCAAAAAAAATATCGAAAATTAGTTACTAAAACACGATTAAAAAAAGTGATGTCGTGGATGGTTTATTATTTGATTGCACTGCCTTTGTTAACCATCTATTTACGTTTATTTAGAGGTATTAAGATTCAAAATAGAAAGAATATCAAGGCGGTTAAAAAAGGTGGCGTGATGATTTCCAATCATGTACATACGCTCGATTCAGCGATGAACGCGATTACGGTATTTCCTAAAAAACCTGTCTTTACAAGCATTAAATCAAATTTTGAACTACCTGTAGCAGGCAAATTGGTTAGTATATTAGGCTCAACACCTGTCCCAGAAACACCATCTGAAATGAAAATCTTTTTCTATGAATTATCCAAACAGGTCAGAAAAGGTAGAATTGTCCATTTTTTCCCAGAAGGTGAACTCATTAAGGGTGACGATAAAATTCGTGCATTAAAGCGTGGTGCATTTATGTTAGCAGAAGAAACCATGTCACCAATACTTCCAGTTGGCATTAGTTTTCATGAAAAACGATCCGTATTCCCGCTATTTATTAAAGATCGCATTTTGATTAATGTAGGAAGTCCAATTTATCCTGATACACTCAAATTAAAAAAAGATTCTATTGAGCAGTTATCGAATGAATCACAGGATGCTATGAATCAGTTGATCTCAGTTAAATTCGTTTGATATCATTTATTGAAAAATCCATCTCATTTAAGGGATGGATTATTTTTTCTTTCCATACACATCGCAACAAAGTATTTGTGAATGGTCAAATCATGCGTTAGTTCTGGATGAAATGCTGTCACTAATTGAAAACCTTGCCTAGCAGCAACTATCTTTCCATCAACCGTGGCCAACACGTCAACATTTTTTCCAACATCTTCAATATAGGGCGCTCTAATGAACACAAAATCGACAGCATCCTTTTGATTGAAAATGCCTTTAGTTTTAAAACTTCCAGTTTGTCTACCGTAGGCATTTTTCTTTGCAGTGATAGCCATTGTTTGAAGATATGCCGTTTGATAACCGTGGACAACTTTTGCCAATAACAATAATCCAGCGCATGTTCCAAAAACTGGTAAATTAGACACAATTAATTGTTTAAGTTTATCAACCATGTTGAAATCTATTAATAATTTGTAGATGACAGTTGATTCTCCACCCGGCAATATTAATCCATCCATGGGTTTGTCTAAGTCTTTATATTGTCTGATCTCAAAAGTATCAACACCTAACGTTTTTAGCATCAATTGATGTTCAATAAAACCACCTTGCAAAGCTAAAACACCGATGGTCATAATCAAATACCACGATCTCTCATCAATAGTTCAATTTCTTCTTCATTGATACCAACCATGGCTTCTCCAAGATTTTCACTCACTTCAGCTAATACTTTCGGATCATTATAATTGGTTACAGCCTTAACAATGGCTGTTGCGCGCTTAGCAGGATTGCCAGATTTAAAAATGCCAGATCCTACAAATACACCTTCAGCGCCTAACTGCATCATTAATGCCGCATCTGCAGGTGTTGCTATACCGCCAGCTGCAAAATTAACAACTGGTAATTTACCATAATCGTGCACATACTTTAATAAATCATAAGAGACTTCTAACGTTTTTGCTTGATTAAATAATTCATCCTCACGAAGTGATTTCACATGTCTGATTTCTGATTGGATGAGACGCATGTGTTTTACTGCTTGGATGACATCACCCGTGCCGGGTTCACCTTTCGTTCTAATCATTGAAGCACCTTCACCAATTCTTCGTAAAGCCTCTCCAAGATTTTTTGCACCACAAACAAAAGGCACCTTAAATAACGTTTTGTCAATATGATAAACATCGTCAGCTGGAGATAAAACTTCCGATTCATCAATATAGTCAATTTCCAGTGCTTCTAATATTTGTGCTTCAACAAAATGGCCGATGCGAACTTTTGCCATCACGGGGATTGTGACAGCATTTTGAATTTCTTTAACTAAATGAGGATCACTCATACGAGATACACCGCCAGCGGCCCTGATATCAGCGGGAATTCTCTCTAAAGCCATGACGGCGCAAGCACCAGCATCTTGTGCTATTTTTGCTTGTTCGACTGATGTGACATCCATGATGACGCCACCCTTAAGCATTTGAGCCAACTCTTTATTCAATTCGTAACGACTGTTTTTCATTTTTATATTTCCTCCTTGTTGACAATAGGTATGATATCTTATATTATACAAGTGAACTGGCATGTTTTAAATAGCCAGATATAAACAAAACAATAAGGTCAGATAAGATGCTAACTTTTTTTCTAGAAAAACACAATAAAACACCACTTTACGAACAACTGTATCAGGAAATAAAGCAAAATATTATCAATAATGAGCTCAAAGCGGATGAAAAACTACCTTCTAAGAGGAAGTTAGCTCAACATCTAAAAGTGAGCGTCATCACAGTTGAAAATGCGTATCATCAGTTGATTGCTGAAGGATATATCAAATCAAAACCGAAATCCGGATTTTTTGTTTTACCATTGATTGATTTAATGCCGCCTCAACGTAACACATTTCAACAAGCAGTCATTGAAAAAGTAGAAAAAGACCATTTTTTAATTGATTTTAGAACAAACCTTGTTGATACAGATTATTTTCCGTATGACAAAATGGCTAAAATAGAAAAAGAGGTCATACAGTATGAATACAAACATAAACTTAACGATACAAACCATTTAGGTGATGATGGCTTACGTCTACAAATCTCAAAATTACTTTTTGAGTATCGTGGCATTAGTGCCAAACCCGAATCCATTGTTATAGGATCGGGATCTGAAAATTTAATAGCGCTATTGGTCATGTTATTGGGAAGAGATAAGGTTTACGGTGTAGAAGAACCAGGATATCTTAAAAACTATCAATTATATCAGAATTATGGTGCATCGTCTAAAACATTTCGGATTGAGAAAGAGGGCATCAATACTGATTTATTAACACAAATAGATGTTGTGCATATCACACCAAGCCATCAATTTCCGCTAGGCATTGTCATGCCAATATCAAAAAGAATAGAACTATTAAATTGGGTAAATGAAGATCAAAAACGATATATTATTGAAGATGACTATGACAGTGAATTTCGTTTTTCTGGTAAACCTATACCAGCGCTAAAAAGTTTAGACCATATGAATAAAGTCATTTATCTCAATTCATTTTCTAAGAGTATTGCCCCATCTTATCGGGTTAGTTTCATGGTCTTGCCAGATTACTTGATGAATCGGTTTAATCAACAGTTTTCTCACCTTATATGTTCAGTGCCCATAGTGACACAATTAACGCTGGAAAGATTCATAAGAGATCATGCATATGAGAAACATTTAAGCAGAATGAAAAATATTTATAAATTGAAAAGAGATATTTTAATCGATCATCTGAAAAGAGCGAATTTCAAATCCAAAATTTCAATCAAAGGCGAGGAAAGTGGATTGCACTTTTTACTTGATATTTCTACGAAACTTGATATTGATGAGTTGATAGATCGAGCAAAACAAAAAAATGTTCGTTTATATGGCATTCATGAATATTACTTAAATAAACACGATGAATCACAGCGTAAAACGCTGGTTATGGGGTATTCGCACATGAACGAAAAACAACTTAAAAAAGCAGTGGAATTACTTGAATCAGCTTGGAAGGATATTTAAAAAAAGGATGCGTTTAAAAAATTTATTCATTCAACACCAAACGATTCGTAGTCGTTAGAAAGTGCATGCAATGATTTGATTATGAAAACAAAACATGTTTATTATGTGCTTAGAGGCGTCATGGGTTTATCTTTTAACATGATGTTTACCATTTCAGTTTTATATCGCATCGATATTGCAAACCTTGAAGCCTATTAATTAATCTTGTTAGGTACTGCTTTGGAAATTGCAGTTTTATTATTTGAGGTACCGACGGGGGTAATCGCTGATTTAAAGAGTAGAAGGCTGAGTGTCATCATTGGACTTTTTATCATTGGAATAGGATTTATGCTGGAGGCAGTCACGACGTATTTCATCGTGATTTTTATCGCTCAAATTGTTTGGGGATTCGGATACACATTTATCAGTGGCGCGCTTGATTCATGGGTAAGTGATGAAACATTGAATCAAGATGTTCAAAAGACATTACTCATCGGACAGCAAATGAATAAACTATGGTCATTTATAGGCATTGGATTAGCTGCGCTTACCGGCACTATTTCAATTATTTTAGGCATATTTCAATTAATTGGTAAAAGGATTTAAACACGTTAAAAAGCGTAATGTTTTAAGACTAATGTTCATCGTGATACTGTTCTTTGGTTTATTTAGTGAGGGCATTGATCGCACATATGAATGGTTTACGCTTGATCACCTGGGATTCCGCGGTTTTTATGGTTGGGAACCTATTTGGATTATCTCATTTGTAAATGGTATCATCGCCTTGACGGGATTTATCTTTTTACAGTTTATTAAGAAATTTGTAAAAAAACAAAATCATCTCGCAATTTGGGCAACTTATTTAACATTCATGATGATGACTGGGATATTACTTTTCGCCTATATGCCAAACATGTACTATGCGTTATTTGGATTCATATGCTTCACAGTTTTCAGAGAAGGCGCTGAACCATTATTGAACGCAATCATCGTGACGAATATGCCATCTAAAATCAAAGCGACAGTATTAAGTGGATTTGGACAATTAGATGCTATCGGTCAATTGATATCTGGTGTGTTGATGGTAACGATAACGGTTGTCGTCGGTATACAAAGCATGTATTTAGTCTCAGCATTATTGTTGATTGTACCCGCTATTAGTCTATTAAGCATCACAAAAATAAAAATAGCATAAAAAAGAATTTTTACAAAAAACTAAGACATATTTGATCAATTTCCGTATAATAAAAATTAAGTACAGCGTGTATGACATGACATCTGATATAGGGATAAGGATCAATCATGGCACTTAAACTTTCACGAGCAGAAAAAAATAAAGAGATTAATAGACGATTTGAAATTTTTAAATCACTAATGTCTTCTTTTGTCATTGGTACAGCAGCAATTATTATTGCTGTTGTTTTCGTGCCTACTTCACCAAAAGCTGAAATTATTAAAGCCAATGCATTGATTGATACAGTTACTTATCAAGTCTCGGTTACGGATAAAGCCAATGCACTTGATTTAACTACATTAGTTGTTTCATTGGAAAACCAAATTGAACATTATGAACACGAAATTAGTTTGGGTGAAAGCTCAGGCTATTTTGATAGCTTAACACCCAATACAGATTATTGGTTGAACGTTTACGGCAGTAAGGGGTATGGGCAAGAGCGCTTAGATTCAATCAAATTGACCACGAGAGATAAAACTGGCGCATTTATTTTAGGTGTTGATGAGCAACAAGTCGAGTGGGAAACGACATACACGATTGATGTTTTAGTCAACGATCCTGATAACCTATATAACAGTATCAATCTTTATTATGGGTATCGATGGGAACCTGAAACTGATTTGATGTACACAGCCATACCCATCACAACCACTAGACAGCAAATAGAGATTTTTGATATATATACAAGTTTACCGTTTCATGTATACATAGCAGGTATGTTAGACGGTGATACAGTCATATTAGATGAGCAATGGGTCACCCCATCTTTCCAATTATATGATGAAATGTTTTTAAATTATATTGGCGATGATACCATTGGGCTTATGATGTATGGCGGCATGACAGATATCGACATAGCATATCACGTCAATGTTTATCGCGGTAGCGTCTTATTGAAACGAATTGAGGTCGATATTGGCACCTCAATGCATGGATCAACATTTCCAATTTCTGGATTGTTACCTAACACGACATATCGATTGGAAGGTGTAGCGACCTATACAAATCCCCAAACATTAAGAAATGAGTCACAAATCATCTATGATGAAGAAGTGACAACTTTGGCGGATTATCAAATATCGTATCAAATCGTATCATATGAAGCATACTTGGAAGCGACCATCACGATAGTTGATCCAAACCACTATTTCCAATTAGCATCCTATGAGTTGATTGATGTGACAGGAGAAATGCCAATTTATATCATGAGCGAAACATTTAGCTTTACAGCAAATGGTCATAGTCAATCAACCACATTCATCATCATGATACCAACTGATATTACTTATCAAGTCATCATCGATGTTAGAAGTGAAACAAATTATATGATTCGTCATATTATTTATGATGAAATAAGCGAATAGGAGTGAAGAAAATGGAAGAGAATGAAAAAAGAAGTAAAAAGAATGTCAAATCAATCGTCGTACTGATTATTGTGATTATCTTTATTGCTATTGGCAGTTTAGCAGGGATTTTGTTTCCAGGAACTGCATTTGAAAGTGTAATTGATAATTCTGTTGGTAAGTTTTTCGATATTATTAGTCTAGTAAAAAATAATTATGTGCACATTATTGAAAGTGTTGCTATCATTTTGTTTATATACGTGCTCAACTATATTTTGTTGCTGCTTATTAAAGTTTTTAGAACAAAGGGTAAACGCGGCGAAACGATAGGTATGTTATTTACTAACATTACAAAATATTTAAGCATAGTGATTGGACTACTATTGATTTTATCTGCTTGGGGCGTTCAAACACCCACGTTATTGGCTGGTGCTGGTATTGCTGGGCTAGCTATATCTTTCGGTGCACAAGGCATATTGGAAGATGTTTTTGCAGGGTTATCAATCATTTTTGAGAAGCAATTTGTCGTTGGCGATATCGTCGAAGTCAATGGCTTTAGAGGTGTTGTATTGGAAGTCGGTTCAAAAAACACGCGCATCAAAGATATACGCGGAAATGTTCTCATCATTGCAAATTCAGATATTAGAGAAATCGTCAATTTATCAGCAGAAGTATCCGTAGCAATATCTACTGTTTCAATAGCATATGAAGCTGATTTACCAAAGGTGGAAGAAATCATCAAAGAACACTTACCTGAAATCAAAGAAGCTATTCCACAAATCATCAATGGACCGCTATATGAAGGTGTCGAAGAACTAGCTGATTCAGGGGTAATCATTCGCATCGTTGCTGAAGTTAAAGAAAGAGATCGTCTTAGTGTCAATCGTCTAATGAACCGCGAAATCAAAGTTTTATTGGACAAATATGGTATCCATATACCATTTCCACAAGTGGTTGTTCATAAAGCACAAACGGAAGACTTGGATGAAAAAACTGGAAAACAAGAAAAGAAAGATTGAAAACATATCATTTATAACCCTTTAGTATTTGATATCATATTTGTTCTACTGGTTCTGCTAAATAAGCGTTATCCACAATTTGTATTTAATTACACAATTTGGATAAAAGCATCATAATTAGCCATTTTGTTTACGATTTTTGGTTTACTGAACGATATCTATTCACTCATTAAATTCAAAGGAATGATGTATAAGGTCATCCTCTCGACGATTGCTGCTATAGGTATATATAGCATCGATAGCGTAACAGTCCTTGAAACAATCTCAATAACGATTTTAAAAAATGAATACCATAAAATTTTGATTGAATCCAAAAGAAAAGGGCTTGTGCCCTTCTCTAATGTTAAACTTCGATGATTGCGTCTGTCGGACAAACTTCCTGGCAGGCTCCGCAGTCGATGCAGATATCTTCATCAATGACAAAGATTGGATCACCTTCGGAGATGCATTCAACCGGACACTCCGGTTCACATGCACCACACGCGATGCAAGCATCTGTAATTCTTCTAGGCATGAGAGTTCCTCCGTAATAACATATGATAACTCTATTTTACAAGAAAGCAAACAAAATGTAAACACGACATTCATTTTTTAACATTGGCATCACCATATAATTCGTGTATAATAATGGTAAGATTTTTTATCTGTCTGCTGGTGATATGTCATGAAAAAAAATAGCGCTCTACGAAAATCATATATCGTTGTCATCACTATCGTTATACTTATCGGTCTATTGGCGCTTATTTTTCGAACTGCTGTAGGCGTGAAATTAGATGTACCAGCACCAGTGTTAAGCGAAGGATGGTTTTATGAAGGTGTTGAGTTAATCGAATACCCCGCAAAAGTGTCTATCGATACGGATGATTCTTTCACGATTTATAAAACGATTGAGGCAACGGACAAAAGATTTGATCTATTGCTGTATACCGATCATCAAGATGTGATTGTGAGATTGGATGACACAGTCGTGTATATGTCAACACAAGCAGCATCCAGCGCATCGTTTTATGCCAATCTCCATCATATGGTAACCATAGAAAATAACACAAATTTGAGTCGGGTTTTATCGATTACTTATCATTCGCCCTATCAGCGAACATCTGGATTAATCGCCCCAATCTATGAAACAGATGAATCAACAGGAGTGCTCTATACTTATATTATTTCACAACATATTTGGTATGTTGTGTTTGGCATGCTCTTTATCCTTATTGGCATAGTTACTTTGGCAATCAGCCATGTCGTCGATCAAGCAACATCACGAGGTAGATTTTATTTGGGATTGTTTGCCATCACATTTGGCTTATGGGTGATTGCTAGATCGACGCTATTGCAGTTTGTCACAAACAACGTCTATATCTTGGGCGGGTTAAGTTTAACATTGTTTATGATTTTACCCATACCAATCCTGATGTATTATAAGAGCCATATTACAAAAAGATTTGAACAAGAAACATTAGGATTAATTGCTTATTTTGGCTTACAAGCCATTGTTATCACAATGTTGCAAATTGCAGGTGTGCTAGATTTTGTAAAACCCGTGTTGTTCGTGTCAATCATGACACTTATCATTATGAGTTTTTTGTTGGCTTTTATTGTTCAAGATGTGCTTAATCATAATGAAATCGCTAAAAAGTTTAGTCGTTATTATGGTATTTTATTTCTTTATGCGTTCATCACTTTCATCGATGATCAAACATTTAATCATGACAATTTATCCATTTATAGCCTTGCAGTATTGGTATTACTCTCACTCGTCGTTCTTTTGGACTATATCTTTTTCATAGAGAAAAGATTAAAGCTCAGTTACTTATCCGAGGATTATGCAAGACTAGCATATATGGACCGATTGACAGGCTCAAAAAACAGGCATGCCTACGAAGAAGATTTCGAACGTTATTTTAGTGATAATCGTCTCAAGAATAATATGAGGTTAGTATTTTTTGATTTCGATGGTTTAAAACAAATCAACGATCAATATGGGCATGTCGAAGGTGATTTTGTATTAAAAGAAGGTTTTACATCTATTCTTAACGCGTTTGGAAGATATGGTGAATGTTATCGCATCGGTGGTGATGAATTTTCATGTATCATTCAATCTCTCGATGATGATCTTTATCAAAACTGCAAAAAACAACTAATTAATGACATAAAGACATTTAGTACATACCATAAATTTGATTTACATATATCTGTGGGAACTGCAACGTATCAAGAAGGTATTGATGAAAAACCAAATGATATGATTATACGAGCCGATAAGAATATGTATGAAAATAAAAACGGACATAAAAATGTCTAGAGGAGTCAAAGACCATGGCTGAACAGATTCAAATTAGATTAATTGGATATACGGTTGATAAAATGTCTTTCGTATTGAATAAGTCGTTTAAAATACAACCTAATCACAAAATACAAGTGAAACCAAGTTTTAATCGTGAAATGACCAAACGCGACCCCAATCATTTCATGCTATCATTATCGATATCATTTGATGATTATAATGAAGATATTCCCTTTTACTTAGATATTCAAATATCGGGCATCTTCAACGTTGACAATTGGGAGTATGAACCAGCACTTACTGTTTCTAAAATGAATGGGACAGCTATCTTATTTCCATATTTGCGATCATTGGTGACGACGTTAACAGCAAACGCTAATGTACCGCCATATATATTACCGATTACAAATCCTGCAAAACTCTTTAAAGATAAATAAAAAAGCGCTTGCTGCTAGCGCTCTTTATGAGGAGAGAAAAAAATTTTTATATACCCTCTCGGGTGTATCCATAACAATTATATGATTTTAAAAAGAAAAGTCAACCAGAAAAAAACAAACAGAGCAATAACCATACTTTCCCACAATTCACACACATTTTGGAGCGAAAATGACAAAAGAAACACATAAAGAAACATTATCACAGATGATTAAATTTACACTGTTCTCTATTTCGGCAGGCATTATTCAGTTTTTAACATTTTTTGTCATGTACGACTTACTGAAATTAGATTATTGGCCATCATACCTCACGGCGTTAACTTTATCCGTTTTTTGGAATTTCACATTTAACCGTCGATTTACGTTTAAATCAGCAGCAAACGTTCCGATTGCAATGATGAAGGTTGCTGCCTATTATGCAGTTTTCACACCGCTATCAACGTGGTGGGGTGATGCATTGGAAGGTGCTGGTTGGAATGGCTTTATCGTTTTAGGAGGAACGATGCTCATAAACTTCCTGACCGAATTTCTATTTACAAGATTCGTGGTTTATCACAATCAAATTAATACAGCAGTAAAAAAAGCTGAGATACTTGACAGTAACGCCTTAGACTAATACAATATCATGTGGAGGCGATATCATGTCAAAAACAAAAAAATTTAAAACGCAGTCACAAAAACTATTACATTTAATGACGCATTCCATCTATACGCAAAAGGAAATTTTTTTAAGAGAATTAATTTCAAATGCCTCAGATGCCATCGATAAGCGTCATTTTTTGTCGCTCACAGATACGAGCATTCCCGCAACGGATTATGAAATTTGGTTAGAGCCAAACAATGAAAAAAGAACACTGACTATCCGTGATAATGGCATTGGTTTCACAGAAGATGAACTGGTTGATAATTTAGGAACCATTGCACAAAGCGGTTCAAAAGCCTTCCAGGAAAAGTTGGAAAAAGAAGATATCAACATTATTGGGCAATTCGGTGTTGGCTTTTATTCAGCGTTCATGGTCGCGCATAAGGTCGAAGTAAGAACGAAATCACCCTATTCAGATACAGGGTATCTATGGTCTTCGATTGGTGAATCATCCTATCAAATTGATCCAATAGAAAAAAAAGAAATTGGAACTGAAATCACGCTTTACCTCAATGAAGATGACACGGATAACGAAGAGGATTATTCAACGTTTTTGGATGACTATACGTTAAGAAGGCTTGTTAAAAAATATAGCGACTATGTCCGTTATCCAATTAAAATGAAAGTCGTTGTCAAAGAGGATAAAAAAGAGAAGACGGAAATTCAGACGCTCAATCAAATGACCCCGATTTGGAAACGGTCAAAATCTGAATTAAAAGATGAAGACCTCAATGAATTTTATAAACACCAGTTTAATGATTATGAGGATCCGTTATTGACGATTCATACCAAGGTAGAAGGATCATTGACATACACTGCATTATTGTTCATACCTAAAAAAGTCCCTTATGATTTTTACAGTGAAAAATATGAAAAAGGGTTGCAGTTGTATTCAAAGAGTGTCTTCATTCAAGATAAAAACAAAGATTTATTACCGGACTACTTTAAGTTTGTAAAAGGTCTTGTTGATTCAGCAGACATCAGTTTAAATATATCCCGTGAGATGTTACAACAAAATCAACAAGTTAAACGAATCGCGTCCAATATCGAAAAGAAAATCAAAAGCGAACTTGAAAAACTATTGGAAAATGATCGTGCGAAATATGTCGAATTTTATGATGCGTATCGGCTAACATTAAAATATGGTGTATATGATATGTACGGCATGAACAAAGAAAAACTTCAAGACCTCATCATGTTCAAAACGAGTTCATCGGATGATTATATCACGTTAAAGGAATATGTTGAACGCAAACCAGAAGCACAAAAAGCAATCTACTATGCAACAGGTAAAAACAAGGCTGCCATCATGAATTTGCCACAAATGGATCTTGTGAAGGAAAAGGGATACGAAGTCTTATTCCTTACTGATGAAATCGATGAATTCATGATTCAAATCTTGAATACATATGAAGACACACCATTTAAGTCACTACAACAAGGTGAAGCTGACTTTATCGATGAAGAAAAGAAAGAAAGTCTTAAAGCACAAGAAAAAGAAAATAAAGATGTTTTAAAAGCGATGAAGAATGCGTTGAAGGATAAAGTCAAGGACGTTAAATTATCTGCGAGATTATCAGATTCACCGGTATGTTTGGTTTCCGGTGAAGGATTATCATTGGAAATGGAAAAAGTACTGAAGCAAATGCCAAATGCGCAAGACGTCAAAGCCGAACGAATCTTGGAAATCAATCCAAATCATCCACTGTTCAAAGCGATTAATGATCGTTTTGAAAAGGATCCGTCAACGATTGATCGTTACGCATCCATTCTATATCATCAGGCTTTACTTGCTGAAGGCTTGCCAATTGAGGATTCAACAGAGTTCTCTAAATATTTGGTTGACTTGATGGTTGATTCAAATAAAAACTAACAAAAGGAGCCGAAGCTCCTTTTAATTTGAATAATAACTATCATATATATCATCATCTGTGACACTGTCAGCATCTATTACGGTTCTACCGTGATGTGATGATGGTCTTTGTTGATATGGCGCTCCTCTGTTTGATTGATAAGGTTGCTTAGGCATCATTATGTAAAGTGTAATCAAACCAATAATAAACCCACCAGCATGACCCCAAACTGAAATCGATCCATTACTGATCATGGATGTGAGGGTGAAGAAAACATTAATCGCGACCATAAATCTGATAGAACGTATCGTCCTTGGATGGAACCATGTAGATCGGATGAATGTTAGTAAGAATAAACCCGCCATAATGCCATATAACGCACCGCTCGCACCAACGACAGGAACAGTGGGACTGCTTAACAACCACACAGCAATGCCTGAACCGATGCCACTGACGAAATAAAGAATGGCATATTTGAGACTGCCGATGATTCTTTCCATTGATCCGCCAATATAATAAAGAAAGAAACTGTTCATAAAGAAGTGAAGGAATCCGGCGTGTAAAAACATGGCGGTGAAAATCCGCCAAAATTCACCTTGACTGACAAATAGCGGGACGAGCGCACCATTGTTAATGAGTGTCAAAACGAGCGTGTTAGCATCGTATCCACCATTAAAAGCGACCACGATGAACATTATGAAATTTGCAGCCAGCAACGAAAATGTTACCGGATGACGCTTCATATAATTGAATAATACATCCTTAAAGGTAATTGTTTGCATAATGAAACCTCTCATCATATAGTTTACATGAGATTGATAAAAAATACCAAGTAAATGTAAGATTATGGAAAAATTTAGAAAAGTTGGTTGTTTCATTTGACTTCGAAAGAGTCGTTTGGTACAATGGAAGAAAACGACCGACCGGTCGGTCGGCCTAAACATCAAAGGAGCACATATGAGTAAATACAGTGTTAGAAAACCAATTACCGTTTTAATGGGTATATTAATTGTGGTTACATTAGGTATTTTTGCAGTCACCAAATTACCATTGAATTTGTTTCCAGATATTAATCTTCCTTATTTGGTAACGATTACGACGTTTGAAGGAGAAAATCCTGAAACGTTAGAAGCGAGCGTGTCAGCTCCGATTGAATCTGCAGCAGCAACGGTTAATAGCTATACTGAAATCAGTTCAATGAGTTACGAACATTTTGCTGTATCGATCATTACGTTCGAAGATGGCGCAAACATGGATTCCGCCTTTATTGAACTGAGAGAATCAATTAATAATATAGAGTTTCCGGATGGTGTTGGAAATACACGCATTCTAAGAATAAGCCCTGATATGCTTCCCGTCATGCAAGTGTCTTTATCTCAAGCATATGGTGATGATGTCACAGATGAAGAAGCACTTATTTTAAACACGGCATGGATTAATGAATATATCATATCAGAATTAACATCGATCAGTGGGGTTGCTGATGTATCTATTAGCGGCGCAGCAGATACGGTTTTACAAATTAATCTAAATCTGACAACACTCGATAGTTATGGGTTAACCTCTAATGATGTGTTAACCATCATCGAAGAACAAAATGTTTCTGGATTGGTTGGTGTTGCGCTTGATAATGGTGAGATTAGAATGCTCTATTTGGGAAATAATCCATCTTCATTGACAGAAGTAGAGAATTTACCCATCTTAGAAAACGCAGGAATAATTATCAGATTAAGTGATCTTGTCACAGTAGATGGTATCAAGTATATGAATGCCAACACAGAAACGTATTCAAAAATTAATGGCAAGCAGGGCATCAATATTTCATTTCAAGCACAAACTGATTATAGTATCACAGAAGTGACAGACAATATTTTATCTAGATTGGATGAGATTCTAGATCAGTACCCAGATGCTAGTTATGATGTGTTATTAAATCAAGGCGAGTATATTAGAGTTTCAATCAATACCGTTTTGCAAAATCTCATATTTGGTGCAATTTTAGCGGTACTCGTTTTATTCTTATTTCTAAGAGATGTTAAACCGACATTAATTGTTGGATTGGCAATTCCTATCTCCGTTATTGCTGCATTCATGCTGATGTATTTCACAGGTGTCACCTTGAATATGGTTTCAATGGGAGGACTTGCGTTAGGCATTGGGATGCTGGTGGATAATGCGATTGTTGTGATTGAAAACATTTATCGAATGATCGGTGAAGGTAAATCGAAGCATGACGCCGCTATTTATGGTGCAAAACAAGTCGCTGGCGCCATCACTGCATCTACTTTAACAACAGTCGTCGTCTTCTTACCTATCTTATTCTTAGAAGGTATCATTAACGAAGTCTTTGTTAATATGATGTTGACGATTGCTTACTCATTAGGTGCCTCTTTGATCATTGGTTTAACGATGGTACCGATGTTATCTGCTAGAATGCTAGATGATAAGAAGCCAATGAAAGAAAGTAAATTTTTGCATAATGTCAAAAATGCTTATGAAAAAGCTGTAAACTTTACCATTCATCATCAAGCAATTACTTATATTACAGTGCTTGTATTACTTGTAGGTAGTTTCTTCTTAGTGTACGCAAAAGGATTTATTATGTTACCAACTTCTGATGAAGGCTATATTGATATTACGGTTATAACAGATAGTACAGCCACATTTGCTGGTCAAGCAGAATATGCGGATTATATAACAGAACAAATCTTAGCTATTGAAGCGGTTGAAACAGTTTCTGCAACCATTGGCTCCGGAGGCGGTGGTGGTTTAGCTTTGATGCAAACCATGGTATCGGGTGGTAGCAGTGGCATCAACATGACGGTAAGTTTGCTGGATAATCGCGCACACGATACGGCATACTATAGAAATGAAATTATCGATATATTTAACACCGTAGATTTTAGCGAATTTACAGCGTTTACAGCTTCCAATATTTTAGAAGTTAATGTCGCATCACAGGACACAACGGCTATGATTTCTGGTGCTTCCGGTATTAACATAAAAATATCCGGTTATGATTTATTGACACTTGAAGCGATAGCTAATGATATCGCAGCTGTTTTAGCGGATGTTGAACATGTCGAGGATGTTGACAATGGGGTTGATCAAGGCGCTGACAATATTAAATTGACAGTAGATGTCGATCAAGCGATGTTAGTAGGATTGACAGTGAGCGACATCGATGAAAATATCAATTATTTCTTCTCACTAATAGCAGGTTTAGCAGGAAGTTCAGAAACAGTCACACTACAAATTGAAGGGGTTGACTATAATATAGAATTACCACAAAGCGAACTTAATAGCATTGATTATAGTCTCTTTGGTGATTATGAACAATTTTTAGATGGCATCATGTTATTTGATGATGCTACTAGAATCATGATTGATGATTATATTAATCAAGGTGGATTATTATATGTCCCCAATGTATCATTGCCTACTTATACACCTGGAGAACCAGTGATGTTCATTGTTAATCCATATTTATATGTAGAAAATGGCGCAATCACCATGATGCCAACAGATCCAATGAATTCACCATCATTAGTATCACTTGCGGTCGCACCATTATATGATGGCACAGCAACTAGTGTAACAACCGTTGAACGTGTTACGGGGTTTGCTACTATCTACACAGATGGATCTAGTCGTTATTTAACCGTAACCGGTCAAATCGAAGACGGGTATAATGTCACATTGATTTCAAGTGATGCCACAGATGCCGTTAACGCTTATTTAGAAAGCGATGATTTCGCTGCATACGGTGGTGGATATACGGTCTCATTCGTCGGTGAAAATGAAAATATTTTAGCAGCAGTTAATGATTTAGTTATTGCAGGTTTGATTGCAATCGCATTGGTGTACATGGTTATGGCGATTCAATTCCAGTCGCTGCTTTACCCGCTCATTATCTTAGGTACAGTACCGCTAGCATTTACCGGGGGTATGTTTGCACTATTGATTACAAATATGAATCTATCGATGGTTTCAATCATGGGACTTATTGTTCTTGTGGGTGTAGTTGTTAATAACGGAATCGTGTTGATTGATTATATCAATAAATTGCGAGAAGAAGGAAAAGGCGTCAAAGAAGCGATTATTGAAGCAGGTAAAACACGTATTAGACCAATTTTCATGACCGCACTAACAACGATTCTTGCATTGTTCATCATGGCATTAGGAATTGGTCAAGGGGCTGAATTGTTACAGCCAATGGCTGTCACAGCGATTGGTGGTCTTGTATATGCTACGGTCTTAACATTACTTGTGGTACCAGCCATTTATGCGCTTGTTAATCGTAAAAAAATTAAACTGGAAGAAGCGGAAGCTAAAAAGGAAGTTGATGGACATGTCAACGAAGGATAGGATTATTGAAGTTTTGGCTAATTTGATTAAGCAAGATGAAAATATAAACGAAATCCCTATATCAAAAATCGCCGAATTGGCTGACATTGGTAAGAGCACCGTATACGAACATTTTGATAGCAAAGACGATCTTATCAAAGAAACATACGTATATCTTTCTGATTATTATCACAAGCGTATTGTAGCACCACTAAAGCATCATACTTTTGAAGCAGCTTATAAAGAAATCACATGTAGAATCATGCGCAATGCCCAAGAAGCAAATGAGTTAATGATGAGTATCTTAGGTGAGGGGCACAATTATAAGTTAATGACCCAGGAAGACATGAAGAAGATGATGGATGACATACAAAAGGAAGTACAGGAAATTTATTTTAACATCATTCGTATGGGTATATCTGAGGGCATTGTTCATCTGAATCCAAGCGAATCAAAAGAAAAAGGGCATATCATTCGTGCATTGACAATGGGTCTGATTATACAGCGCATGAATGAAAATATTGATTTGTCAGAAAAAGAAGCCTTATCATATTTATATAAATATTCGGTAATCATATTAAATACATAAAGCAAACGGGTGAGTTAAAACAACTCACCTTTTTGTTATGCTATAATAATCATGACAAAAGGAGATGATAAAATGATGAACTTAGATCATCAAAAAGCCTTTTTTAATCAAGGGATGACAAGAGATTTGTCGTTTAGAAAGTCACAGTTAAATGCCCTGTATCATGCGATTGAGAAACATGAAAAAAACCTGTTGTTGGCACTGGAAAAAGATTTGAATAAATCGCCTTATGAAGCGTATATGACGGAAATCGGTTATGTAAAAAAATCTATTTCATTCGCCTTAAAACATCTCAATAAATGGATGAAAACAAAACATGTAAAAACACCATACTATCAATTGTTTACGCAATCATACATTCAACCTGAACCATTAGGCATCGTTCTGATTATTGGTGCCTATAACTACCCCGTTCAATTACTCATCGAACCATTAATAGGTGCGATTGCTGCAGGCAATACAGCGGTTTTGAAACCAAGCGAGCAGGCTGTATATACAGAACAAGCTTTAGTAGAAATGATTAGAGATACTTTTGATCAATCATATATTGACATCATCACTGGTGATGCAGCGGTCACATCATCATTATTAGATTTAAAATTCGATCATATTTTTTTTACTGGAAGTACACGCGTTGGCAAAATCGTTTATGAAAAAGCAGCAAAACAATTGATACCGGTGACATTAGAATTGGGTGGGAAAAGTCCGGCAATTGTCACTCAAAAAGCGAATTTAAAACATAGCGCAAAACGGATTGCGTTCGGCAAATTGATTAATTCCGGGCAGACATGTATCGCACCTGATTACGTTTATGTTGAAAAGATCATTGAAAAGGAATTCATATCTGAACTACAAAAAATGATAAAAAAGTTTTCTGATCCGCATGGAAATTATGGCGCGATGATTACCGATAAGCACTATCAAAATATAGTGGCATTAGCCGCTGCAAACCCGCACGGAAAAACCGCTGAAAAAAATCAAGAAAAGCGTACAATAGAGCCCATTATCATGCATCATGTATCGTGGGAAGACGACATCATGAAACGTGAAATATTTGGTCCGATCCTACCGGTATTGACTTTTGATAACACTTCAGAATTGATTGCAACTTTAAAAGAAAAAGAAAAACCACTAGCGTTATATTTATTCACTGATGACAAGGCTGAACAGCGAAAAATATTTTCTTCATTAAGTTTTGGTGGTGGGGCAATTAACGATACAATTATACATTTCGCTAATCCACATCTTCCTTTTGGTGGTGTTGGACAAAGCGGTATAGGAACATATCATGGTTATGCATCCTTTCTAACGTTTTCACACATGAAAGGATACACCAAAAAAGGCATTAAGCTAGATTTACCATTAACTTATCCACCTGCATCAGATAAAAAATTTCATATGATCAAGAAGTTCTTAAAGTGAAAGATCATGAAAACCAGCGTATGTGAAATGATAAGATGTTAGTAGAAAAAAAAACTACTAACATCTTTTTCTATAAATTTGCATATCGTTAATAATATGTTATTTTTCAAGCAATAAAACATATCAATATATTTTCTATTTGTGCTTGTGATAGAATAAACACACAACGGACTATATGTCATATTTATATGAAAGATATGGTGATTTATATGATAGAAACAAAAACAAATGCGTATCACACCACTTTGACGTCAAGAAATTTACTGATGCTCACAATTGCTTTGGGTGTGTTATTGTTTGCCGGAGCAATTATTTTTGGGTTCTATGTGCTTTTAGTAGCAGCCGTCGCTGTCGCAGCTGCGGGACTTGTTGAACTTTTATTCTCTAGCGTTAGAAAAATAGATTTTGACTATTTTTGGTTTATCACGCCGCTGATTTTCACTTTATTGTTGCCACCATCTATCCCATTATGGATTGCGGGTGTCGGATCCTTTTTTGGATATTTTTTTGGAAAAAGTATCTTTGGTGGAGCGGGTAAGACAGTATTCAACCCAGCACTTGTTGGGATTTTGTTTGTCACCATCTCGTTTCCTCAATTTATTTTGACAGCTTGGCTAGATCCTGTTACAGGTGTGATCGGTACGCAAACACCGTTATCATTGTTGAATAGCGGAAATGTATTTACATACACGATGTCTGATTTATTCTTTGGCTATACACCGGGTACTATCGGTGAAACATTTAGAATTGGCATTCTTGTGTTAGGCTTGTTAATGATGGCATTGCGCGTCACTGACTGGCGCATTCCAGTCGGTATTTTGGGTACTGTATTCATCGTTACATTATTAGGTTATTACATACTACCGAGTCAATTTGCTGATCCTTACTATTCTCTATTTGTTGGTTCTGTGCTATTCGTTGCATTTTTTGTTGCTACAGAGCCAGTATCAGCACCAAAAAAACCATGGGGTAGATTGTATTATGGCATTGGCATCGGATTATTGATTGTATTGATTAGAAATTTTGGAACATTTCCAGAAGGCACAGTATTCGCTGTGATTTTAATGAATGCCGTTGGCGCACTGTTTGATGCGGGTAAAAAAGTAGAAAAGGTAGGTGAACTTAGTGAACAGGAATCTTAAGGCCATCGTCTTTGTTTTAATACTGGGTGTCATTACTTCAGTTGTCTTATTAGGGGCTAAATCATTGACAGAGGATAGAATTGCATTAAATAGCGATGTGAAATTGAAGTCGGCAGTACTCGATGGGTTTGATATTTCATATAACGCTGCAAATATTCATGATATATTTAGTCAAGAAGTGATGATATTTTATTATGAAGGATTGGCTAATGATGATAGTGACGATATTTCATTTTATTATCATTCAAGCACTGGCGCTGTTGCTTTTGAGTTTTCAAGTGGTGGTGTTTGGGACACAATTTCAGGTGTTTTGACGCTTGAATCGGACCTTGAAACTATTCAAAGAATAGCGGTTCTATATCAGGCTGAAACACCGGGTTTGGGTGGTGTAGTTGCTACTGCCCAATATCTGAATACGTTTATTGGTATTAAGATGACACCGCAATTAGAAATTAACAAAGATAATGCTGCAAATGCAGAAAATGAAGTTGATTCAATCACAGGGGCTACTAGAACATCAAAAGCATTTGAAAGTGTATTAAATACAACGTATGTCTATGCATTATCGATTTGGGAAGATGAAAACATAAATGTTCAAGGGTGGTTAACATCATGAAAAAATGGATAAGATTGAAATATACTAAGCCATATAACATTTTAAGAGATGGTATTTCCATTAATAATCCTATTGCAATTGCTGTTTTAGGTATTTGTTCTGCATTGGCTGTTACAAATAAAGTTGAAAATGCGATTGCTATGGGATTAGGTGTGACATTTGTTGTCATGGCATCTTCACTTGTTATATCGCTCTTAAGAAACTTTATTCCTTCAAAAGTGAGAATGATTACTTACATGGTTGTTATCTCATCGTTTGTTATTGTCGTTCAATTTTTTCTACAAGCATATTTTCCAACAATCGCTGACGCATTAGGTGCGTATGTTGGATTGATTATCACAAACTGTATTGTTATGGGTAGAGCTGAGGCGTTTGCTGTTAAAAATCCTGTTAAATATTCAATTGTTGACGGGTTTGCTGCTGGTATGGGTTACACGATTGTACTGGTTTTAACAGCATCCATTCGTGAAATATTGGCATTTGGTACTTTCTTAAATATGCAGGTTATGCCAGATACATGGGTTAATTGGGTTGTCATGGCAATGGCACCAGGTGGATTCTTTATTCTTGGGTTATTTATTTGGGGTATACGCCAATGGACCAAGAATTTTGAAGAAGCCATATAAGGAGGAACTGATATATGAACGCATTTGAACTCTTTATTTCATCGATATTAAACAATAATATTGCGCTGGTCTTTATTCTTGGTATGTGTCCGTTGATAGCGATATCAACGAATGTTAAAAACGCTAGAGGTATGGGAATCGCTGTTGTGTTCGTCGTGACGATTACAGCAATGATCAACTGGCCTATTTATCAATTATTGGTAGCGACAAATACAACGTATGTTAGTTATATCGTCTTTATTATAACGATTGCAGCAACCGTCCAATTTTTAGAGATTTTCTTAGAACGATTTATACCAAAACTATATAATGCATTTGGTATTTTCTTACCGCTGATTACCGTAAACTGTGTGGTTTTGGCCGTTTCGTTATTCTTTGTGAACAGGGACTATAATTTTGTTCAAACCACAACATTTGCTTTTGGTTCATCGGTTGGTTGGTTATTGGCGATTGTCTTAGTTGCCGCACTTCGAGAAAAGATGCGTCAAATTTCGAATCCACCACATGGATTACGCGGTAAAGCGATTGTGTTCTTCATGCTAGGTATCTTAGCGCTTGCCTTCATGGGCTTCACTGGATTGGTATAAGGGGGGATTATGATGGAATGGATTATATTACCTAGCATACTTGTGGGACTCATGCTCATCATTACAACAATCTTAATTGTGATTGAAAAACTGATGGGCGGAGATAAAGAAAAAGTTATTCACATCAATGATGACACAACTATCCCAGTTCATGGTAATGACACGTTGTTGAACGCACTGGCGAATGAAAAGATTTTTGTACCATCCGCTTGTGGGGGTAAAGCGACATGTGGCTTTTGCAAAGTAAGACTGTTGGATGATGATTCAACTTTAAAACCAACGGAAGAAGCATTTGTATCACCAGAAGAAGCAGCTCAAGGTGTACATCTATCTTGCCAAATAAAAACATATGACCAGATGAAGATAGTTTTACCTAAAGGGTTATTAACAGCTAAAGAATATCAAACGAAAATCACACATGTAGAAGACTTAACATATGACATTAAACTGGTGAGATTCCATTTAATTGATCCTGAAACGATTGATTTTAAACCAGGTCAATATGTTCAGATTAAAGTGCCTGGAATTGAGATTATACGTGCTTATTCGATTGCAAGTGATCCAAAGGATAAAAACAATATTGAATTATTGATTCGCTATGTGCCAAATGGACAAGCGACAACATTTGTTCACAAAGCGCTTGAAGAGGGCGATAAGATAACCATTACTGGACCTTATGGTGATTTCTTCTTAAGGGAAGATTCTAAGCGTGATATGATTTGTATCGCTGGTGGATCGGGTAAGGCCCCAATTAGATCAATTCTTGCAAAATTGAAAGACGAAGGCATGCCAAGGAAGGTCAAGTATTTCTTTGGTGCAAGATCCAAACGTGACTTGTATTATACTGAAGAGTTTGAGCAACTTGCAAAAACATATCCAAACTTTGAATATATTCCGGCATTATCAGAACCAAAACCCGAAGATAATTGGACGGGTGAAACTGGATTGATTACCGATGTTGTCGATCGTCATACGAAAGATTTAACAGAAGCTGAAGGCTATCTGTGTGGATCTCCTGGCATGATTGATGCATGTATTCGTATACTATCTAAGCACGCGATGAAAGACGAAAACATGCTATTTGATAAATTTTAAAAAGGCCTATAAAAAAAGCATCTCAATGAGGTGCTTTATTCTTTACTATCGGTTTCTTCTAATTCATAGGCTTTGGATAGCAGGAGATTTTTTCCTTTTACGGAAAGTTTTTGGATAATTCGTAGTAACTCTCTAGTAATCGTATCGCTATGATGATAACTGTTACCACTATCTTCCGATAATGTATAGCCGCTTTTAACACGATCACCGATAACGAGATAATCAATGGTTACGCCAAGAAAATCAGCGATTTTAGTCATTGTAGACATGCTCATATTTTCAGAGCGTCGTTGAAAAAGACTGGAAAGTGTCGCATAGGGTATACCCGTTTCGTCGCACAATGATTTTCTAGTCTTTCGTTGAGACTTTAATTGATATGTGATGCGATCATAAATGTCCATGCTGTCCCTCATTTCATAATCATCATATCATCGATTATGGCTTAAGCATGATAGCATTTATGTGTTTTATTGACAATATATGCAAATGCATATACAATTAAACATAATACATGCAAACGCATATTTAAGAGGGGAAAAACATGGTCCATTTCAATTTGATCATCGAGATGTATGCAAAGGGATTGACACATCAAAAACTAGCTCAAATGTTAAATGTCAATGAAGAGACGCTTCATCAAAAAATATATGGAGAGGCCGAGTTTTCAACGACTGAAATGAAAGTCATCGCAGATTTGTTTCCGTATTGCACAAGTCACTATTTATTTAATGGATATACTGATGAATGAATAATCATTGCTAATTCATTTGGTTACGCAGAACGTTTCTTGAAGATGTTTCTAAAACCAGTTAATAGACCGAGCCAACTGAATTTTTCTAATCCAATGAGTGCTTGATTCAATAAGATACCAGTGATTACAGCTAGACTCATACCCGTCAAAGATGCGTAGACATTTAGATTGATAACTGCACCACCTAACCCAATAACGAGCATTGTGGAAACAACCACAAGATTTCTCATGTTGCTTAAATCTGTACGGTCTTTGATGAGAACTTTCACGCCATTAGCTGCAATCAAACCATAAAGTATGAGTGTAATGCCGCCAATAACTGGATTTGGAATGCTGATAATAAATGATTGAATCCATCCGAAAAACGATAGACAAATTGCGATGATTGCTGCCAGTCCAATGACCCAAACAGAACCGACCCTTGACACGGCTACAACACCGGTGTTTTCACCATATGTGGTATTTGCTGGACCGCCAATTACACCCGCAAACAATGTTGCGATACCATCACCCATCAATGTGCGATGCAAACCGGGATCCGTGATAAAATCACGCTTTGTAATTTCACCTAACACGGTGTGATCACCAATATGTTCTGAAATCGTGACAAACGCTAAAGGCACAAAAGCCAAAACCTGTCCCCAATGGATGGTGAACCCGCTTGTACCCATTAATGAAACCCGCGGTAGTTGCAGGAATGTGGAACCTTGAAAAGCTGTATAGTCAACAATATTGAGCACTATCGCTGCGACATAACCGATAAGAATAGCCACCAAAAAGGGAACTATTTTTAAAAAGCCTTTTGCTTTAATTGCGATGATTCCTGCGGCAGAAAAGGTAACTAATGCGACGATATATCCTTGCCATGAACCGCCATTTGGACCAATACCAATGTTACCAACAGCAATATTTGCCAACGATAGACCGATAATAATAATCATCGGTCCCACAACCACGGGGGGTAATAGTTTTTTAATCCACCCACTGCCTGTGAATCGTATGATAAAAGCGACAATGATATAGGTGAGTCCGACAGCCATCAATCCTAGAAAGGCAGATCCATAAACATCGAATAAGCCAAGCGACTCATTTGATATCAAAGTAGAAATCTCTTGTATTTCTTTACCTGGTGTCAAGGTATATCCCAGAGCTGTAACATTTGCAATTGCTGTCATAACGATGGCACCAATATAAGCAAAACTTGATCCTAGATAAACTGGGACTTTCCCTTTTGTACACGCGATATAAATCAATGTACCGATACCACTTGCCAATAGCGCAACACCGACATCTAGACCTGTCAATAAGGGGACGAGGACAGTCGCACTAATCATTGCGAAAACATGTTGAAAAGACAAGAGGATCCATTTCCCTACACTTTTTGGCTTTTCCTGGATGTCAATCAAAAGCTTTTGTTCATTCATAAAAAACGCTCCTTTATTTAGTTTTGAAAGGCCTTCTACAAAAAAAGACACCTGTAGGTGTCCTTTAAGTATAGGTATGGTTGATAGATACCTTAACAAGCTCACGGGCAAGTCTTAAAGGACCTTTACTGTCTACAAGTATATCATGGAATATTAAAAATACAAGAGGAAAATTGTAAAAATAATGATAAAATAGATGGGGTGATGATGATGAAAGAAATAATGAATGAAGAACAAATCTCAAGAACACTGAAAAGAATGACGCACGAGATTATTGAGCATCAACCTAACCTTGATCAAGTCGTCTTAATCGGTATTCAAAAAAAAGGTCTTCCTATTGCCAATGAGATTCAAAAGAACTTGAAGCGTTTTGCGGATGTTGACGTGCCACTTTTTGGTTTAGATATCACGCCATATCGAGATGATGTTAAAGGTATGAACATACCGGATAAACTAAATCTCAATGTGTTTAATAAACATGTGATTTTAGTGGATGATGTGCTATTTACCGGCAGGTCAGTAAGAGCCGCGATGGACGCCATCAATGATTATGGTAGACCAAGTCAGATTCAACTCGCCATTTTGATTGATAGAGGTCATAGAGAACTACCGATTAGAGCGGATTATATCGGTAAAAACATTCCTACATCCAAAGATGAAAAAGTGGTCATGGAAGTCGATTTAAAAGGTGTTAAAATTATAACTTAAATAGCATATTATTGTTGACAAGCCATGCTATTTATAGTATTATTACATAGGTACATATTTAAAAAGTTATTCCACTCAGCCCTTATTATATAAACAATAAGGAGAAATGTAATGAAAACATTCATGGCTAATGCACAGACGATTGAAAGAAAATGGTATGTCGTCGATGCAGAAAACAAGACGTTAGGTCGTCTAGCGACAGTTGTCGCATCCGTTTTAAAAGGTAAACATAAGCCAACCTACACTCCTCATGTAGATAGTGGTGATTATGTCGTTATCGTTAATGCGGATAAAATCAATTTAACAGGTAGAAAATGGGACCAAAAACTATATTATAGTCATTCAGGCTATAATGGTGGTCTTTCAAGTACGGCAGCTAAAGACGTTATGAAAAAATTTCCAACTAGAATGGTTGAAAAAGCTGTCAAGGGTATGTTGCCACATACAAAGCTTGGCGCACAAATGGCGAGAAAACTTTTCGTCTATGCTGGCCCAGAACATAAACATTCTGCTCAGCAACCAGAAAGTTTGGAGGTTTAATCGATGGCTACAGAAAAAGCACAATATTTTGGAACTGGTCGTAGAAAGAGTTCAGTTGCTCGTGTTATCTTAACACCAGGCAAAGGTGAATTTTTAATAAACAATCGTTCATTTGAAGAATATATTCCATCTCCAGCAGCACGTTTGGATGTGTTGCAACCATTGACATTGACTGAATTAGAAGGCAAATATAATATCAGCGTTAATGTTAACGGTGGTGGATTGACTGGTCAAGCTGGTGCGATTCGTCTAGGAATCACAAGAGCATTACTCGAAATGAATCCAGATCTTCGTGCAACATTAAAACCTGCGGGTCTTATCACACGTGATTCACGTGCAAAAGAAAGAAAAAAACCAGGTTTGAAGAAAGCAAGAAAAGCTTCACAATTTTCAAAACGTTAAGTGGTTTGGGACCCTATGGGTCCCTTTCTTTTTTGTGTTATAATATGATTATTGAAAAACTAAAGGAGGATCTCAATGAAGATAGCAGTTGTAGGTTACGCAAGTGCAGGTAAATCAACATTCATCAAAAGGCTTGGAAAAACATTGAATATACCTGTCCTCCATATCGATAGAATATCATTTGAAGCGCATTGGGTAGAACGAGATAGAAAAGCAGTTGAAGCGGATATTAGAAAATTCATGACACATAAAGACTGGGCTATCGATGGATCATATACAGAATTAGCACCTGAACGCTTTGAAGTAGCTGATCAAATCTTTATTTTCAAATTCAATCGTTTGAAATGTTTATTTGGTGCATGCCACCGTTGGTTTAAATATCGTAATCAAACACGAGATTCTGTTTGTGAGGATTGCACTGAAAATTTAAATTTTAGTTTCATTTGGTGGATTTTATATAATGGCCGTAAAAAGAAGAGGCGTATGATATTTAAATTTTATGAAGAGATATATCGCGATAAGGTTATCGTCTTTAAAAATCGTAAGCAGGTCCACAGATATTTAAGAAGCATCGGTTATACGGGTTCATTGAAATATGAATAATCGCATATTATGATTGTGAATTAATTATAATTCACGTATAATAAGAATTGCATGAAAGGAGACATCTTATGCAAAAAGTTCGTGTGCGCTACGCACCGAGTCCAACGGGATTACTCCATATTGGAAATGCTAGAACAGCGCTATTTAATTATCTTTTCGCACGTCATTATGGTGGTGATTTCATCATCCGCATTGAAGATACGGATGTTGCTAGAAATGTCAAAAATGGTGAAGCGTCACAATTTAAATATTTGAAATGGTTAGGCATCAATTGGGATGAATCACCGGACAAACCGGGAGCATTCGGTCCTTATCGACAACTTGAAAGATTGGCTATATATCAGGATTATGCCAATCAACTGTTGGAACGAGGACTCGCTTATAAAGAATATCGTGAAAATAGTGAAAAATATGCGATTCGTTTTAAAGTGCCTATGGGCGAAGTGTACGCATTTAGCGATTTGGTTCGTGGTGACCTTTCATTTGAATCAAAAGAAGTTGAAGACTGGATTATCATGAAAGATAATGGGATTCCGACATATAATTTCGCCGTGGTTATCGATGATCATTTAATGGAAATCACGCATGTATTCCGCGGTGAAGAACATATCACAAACACACCAAAACAGATTATGGTATATCGCGCATTTGATTGGGAACCCCCGCTATTTGGACATATGACAATCATCGTTAATGAAAAAAAGAAAAAGTTGTCAAAACGTGACAAAGATGTCGTCCAGTTCATTTCTGAATATGCCGACATGGGATATTTGCCAGAAGCCATATTTAATTTCATCGCTTTACTTGGGTGGTCTCCACCGACAAATAAAGAAATCTTATCGCATGATGAAATGATTGAACAGTTTGATACAAAGCGTTTGACAAAAGCACCATCGATGTTCGATAAAGAAAAATTAGCATTTATCAACAGCAAGTATATCAAAGCACTTGATGTCGAAACACTCGCTCGTTTGGCCAAACCATACTTAGAAAAGGCAAGTATTGCCATACCTTCTGAAGATTGGTTAAAATTGCTAGCGGAATTATTTCAAGACCGCATGACACACATCGGTGAAATCGTCACATTATATCATGCATTCTTCCACGATGATTTCAAACTAACTGATGAAGCATATCAATTTCTTGTTGAACAAAAAAGTTTAACATTGATTGAAACATTTAAAAATCTGCTTGAGCAGTCAGATATGTCTGTAGCATCGATTGAACAAGCAATCAAACAAACAGGGAAAGATACGGAAACAAAAGGTAAAGCGTTGTGGATGGGACTAAGAATTGCCTCGACGGGTGATATGCATGGTCCGAGTCTACCAGTGGCTTTATGCTTACTTGGAAGAGAACGTGTACTTTCAAGACTAAATGACGTTATCAAAGGATTGAGAGGTATTATATCATGAAGAAATATGTACTCATTGTATTAACCATCATTAGCCTATTTGCTTTAGTGGCGTGTAAAGGTGAAGATACTGTTGAAAACAACACAGCGATTACGGCTGAATTCAGCGACCCTGAAATCAATCAAAACAGTATTAAAATCTTATTGACCATGGCAGATCCAGATAATGACATCACTGGAACAGTTTATGTTTATTTATATGATAGCAATGACGAATACATCTCCAAGAGGAGTTATAACATTGATGAAGACGATATTTTAGGAGATGGTGTATCTGTCACATTTACATCATTGGGTGTTGAACAATCATATTATTTAGAAGTGACAGCCACTGTTGAATTGGACAACGTTTTAATTGAAACTTATGAATTTACGACCGTCGGTGTCATACACATCGCTACAGTTGAAGCATTTTTGGAAATGGATTCCTATCGTGGCGCTGATTATGTTTTAGATAATGATTTAGATTTTACGGGTATAGCATTTGTTTCACCATTTGGTAGTAGTTATTTCTCAGGTACGTTTGATGGACAGGGATATACTTTAAGTAATATTGATATAACAACGACGAAATCGACTACAAACGCAGCAAATAATTATTATTATATCGGTGTATTTGGTTATATCAGTTCATCAGCTGAAATCCATGACCTCATTTTGGACAATGTCACTATCGGTTCTCAGACAGAACCCGCTGTGCTTAATAATTTTGCTAGAGTTGGATTTTTAGGTGGATATGTCGCATCATCAAATGCTAAAATTCATGATGTTACTGTTTCGAATAGTCATGCATATATCGAATCCAACAGTGAAAACTATGTTATTACAGGTGGTCTTGTAGGTGAATTAAAAGGCGAGTTATTACGTAGTACAATCACAAATTCGAGCATTAATCTTACAACAACCTCCCCACAAAATGATGGTAAGTTCCTCGTTAGAATGGGTGGTGCAGTTGGTTTCTTAGAACAAAATGCTGTACTTCAAGACGTCAATGCAGATGTCGATTTAACATATCATTTAAATGGCGATAGCTTTGTTGATGAAGATCGTTTAAAAATCGCGATTGGTGGTGTTGTTGGCGACAACAACGCAATCAATACATCGAATAGTTTGATTAATGTCGTTGCAGTGGGTGATATCGATGTTACGATTGATGTCAACGCAAGCGAAGAGATGACAACTGGTAGCTTAACATTATATGTCGGCGGTTTAGTGGGTTATTCATCAACAAAATTGTTAGATGCATTCTTTGCTGGCAGTATTCATGTCACACAAAATGAAACCGTTAATGACGCAGCCATGAGCATGAATCTTTATGTCGGAGCGTTGATTGGTCGATATGGAACAAAAGCGCTTAGTCAACGATTAGTTTGGGTTTCAGATGGTGATGTCGTCACGCTTGATTTTGACAGTAACTCGATTGCATATACCGATAGTCTATTTGGAGAAAAAATTGGTACAACAGATCACATTTGCGGTGTTTATGGTGCTGAAAGTTATGTTATTAATACGATTGCACAAGCACTAACGGCACCAGCGATTACTGATATGACAGATTATTTTTCAAGTGATTTTGTCAATAATGCATATGCGAATTTGGTTGGTTAATAATTTGTAAGAAACATAAGATAAAACGGTTTGATTAAAACGTACACTTAATAAAAAAAACAGAAGTTATCATGAGTTTTATAGCTTCTGTTTTTTCTTTAGTCAACGCGTGTGAATGCCATTGCTAAACAGCATACCTAAAAGTATTCAAACAGTTGGGAAGAAAAATAATAAAGCATGCGATAAGTGAAAATGGAGTAATTATCGTTTGCTTTACACAATAATTGATACGTATCAAGTAGCTGGTAGTTCCATGATCAAACATTGTCACTTAACTTATTACCGATAGGCATTGAATATTCTTTATGTTATAATTGAAGTACGATAAAGGGGGTTTATTATGCACATTTCTAAAACACGTTTTATCAATTACATCAGATGTAATCGCTATGTAGGGTTAGATGAGATTAGACGCGAAAAAAATAAGGCGGTTGTTTCTTTTTCTGAAGATGATGATTTAGAGACGCTCATGTCAGAAGAGAATCGTGAAAAAACAAAACAACTGTTTGATGATATGTATGAAGAAAATCAAGATGGCGAGTATGAAGACCTGCTTGAGCATGATGATCCACAGTTAGAAGTCATGTTACCTTATTACAATCAAATAGAAATCATTACCGGTAAAGCGATTGATCATCGGTTTAATGGTCACGCTATTTATAGTTTAGATACGCTTCATCAAAAACGATTTGAATTTGAACGCGACGGATTCATCTTTTATTGTTTTTTGGATGGCTATCTAGAAAACGATGATACGATACGTGTTTTTGAAACAAAGGCAACCACCTCTAAAAAGTTTTTAGATATGACATTCAAAGATGATGAAGGGCAAAAGGTATGTGTCTTTGGCTATAGCCCAGAGGGCATTTTGATGTTGCAAGAAGAATTGGGATACCCAGTTAATGAGGAATATCATAAAAAGATTAAAAAGCTGGCAAACAGGCTTTCTAAAGAAGGTCGATATGTCTATGATATTTTATATCAACGATATGTTTTAGAAAACACCGTCGATTCAGCAAAAGAAAGAAAATATTACTTAAGCATTCTGAACAGTGAATATGTCCATGACGGCAAAGTAAATGATAAAGGTCAACCTATCTATCCCGATGAAACTGTTGTTTTTGTGGATGTTACAAAGTTGACGGCTTCACTCATGACAATCATACAATCAGATATTGAACGTGTTTTAGAAAGACTTGATCGAAACGATGCTAGTCCGGTTGCTTTAGGGCCACACTGTCAGCGCAATGATTCTAGACAATGCGTTTTTTATGATATTTGTTTTAATAAATTACCAAAACAAAACAGCCTGTTTGTCTATTTAGATGGACATCATGGGTTTACGGATGATGAAGGTGTGAAGCATGATCGCTTTGATCTCATTAATGAAGGTATGGTAGCGGCTACTGATATACCGGTTAGTTGGCTAAAAAAACGGCCGAAAAATGTCATTCAAAGAGAAGTGATTGAATCGGGAAAACCATATTACAATAAAGATAAAATCAAAGCGGCGATCGCATCCTTAAAATATCCGATTTATCATTTAGACTTTGAATCTTTCCCCTGCCCGTTACCGCGATTTAAAGGTGAAAAACCATATGCACAATCGCTATTCCAATACTCGATTCATGTAGAAAGAGAACCGGGTGTTTGTGATAAAGATCAAGATCATAACAGTTTTATTGCTACGACACACAACGATGAGAGAAGAGCGCTTGTTGAAGGGATGCTTGATGTCATTAATGACGATGGGGGATCTGTTATGGCATATAATATTTCTTTTGAAAAAACAAGAATAAAAGAAATGGCTCTCATATTCCCAGAACACAAAAAAAGATTATTGGACATCGCCGATCGACTCGTTGATTTGATGTATTTTTTAAGAGGGAATAGGCATCTATTTGAGCAATTGGGATTTAATGATGATAATGGTATTTTTAACTTTTATGACAATCGCTTAAATGGATCGTTTTCTATCAAAAAGGTTTTACCGATATTTAGTGAGCTTTCCTATAAAGGTATGGCTGTTGGAAATGGGACTGAAGCGCTTGTCACTTATGCACAATTTCCAACGATGGACGAACAGACTTTTAAAGCCGCCTATCAAAACTTATTGACATATTGTAAACAAGACACTTGGGCGATGGTGGAGATTCTTGAAAAACTCAGAAAAATCGTTTATGCATAAGTTTTTAACTTATGGAAAATCGGCTTATTGCTTGTTTTACCACGTTCAATCAATTATAATGGTTATGAAGGAGTGAGCATTAAATATGTTAAAGATTTATAACTCATTGACTGATCAGATTGAACCTTTTATTCCCCTTCACAACAAACGGGTATCGATATATGTGTGTGGGCCGACGGTCTATGGTGATATTCACATCGGCAATGCTAGACCCATCATTTTTTTTGATGTGCTTAAAAATTATTTAAAAGCCGTTGATTATGATGTGACGTTGGTCTCAAATATCACAGATGTCGATGATAAGATTATCAATCGCGCTTTTGATTTGCATATCGAAGAAAGCAAATTAACAAAACGCTATGAAGAAGCATTTATTCATATGACGTTATTATTGGGCTCTAACCTTCCTGACCAAATGCCAAAAGCGACTGAGTACGTGGTACAAATGGTCGAATACATCCAGGAATTGATGGATATGGGATATGCCTATCAAACAGATACGGGCGTTTATTTTCGGGTGTCCAAAGTTGAGGATTATGGCATTTTGTCAAATCAAAAAGTGGCGGAATTATCACGGGGTGTCCGTATTGAATTAGATGCCGATAAGGAAGACCCAAGAGATTTCAGTCTATGGAAAAAAACAACAATTGGATTGAATTTTGATTCACCGTGGGGACCGGGGCGTCCTGGGTGGCATACGGAATGCGCAGTGATGAATAAAGAGATTTTTCATGGTGAGATCGATATTCACGGTGGCGGATCAGATTTAAAATTTCCGCATCATGAAAATGAAATTGCACAGACATATGCCCACGATCATCACCATCTAGCTAAGCATTGGATGCATGTTGGCAGAATAGACATGAGTGGCGAAAAGATGAGTAAATCTTTAGGAAATATCGTGCTTGTAAAAGATTTGTTGCAGATCTATGATCCGCTTGCATTTAGATTATTGATTCTAAGCCATCCATACCGTCAACCTATTAGTTATTCCGAAGATTTAATGATTCAATTTTCTAAAGAATATGATAAAATAAAAAGAACACTTAAAAAGACATACCTAACGCTTTCGTTAGAGGGTTTGAAATCTAATGTATTAGACGATGAAATCATGAAGCAATTCATCAAAATTATGGATAATGACATCAATACCCCAAATGTCATGACGTTAGTGTATGATTTGCTCAAACAGATCAATAAATCTAATGATCCGAATCGGACGGCTGTTCTCTACTATACAGCGAAGAAAATATTGGATATTTTAGGTATCATGCCAAGATTTGAAATACGTGACGACGTCTTGAGTATGTATCGCGAATGGGAAACGGCGCGTTCTGAAAAGAATTTTAGACTGGCCGACCAATTACGATCGAAATTAACAGAACAGGGTTGGCTATAAATGTGAACGGTTTAACATTAGCCTATCTTGGCGATGCATATTATGAATACCGTATTCGTGAGTATTTAATCGGAAAGCAATTAACGAAGGTCAACGAACTTCATCAAACAGCTGTGCGCTTTACATCCAGTAAATCACAAGCTCATATTGTCGATATCATCATCAAGCGGGGCATGCTAAACGACGAGGAATTGGATTTCTACAAACGCGGAAGAAATGCAAGTGGCAGCGGTAGAAAAAACGTTGATAGACAAACATATAGTTATGCTACAGGATTTGAAGCACTGATTGGTGGTACTTATTTATCAAACCGCAAACGTGCAGATGAGATTGTTGATGAAGCGATAAGCATTATCGCAGAAGGAACACAAGATGGAAAAGACGGTTGAGGATCAATTGAATAGCAATCAACGTTTGGATTCAAAAAACGGAGAAAAACAAAAAGGACCCAAAACAGTTGTCAAGGAAAAACTCGTCCAGATGAAAGGCGATCCTTTAGGTTTGCATATACCTCTTGAGGAAGAACCGGCATCTGGCTTGGATGTCAAAGAAAAAATTAAATCACGCGATGATATCGTTGTCGAAAGATATAATCCAGATATCGATAAAGGGTTATCCACAGAGGAAGTTGAATACCGCCAAATAGCCAATATGGCCAATGTTGGTGATATGGGATCAACCAAGCGTATTTCTTCGATTATTTTAGGTAATCTATTAACATTATTTAACCTTTTGACGTTTGGTATTGCCATATGGATGTTAGCCTCAGGCGTACCCATCTTTCAAGCGGTGCCGTTTGTGACAGTCATCTCGTTTAATATTACGATTGGCATCATCCAAGAAATCAGAGCGAAGAAAACAATTGATCAACTATCATTATTGTCGGCGCCAACAGCTATCGTTATTCGTGATCGTGATGAAGTAGAAATCGGTATTACGGATGTTGTTATCGATGATATCTTAAGGTTGAATTCGGGTAAGCAAATACCTGCAGATGCCGTTGTACGTGATGGATTGCTTGAAGTCGATGAATCGTTATTAACGGGTGAATCAGATCCGATTATTAAACGCGCTGGCGATACGTTATATTCTGGTTCTTATGTCATTTCGGGTGTTGCACATGCTCAAGTGACTGCTGTAGGTAATGATATTTATATTCAAAAATTAACTAATCAAGCTAAAAAATACAGTAAACCAAAGTCTGATTTATTGAATTCACTGCGTGTCATCATTCGTGTTGGTGGATCACTCATCATTCCGATTGGTATGGTATTGTTCTATATGATGTTCCAGCAGGGCGGTTGGGCAGAATATTCCAATATTGTTGAGAAAACTGCTGGTGCGATGATCGGCATGATTCCATCCGGATTATTCTTGTTGACATCAATGGCACTCGCCGTTGGCGTTATTAGACTCGCACAAAACAACACCCTTGTTCAAGAAATTTATTGCATCGAAATGCTCGCTAGAGTCGATACGCTGTGTCTTGATAAGACGGGAACCATTACTGATGGTACCATGTCTGTCAAGTCAATCATCGAATATAAAAACGATTCAAAGATTACACTAAAAAATTTAATTCCTGCTATATTGAATGCACAACAAGATGATAATTTGACATCTTCAGCATTGAGAGAGCGTTTTGGGACAGCCAAGCATTATCGTCATAAGGCGATTATTCCATTCTCCAGTGCACGCAAATTCAGCGCTGTGCAATTTGAACGATATGGCACATTCGTCATTGGTGCTCCAGAGTATGTTATGAATAGCGGTTTTGAAAAGATTGAAAAAGAAGTTGAAAAGCAATCTAAACAAGGTTATCGCGTCCTTTTAGTCGCTTCTGCTTCTGGAGATATTGAAAACCAAAAATTCAACGGTAAAATTGAACCGATGGCTTTAATCATGATAGAAGATACAATTAGACCTGATGCTGCTGAAACCATCAATTACTTCAGAGAATATGGTGTTGATATCAAAGTGATCTCTGGGGACAATCCGGCAACAGTTTCACGTATTGCAGAACGGGCAAACGTTGAAAATGCTGACAAATACATTTCTCTTGAAAACATGTCAGATAAGGAAATTGTTAGAATCGCTTCTAGGTATACTGTCTTTGGCAGGGTCTCACCTCAACAGAAAAAGGTTTTAATTGAAGCATTAAAGAATAACGGTAAAACTGTCGCTATGACAGGTGATGGCGTCAACGATATATTAGCACTTAAAGAAGCGGATACATCTATTGCTATGGCCTCAGGTTCTGAAGCGGCACGCAATGTGTCTCACCTCGTTTTATTGGATTCAAATTTTAGTTCAATGCCAAAGGTCGTTGCTGAAGGTCGTCGTGTTATTAATAATATCCAACGCGTATCGACACTATTTTTGACAAAGACTATATTTAGTTTTTTACTTGCTCTGATTGCAATCTTCAGAAATGGATATTATCCAATCAGTCCATTACAATTATCAATGATTGAAGTTTTCATGATTGGTATTCCTGGATTCTTCATGGCACTTGAATATAATAATAAACAGGTTACCGGTAAATTTTTATCTAATATATTAAAATCGGCATTGCCAGGAGCGGTTGTTGTTGTCATCAACAGTTTGATTATCTTCGGATTAGAAGGATCGTTAGGCATGACGGATAAAATCACAACGACACTGGTTGTCATTGTCGCAACCTTTACATCATTGATGGTTTTATACCGGACATCAAAACCGTTTAATAAGACAAGAAGAATATTGTTCTTCTCGATGGCGAGCGCGTTTGCTGCTACCGTATTCTTAATTCCATATATGTTGAATTTGACACCCATCATTTATTTTAAGTACTTTGGTGGCACGCCAGAAAGCTTAACTGTACCACAAATTTTGTTGATGATTGTGCTCATTCAAGCGACTTATCCGTTGATGTACATCACATCAAATATTGTTAGATGGATCAAAGAATTCATTCATTTGATTATCAATAAAGTTGCTGACATGCAATAATAAAAAGAGCGCACGGCGCTCTTTTGTTCAAAAAAAGATTAGATTTATTTTTAAACGTTTTATATGCTCTTAGTGGAGGGATAGATGATGATTATTTATGGAAAAAATGTCATTAGAGAAGCAGTATTTGTCAATCGCAAATTTCATTTTCTTTATGTGGATGAACGATTTAACGATGACTACTTCCTAAAATTTTTAGCGGATAAAGGTGTTCGCTATACGCGCGTTAATAAGGAAAAACTAAATCAATTGTCGAGACAAGCTGTACATCAAGGGCTAGTCGCTGACGTTGAAGATTATCAGTATGCCGAATTAGCACCGTTTTTAGAAAAGACGGGTAAAAAACGATTTGTCATTTTAGACGGTGTTGAAGACCCCCATAACTTGGGTGCGATTCTAAGAACGGCTGAAGCAACGCAATTAACAGGTATTATTGTTTCCAAGAAAAACCAAGTACCACTCAATGCCACGGTTGCCAAAGTTTCGTCGGGTGCGATTGAACATGTACCAATCATTTTGGTGTCGAATATCAATCAGACCATCAAGACATTGAAAGATCACGGTATTTGGGTGATTGGTACCGATGGAAATACCGATAAATCTTATCGTGACATTCCCAAATCTGCGTCAACGGCCATTATCCTAGGTAATGAAGGCAGCGGCATTAGACCATTGGTTAAACAAAACTGTGATTACTTAGTTAAAATTCCAATGTTTGGCAAAATCAATTCCTTAAACGTAAGCGTAGCGGCAGCACTGATGATGTATCAGACACTTGATGAATGATTATGAACTCGTCTATCTTATCCAAACCGAGATGTGTCAAGTTGCCTTTGATTTTATGTATCAAAAATATCGACGCTTCATATGGAAACAAATCCATTTACTGCATGTAAACTACCTAGAATTTGATGATTTTCATCAAGAAGGTATTCTCATGTTACTTAAAGCAGTTTCTACGTTTAATGAAGCTAAAAATAAAACATTCATGCGGTATTTCGAACTCATCTTGAAAAGACATTATTATCATTTAGTACGAAGATTGCCACGGTATATCCTAAAGGATGAAGCGTCTTTTCAACAAGGGACTTATTATATTGATGAATCTATCGATAGTTTTTTGATGACATGTTCTGACATTGAGCAATGGATCTATCAATTCTATTTTGTCGAATGTAGACCGATTGCTTCAATCGCCGAAGATTTAAAACTTTCTAAGAAACAAGTATATAATACCATCTACCGCATCAAGGAAAAATATAAAAGTATGCTATAATATAGAATAGTATTGACTTAGGTTATTCGATAGTGTTAAAATACATGTGCGAATGACCACAAAGGTGGTTTTTTAATGCGTGAAAAAGTTATATTGGTGTGCACAAAATGTTTAAGTAGGAACTATACGACAACGAAGAATAAATCAACACAAACAAAACGTTTGGAAGTCAAGAAATATTGTCCTAAATGCAATGAGCACACCCTTCATAAAGAAAGTAAATAGGAGGCCTTGACATGGCAATCAAACAAAAAACAGAGCCAAAAGGTAAGCTCATAGAAGTATTGACAAAAGAATATCGCTGGGAAAATTTATTATTAGGTGTTTTAGCGATTGTTTCGGCGGCATTATCGGTTATGATTCTAACTCACAATAACTTACTTACACCCCCAGATGACAGTTTCCCAGTTATCGGTGGCGATAACTTCTTTATCTTTGCCTGGGTGCTTCTTGCGATCTCCGTGTTTGGTATCGTGCTCGTTGTTTACCCATTCTTTATCCCAGCAATTCCCGAATTGAAGAAGATTTCATGGGCGGGATGGCATAAGTTTTTGGACAATTCTGTTAGAGTAATTATTTTCTTGATTATTTTGACGGGTTTCTTATTGCTGTTTAATTTCTTGATTATTAGATTATTGGTAGGTACAATCCTATGACCCAGAAAGTACGTTGGTATATCATCCAAACGTATTCTGGCTATGAAAATGCCGTCAAACTCGACTTAGAACGTCGTGTTGATTCCATGGGTATGTCTGATTACATCTTCCGTGTCATTGTCCCTGAAGAAACCATCATCGAAACAAAAGCTGATGGTAAACAGAAAGAGAAGATCAAACAGATTTTCCCCGGATACGTATTTGTTGAAATGATTGTTACCGATGAGTCATGGTTTGTCGTCAGAAACACACCGCGCGTTACAGGTTTCCTTGGCTCTTCTGGAGGCGGGACCAAACCAGTACCGCTTGCACCGGATGAAATTAACCAAATCTTACTAAAGATTGGTGTGATGCAAAAGCCGACATACGATCATCTTGTTGGTAAGCACGTCGAAATTTTGAATGGGGCTTTCACTGGTTTAAAAGGCGAAGTCACAGCTGTTGATAATGATCAAGGAAAGATTACTGTCAACATCGATGTCTTTGGTCGCTCAACACCAACAGAATTCGACACAATTGATATTAGAGAACTTTAATAAAAGTGCACATGCGCTTTTATTTTCACATAAATAGTTAAAATATATCATTAATTGAAGCATTTAATGACACAAAAGTTCTTTGAGATGTTATCATAGTATTGTATAGATGGAGGTATGGAAATGAAAATAGAAATATGGTCAGATTTTGCTTGTCCGTTTTGTTATATGGGTAAAGCTAGATTTGAACAAGCGTTAAATCAATTTGAACATCGCGATCAAGTCGAAGTTACTTATAAGGCATATCAATTGGATCCAAATGCACCAAAAGAAATGACAAAACCAGCGCATGTCGCATTCGCTGAAAGCCATGGTATGACAGCAGATCAAGCGAAACAAAAATTTTCAATGATTTCAGAAAACGCGAAAACAGCAGGACTCACCTACGATTACGACAAAATTCAAATGACGAATACATTTGATGCACATCGTTTAGCGAAATACGCAAGCGAAAAGGGGCTTGAAGATAAACTCACAACACGTTTAATGAAGGCTTATTTTACGGATGGACTGAATTTATCAGATATCAATACATTGGTTAAGTTAGCGGTTGAAATCGGTCTAGATGAAAAAGAATCAAAAGCGGTGTTAACATTGAATAAATATGGTGATGTCGTAACGAAACAAATCAACGAAGGTAGACAAATTGGTGTGCAAGGTGTTCCCTTCTTTGTCATCAATCGAAAATATGGTCTCTCAGGAGCACAACAAACAACATATTTCTTGCAAGCATTAAGACAGATTTGGACTGAAGAAAACCCACTACAAACGATGGGTGAAGGCGAAACTTGTCAAGACGAAGGCGAATGTACAGTTTAAGAACCTGTAAAAAGGTTCTTTTTTTTAAATAATGTGATAAAATTAAAGAAAAAAAGGAGCACACATGAAGTTAATTGGCAATATCATTTGGTTGATTTTTGGGGGATTGTTTGCAGCGCTTGCATGGCTTTTAGCAGGTTTGTTGCTGTGTATTACAATCATAGGTATTCCCTTTGGTCTACAGTTTTTTAAATTTGCAAAACTGGTATTATGGCCCTTCGGCAAAAATGTTGATACAGACTTTAATGAACATCCAATCATGAACATCATTTGGCTAATTATTGGTGGGTGGGAAACGTTCTTGGTCTATATCGTTATTGGCGCAATTTTCTATATTACAATTATCGGTATTCCATTCGGTAAACAATGGTTTAAATTAGCTCAACTTGCATTATTTCCATTTGGTGCAAAGATAAAGTAAGACCAATTTGAAGGGGTTCTCTTGGCGAGGACCTCTTTTTTATAGGATTATGTCGTTTATTGTTGACAACCCCCACCCTAAATGATAGAATATATTCGCGTGTGAAAGCACACCGTAGTGGAAGGAGCGATCCATACCACATACTTATGTAAAGAAGGAGGTTGTGTGCATGGCAAAAAAAGTCGTTCGCGTACTTAAATTACAAATACAAGCTGGTAAAGCAAACCCAGCGCCACCAGTTGGTCCAGCACTTGGTCAAGCGCAGGTAAACATTCAGCAGTTTTGTTCCCAATTTAACGAAGCGACAAAAGATCAAATGGGATTCGTTGTACCCGTAGTCATCACAGTCTATGATGACCGTACATTCTCATTTATCACAAAAATGCCACCAGTTAGCGATCTATTAAAGAAAGCGGCCAATATTAAAAAGGGTTCTGACAATGCTCTAAAGAATAAAGTCGCAACTTTAACAAAAGCACAAATTAATGAGATCGCAGAAAGAAAAATGCCCGATTTAAACGCTTTTACCGTTGAAGCAGCAGCAAAGATTGTTGAAGGAACAGCGCGTAATATGGGTATTGTAGTAAAAGACTAAATTTAGATTATTAGCTATCTAAATTGTGGGAGGATATCCCGCTAGACCACATTTTGGAGGAAACATATGAAACGAGGAAAGAAATACGTTGAAGCAGCAAAGTTGATTGACAAACAAAATCACTATGCTGTAAGTGAAGCCGTTGATCTAGTCAAAAAAACGTCATTCGTGAAATTCGACGCAACCGTAGAAGCAGCTTTTCGTTTGAATCTTGATCCAAGACAAGCGGAACAAAATTTACGGGGCGCGCTCGTATTGCCTCACGGAACCGGCAAAACAAACCGCGTTGTCGTTATTGCTCAAGGTGAGCAAGCGAAACAAGCGACTGAAGCTGGTGCTGATTATGTCGGTGATAAAGAACTCATCGATAAAATTGCAGGCGGTTGGTTCGACTTCGATGTTATGGTTGCTACACCTAACATGATGTCACAACTCGGTAAACTTGGACGTTTATTAGGACCGAAGGGCTTAATGCCAAACCCTAAGACTGGAACGGTAACTATGGATGTTGAAAAAGCAGTCCATGAAATTAAAAACGGTAAGATTGAATACCGTGTTGACAAGGTAGGTAATATTCATGCACCGATTGGTCGCGTATCATTTGATGCTAACAAATTAACAGAAAACCTTGTTGCCCTTTATCGTCGACTTATACAGATTAAACCATCGACGGTTAAAGGAACTTACATCAAGAACATCACAGTGACATCAAGTATGGCACCTGGTGTTCGCGTAGAAGAAGATTCATTAAAGAATTTCCAAGCGTAAACAAAAACCTAATCAAAGATATGCCAAAGACAGTAGGTGCTAAAAGCTTAATTTCCTACCGAGGTGAAATTACATTTCTCTCTCTTTTGTCTTTGGCATGAGAGAGATTTTTTTAAAGGAGGCATACGATGCAAAAAGAAAGTATTAAGCGTAAAGCCGAACAGGTAGAAGCCCTAGCTGAAAAGTTTGGTCGTGCCAAAACGGTCGTAGCCTTTGATTACCCTGGTTTGACAGTTGAAGCATTTACAAAACTCAGAACAGCGTTGAGAAATGCAAACTGTGAAATGGCGATTTATAAGAACAACATCTCACGTCGTGCCTCAATCGCGGCTGGATATGATGCACTCGCAGACACATTTGTCGGTGCGAAGGCTATCGCGATGAGTTTTGAAGATGTTGTTGCTCCTGCGAAGGTCGTTTACGATTTCGCTAAGGATAACAATCAAGTTGTCATTCAAGCTGGCGTTGTTGAAGGAAAGGTTGCGTCTCTAGACACAATCAATAAATTGGCTACATTACCATCTTATGAAACGATGTTAACGATGTTAGCAGTAGGATTAATGACACCGATTAGGGAACTAACGGTTGGCCTTCACATGATTAGTGAAGAAGCTTAAAACAATTTAGGAGGAAACCATATTATGGCAAAACTTACAAAAGCAGAATTTGTAGCATCTCTCAAAGAGATGACATTGCTAGAAATCAAAGAATTAGTAGACGGATTAAAAGAAGAATTTGGTATTGACCCTACTGCAGTTGCAGCAGCTCCAGCAGCTGGCGCAGGCGTCGAAGCAGCTGAAGAACAAACAGAATTTGATGTCATTCTTAAGACGTATGGAGCAAACAAGATTGCCGTCATCAAAGTCGTCCGTGCAGTAACTGGCCTAGGTCTTGCAGATGCTAAGACATTGACAGAAACTGCAGATGCAGTCATCAAAGAAAAGATCAGCAAGGAAGAAGCTGAAGCACTTAAGGAACAATTAACAGAAGCAGGAGCAACTGTTGAACTTAAGTAAGTACTTAAAAACTAGTGTAAAATAACCTGAGAACATCTCGGGTTTTTTCGCTGTTATTAGGGGGATTATATGAGCCATTATTATATCACTGATGATACGCTTGACCATACTTATCAAACCATCGATTTTGATATGCGTAATGTGCGACTTATTTTAACCACAGATCGTGGTGTTTTCAGTCGGAATTACATCGATTATGGGACAAAAATATTAATCGAAAATTTGGACTTGAACCATGTAAAAAAAGCGCTTGATATTGGCTGTGGTTATGGCCCAGTTGGGCTTTTCATTGCGGGTTATGATAACGAGATTAACGTCGTGCTCTCAGATGTGAATGAACGCGCTATTGCACTTGCTAAAAAAAACATTGAAGACAATCACATCTCGCATGCAAAAGCGCTGGTTAGTCATGTTTTCGAAAAAATTAATGAATCATTTGATTTAATCGTTACTAATCCGCCGATTAGAGCGGGTAAGGATACAGTGTTTTCAATTTACGAAGGGGCCAATAATCACTTAAATGATGGTGGTTCTTTATATGTCGTGATCCAAAAGAAACAGGGTGCACCATCTTCAGTCAAAAAAATCGAGACTTTATTTGGAAATTGTGAGATTTTAGTGAAATCAAAGGGATATTGGGTACTTTTAGCTAAAAAAGAAAAAAGTAGTTGACATGTTGTATTATTTATGATAACATAGTAAAATGCATAATAATGGTTTTAATATATAATTTAATCGGTTATATGACGTTGTTTTCTAGAAATTGATAGGAGTGTGGAACATGGGATATCGGAATGTGAAATACGGCAAAAAGGCGGAGCGTAGAAATTATTCAAGAATGCGCTACGATATTGATTTGCCCAACCTAATCGAAATACAAACCAATTCATTCCAATGGTTTATCGACGAGGGCATCAAAGGATTATTAGAAGATATTTCGCCAATTGAAGGTCACAATGGCGATTTAAAGTTATATTTTGAAGAACACTACCTGACCGAACCAAAGTTTGGTATCCAAGAATCAAAATTGCGCGATGTAAACTACGCAAAACAGCTTTCCGCAAAGGTTAAGCTTGAAAATGCGATTACTGGAGAAGTTAGAGAAAATGTCATCTTAATGAGTGAAATCCCCTATATGACACCATCGGGGACTTTTGTCATTAATGGTGCTGAGCGTGTCGTCGTATCCCAGATTATTCGTTCGTCTGGTGCTTATTATATGAGCGAAATGGACAAAAAGATGAATCAGATCAAATATTCTGCCCAAATCATCCCGACTCGTGGGGCATGGTTGGAATATGAACTTGGTTCAAAGCGTATTGTTTATGCGAAATTGGATAGAAGTAAGAAAGTACCATTAACAACATTGATGCGTGCTTTAGGTATCCAAAAGAAAAAGGATATCTATGAAGTCTTCGGTAAGTCGCCATACCTCGATTCAACGTTTGAAAAGGATGATACTAAAAATTCGGATGACGCAATTGTTGATTTGTATTCAAAACTAAGACAGGGCGAAAAGGTGCCAGCCGATGCTGCACGTGAATTTATCAGAATGCGTCTGTTTGAAAAACGTCGTTATGATTTAGCGCCTGTCGGACGTTATAAATTTAATAAAAAATTAGATGTGCTTACGCGTATTGAAAATGCCTATACGGCTACAGATATCGTTGATCCAAAAACTGGTAAAGTATTGGTTGCTGAAAAAACAAAAATCACAAAAGATGTCATCAATATGCTCAAAGAACATCGTGACGCACTGCTTGTTGAAGTAATTTCAAAAGAAGATTCACTACAAAACGAACCACCTGCTGAAATACTTGCAACATACTTACCTGATGGTGGCGATGCATTATTTGCTAAAGAAAATATTGTCAACTTAAAGACCGGTGAGATTCTGGTTTCCAAAAATACGGAAATTACTGAAGAAACTTTCAGTGTTCTACGTAGAAACCGTAATGTTTTAGATGAAAAGGTCATCAAATATTTCTTTGATGGTAGAGATTTGCACGAAAAAGAAAAAGAACGTGCTGGCGTTATCGTTGAAGCGATTGATGTCACTGTTAAAGATGATGAAACAGACAAGATTTATACGGTTCGCGTTTTAGGTAATGACCAAAGAGAACGTCGTGAACATATCACGTTATCCGATATTGTCGCATCCATCTCATACTACTTAAACTTATATGATGGATTAGGAACAACCGATGATATCGACCATTTAGGTAATCGTCGCTTAAGGTTGATTGGTGAACTTCTTAAAAATCAATTTAGAATTGGTTTGGCGAGAGCTGAAAAGAACATCAAAGATAAGATGTCAACGACGACGTTCGCTGATGCGACGCCATCGAATATCATCAATATGACTCCACTCGCTGGTGCCATTAAGACATTTTTCGGTAGTTCACAGTTATCGCAGTTCATGGATCAAATTAACCCACTTGCTGAATTGACACAAAAACGGCGTGTATCAGCACTTGGCACAGGCGGTCTTGCTAGAGATCGTGCTGGCGTTGAAGTCCGTGACGTACATAACTCACACTACGGCCGTATCTGTCCAATTGAAACACCTGAAGGTCCATCTATCGGGTTGATTAGTTCACTAGCGACGTATGGGAAAGTTGACCAATATGGCTTTATTCAAACGCCATATTTAATCGTTGATAAATCAGGTGATAAACCTGTGGTTACACAAGAATTTAAATATTTAACAGCTGATGAAGAATACCATGAAATTATCGCTTCAGCAGCAACCCATCTAGACGAAGACGGATCTATCGGTGAAGACATCGTCGTCGGTCGTCATCGTGGTGAAACATCGATGTTCGATTTAAATGAAGTCACCTATATGGATGTTAGCCCAAAACAAATTGTATCTGTAGCAACATCAACCATTCCATTTTTGGAACACGATGATGCTTCACGCGCATTGATGGGGGCGAACATGCAACGCCAAGCTGTACCACTATTAAAGACAGATTCTCCAATTGTAGGTACAGGTATTGAATATCGTGCTGCGAAGGATTCGGGATCAGTTATTGTTTCCGATGTTTCAGGATATATCACGTATGCTGATGGTAGAAGAATAGAGGTAACACCTGAGCCAAAAGAACGTGTGGTCGTCGGTAATCATACGCTTTATGATCCTAAGAAGGGTTTTACATTTGAAAATGCGAAGATGCTTAGAGATTATGGTATGGGCGATACGGTTACTTATCAACTGACAAATTTCATGCGTTCAAATCAAGATACATTAGTTTTGCAGAAACCGATTGTTAAAACCGGTGAGTTTATCGATGCAGGTGATATCTTAGCTGATGGCCCGTCGACTGATAAGGGTGAACTGGCACTTGGTAGAAACGTAACGGTTGCATTTATGACTTGGGAAGGTTATAACTATGAAGATGCTGTCATCATGTGTGAAGACCTTGTTAAGGATGACGTTTATACGTCAATCCACATTGATGAATATGAAGTTGAAACACGTGAATTAAAGAGTGGCTCTGGTCGTGAAGAAATCACACGTGAAGTTCCAAACGCCGGTTATGATGCTGTCAAGAATCTTGACGAAAGAGGGATCATCATTCCAGGGTCAGAAGTTAAAGAAAACGATATTTTGGTGGGTAAAATCACGCCAAAAGGTGTGTTTGAACCAACGCCATCTGAAAAATTAATTCACGCGGTCATCGGTGAAAAATCGCGAGAATATCGCGATTCATCAAAACGTGTACCACACGGTGGTGGTGGTGTTGTTCAATCTGTTCAATATTTTTCTAAGAAGAACGGGGATCAACTCCAAAGCGGTGTTAATGAATTTATTCGTGTCTATGTCGCTAAGAAACGTAAGATTTCTGAAGGTGACAAGATGGCTGGTCGTCATGGTAATAAGGGTGTTATCTCTAAGATTCTCCCACGTGAGGATATGCCATACATGGCTGATGGTACACCGATTGACATCATGTTAAACCCACTTGGGGTGCCATCACGTATGAACATTGGGCAAATCCTAGAAATTCATTTAGGTATGGCTGCTAAGAAATTAGGTATTAAAATAGCGACACCTGTTTTTGATGGTGTCAATGACGAAGACTTATTATCGATTATGAAAGAAGCTGGCCTTGATTCAGATGGTAAAACCATTTTATACGATGGACGTACGGGTGAACCATATGAAAATAGAATCTCTGTCGGTGTCATGTACATGATTAAACTATCACACATGGTCGATGATAAATTGCATGCTCGTGCAGTTGGTCCATATACGCTTGTTACACAACAACCGATGGGTGGTAAAGCCCAAAACGGTGGCCAACGTTTCGGAGAAATGGAAGTGTGGGCACTTTATGCTTATGGTGCGGCACATACACTGCAAGAAATGTTAACGGTTAAATCAGATGATATGCTTGGTAGAAACAAGGTTTACAGTGCGATTACGCATGGTAAGCCAATTCCTCAGGCAGGCATTCCTGAATCGTTTAGAGTCTTGACCAGAGAATTCCAAGCATTGGGTCTTCACGTGGAATTAATTGACGCGAACACCGGTGAAAATGAAGCTGAAAAATCACTTGTTAATAATAGTCCGTCCAGATTCATGAAAGGAGGGTTTCACTAATGGCCAAAGAAAAATTGACGTTGCACGTTGAATCATTGAAATTGTCAGAAGAAGCTTTAAATCATTTAAAACTCTCTGGTATCGAACAACTCGAAGATTTCAATACATTCAATTTGAAAGAATTGAAGATGTTATTAGGCGAGTCATTTGAAGAAATCAAAGCAGTTTTAAGACGCTATAGTTTACCTAGAGCACTTGAAAACCTTAATTTAAGTGATGAAACAATTGCTATTCTAAAGGCAGCAAGTATTCATGATTTACCTGATTTCATTGATTTTGATCGTCACACACTTTATCACTTATTTGAAGGTGATGAACTTTTAAAACAGGAAATTAATGATTTACTCAGTTTCTATGGCTTTGATGCTTTGAAAGAACATGTCCATGATATTGAACCAGTAATTGAAGCTGAAAGTTTCGTTGAAACTGAAAGCGCACTTGATATGGATTTATCGGAACGGATTCACCGCGAAGTGAAACCCATCCGTAAAGGTTATGGGTCGAGAACTTTCTCCCACTTTAAAATTCGTTTGGCTTCTCCTGATGAAATTAGACAGTGGAGTTATGGTGAAGTTTTAACACATGAAACGATTAACTATAGGACATCTAAACCTGAACCGGGTGGATTGTTTTGTGAACGCATATTTGGTCCAACAAGAGACTATCAATGCGCCTGTGGCAAGAAACAATCCGGCAACAAAGGTCAGATTTGTCAGAAGTGTGGTATCGAAATCACGGAATCAAAAGTTCGTCGTGAACGCATGGGCCACATTGAACTTGAAGCCCCGGTTGTCCATACATGGTATTTGAAAAATTCACCATCACGCTTAGCAATCCTTTTAGGTATCAAAGCAAAAGCGTTAGAAGAAGTCGTCTATCATGCATCATATATCGTGACTGATCCAGGTCAAGCACCACTTCAAAAGAAACAGATTTTATCTGAACAAGATTTCAGTATGCTTTCAGAAGAATATGGGGGTAAGTTTACCGCTTTAACCGGTGCAGAAGCTGTTAAGAAATTGCTTCAAGAACTGGATTTGGAAAAAGAGGTTCGCGTTCTTCGTCGCAAGCTTAAAACAGCGTCCAAACAAAAACGCGATCGCATCATTAAACGTTTGGAAGTTGTTGAATCGTTTAACAATTCTGATAATAAACCGGAATGGATGGTTATGGATGTCATTCCTGTCATTCCACCAGATTTGCGACCAATGGTCGCTCTAGATGGTGGTCGTTTCGCAACGACTGACTTAAATGACTTATACCGTCGTATTCTAAACCGTAATAATCGTTTGAAGAAACAAAAAGAACAAATGGCACCACGCTTGATTACCAAGAATGAAAAACGTATGTTACAAGAATCAGTTGATGCCTTATTCGATAACGCGAAACGCGGTAAGAAAGCAGCTGTTGAAAGAAACAGACACTTAAAATCATTGTCTGATATGCTTCGCGGTAAACAAGGTCGTTTCAGACAAAACCTCCTTGGTAAACGTGTAGATTATTCGGGACGTTCAGTCATTATTGTCGGACCAGATTTAGAAATGTATCAATGTGGTATTCCGCGCGAGATGGCCATCATTTTATTTAAACCATTCGTATTGAGAGAACTGCAAAAACAACTAGGTCTCGATGCAAATTCTAAAAAGAATGCAAACTCCAAATATGAACGTATGGACGATGATGTATGGGCAGCTTTAGAAAAGGTCGTCAAAGAGCATCCAGTGCTACTTAACCGTGCCCCGACGCTTCATAGACTTGGTATCCAAGCATTCGAACCAAAATTGATTGATGGTAAAGCAATTCGCTTGCATCCACTCGTTACACCAGCGTTCAACGCTGACTTCGACGGTGACCAAATGGCGGTTCATGTCCCATTATCAAACGAGGCTCAAGCAGAAGCAAGATTACTCATGCTCGCTTCTAACAACATCCTTAATCCAAAAGATGGTAAACCGGTTGTCACACCATCACAGGACATGGTTCTTGGTAACTATTATTTGACTATTGAAGAAAAAGCTGTTCGTCCTTTCGGTGGTTATCACGCTGAAGAAAAACAAAAAGAACATGCATATAAGCACCGCAATGAAGGTCATTTCTTCTGTAACTTCGCAGAAGCTGAAATTGCGTATGAACACAAAGAAATTGGCTTGCATACAAGAATCTTTGTCGATCCGAATTCGATTGATCAAACATTCACTGCTGAGCAACGGGATAAATATTTATTAACGACATTTGGTAAAATGATTTTCAATAGAATTTTACCTCCGACATTCCCTTATTTGAATGAACCGACAGTAAGCAACTTAGAAAACAAAACGCCGGACAAATATTTCATGCCAAAGGGTACACATCCTAAGAAGTTTTTAGAAAGCGTTGAAGTACCATCACCATTTAAAAAGAAGTTCTTATCACAAATCATTGCACAAATCTTTAAACAATTGCATATTTCCGAAACTTCAAAGATGTTGGATAGATTAAAGGATTTGGGATTTAAATATTCGACCGTAGCGGGGATTACCGTATCGTTTGCTGATATCAATGTATATTCTAAAAAACATGAACGCATCGAAAAAGCAAATAATGAAATCGCTAAAGTTCAGGAATGGTATGATGAAGGTTGGCTAACCGATCAAGAACGTAAAGACTTAGTCATTAAAGAGTGGCAAGTCGCGCGCGACGATATCCAAGTTGGCTTAATGAACGAATTTGATCCAGACAATAATATTTACATGATGTCTGATTCGGGTGCGCGTGGTAATGCATCGAACTTCTCACAGTTAGCTGGTATGCGCGGTCTCATGAATAACCCGCGTGGTGATATTATTGAAGTTCCAGTCCAAGCGTCATTTAGAGAAGGACTGACCGTGTCTGAATTCTTTATCTCCACACACGGTGCGCGTAAAGGTTCTACTGATACAGCATTGAAAACAGCTGAATCAGGCTATTTGACGCGCCGTTTAGTTGATGTCAGTCAAGATGTTATTGTTGTTGAAGATGATTGTGGCACTGAACGCGGTGTCGTCATGAAATCCATTTTGGAAGACGATACAAAAGAAATTGTGCCATTATATGACCGCATTATCGGTCGTTATGTTGCTAAAGATGTCATCAATCCGAAGACGAAAGAAGTAATCGTACCACGCAATGGTTTGGTCACGGATGAACTCGGGACTGAGATTATTGATGCGGGTATTGATGCTGTTGAAATTAGATCCAATCTGACATGTAATTCAGATAACGGTGTTTGTGCTAAATGTTATGGTCGAAACTTAGCGACAAACACACCGGTTGAAGTCGGTGAAGCAGTTGGTGTTGTTGCCGCACAATCAATTGGTGAACCAGGAACACAGTTGACGATGCGCACATTCCATACTGGTGGGGTTGCTTCAGCATCTGATATCACTCAAGGGTTACCGCGTATTCAGGAATTATTTGAAGCGCGTAATCCAAAAGGGAAGGCAGTGCTTTCAGAAATTGATGGCAAAGTTAAATCGATTGACCGTCAACGTGGTGGATCTTCGATTATTACGATTGTTGACGCGCATGATAAAGAACATAAATACACCATCGATCCTAATGTCGAATCACTCGTCCGCAAGAACTCATCTGTTAGTGCAGGACAACGGTTGACACTTGGTTCGATCAATCCTAAAGAACTTTTAAGAATTGTTTCTACAGAAGCTGCAGAAACCTATATCCTTGAAGAAGTTCAAAAAGTTTATCGTGCCCAAGGTGTTGAGATTTCAGATAAGCATATTGAGCTCATCATCAGACAAATGTTGCGTCGAATCACAATTGTTACCGAAGGTGAAACAGATTTATTGCCAGGTACTGAAGTATCGGTATCAGAATTCAAACGGGAAAATAAAAAAGCATTCCTTGCTCACAAAAAACCTGCAGTTGGTCGTCCCATTCTGTTAGGTATCACACGTGCATCCTTGCGAAGCGATTCGTTCTTATCGGCAGCATCTTTTCAAGAAACTACAAGAATCTTGACGGATGCGGCAATCAAAGGTAAAGTGGATGAATTGCACGGTTTAAAAGAAAATGTGATCATCGGCGGATTAATTCCTGCTGGTACGGGCATTCTTAGAGAATCTTCATTTGAATTTGATCGTTCCAATACTTATACAGAAGAACCTGAAGAACCATATGATTACTAATGGGGTTGAGAGCGCGAATGATTGCGCTCTTTCTTCTCTTTTGATGGGAACTTTGCTATAATGAAAACAATTACAGGAGGAAATTTCATGGAAAAAGTACTTGTTGTTGGTGGATCGGTGATTGACGTTTTCGCTTATCCGAAAGAAAAAATCATCATGGCGGATTCTAACCCAGGATATTTGAAACAATCTTTGGGCGGTGTTGGTAGAAATATCGCAGAGAATCTTGCAAGACTTGGTATTGATACAACTTTGATTACAACCGTTGGCAGGGATGAGGGTAGAAAACTGGTCATGCAGAACGCACAAGATGTCATGCTTAAACTCTCTATCATTCAAACAGAGCACACACCGACATATATCTCCATTCTGAATGACGAAAAAGATAATGTAGTCGCGATTGCTGCGATGGATGACATTGAACTCGTCAACAAGGATGATATTAAAATTAAAGATGCAATTTTTCAAAGTGCGGATATCATCGTTGTTGATACCAATTTGAATCAAGACACGTTATCCTATATTTTTGAAACATATAAAAAACCATTTTATGTTGATGTCATATCAGCTAGAAAAGCAGATCGAATTAAACCGCATCTAAGGCAGATTACTGCTTTAAAGATGAATCGTTTGGAAGCACAATATTTATCTGGCATGCACAAAGAGGAAGATCCACAAGTGCTGGGCAGTTATTTTTTGTCAAAAGGTGTGAAAGAAGTGTATATCACACTGGGTAAGGAAGGATCGTTTTTTATGGACAAAACACATGCTGAAACATATCCATCCACACCCATTGTTGCTAAAAATACGTCTGGTGCCGGTGATGCGTTTTTCGCGGGTATTATCTATGCGAAAATCAAGCGTTTAGATCCGTTGCTATATGCGAGAAAAGCTGCCATATTAACGGTACAATCAAATCAAGCGGTTTCAGATCAAATGTCGGTTTCTGCATTAGAAGAGGTAGAGATATGAAAATAGACGTTAGAGAAGATATAAAAAAAGCATTGGCATATGGACAAGCGGTTGTCGCACTAGAATCAACAATCATTTCTCACGGTATGCCTTATCCTACCAATGTTGAGATGGCGAAGCATGTCGAAGACATCATTAAAAATGAGGGGGCTGTTCCCGCGACAATCGCGATTATTAACGGTGTAATCAAGGTTGGATTGACACCGGATGAATTGACCGATCTCGCGAAAGAAAAAAATGTTTTAAAGGTCAGCAAGCGAGATTTTGGATATGTTGTGTCAAAGAAGATGACTGGAGCAACCACTGTATCGGCCACGATGTTGATTGCCAATATGGTTGGTATCAAAGTGTTTGCAACCGGTGGCATTGGTGGTGTGCATCGTGGCGCACAAGAAACGTTTGATATCTCTAGAGATTTAGAGGAACTTTCAAATGTGGATGTATGCGTGGTCTGTGCTGGTGCGAAGTCAATCCTTGATTTAGGATTAACGATGGAGTATTTAGAAACCAAAGGTGTTGAAGTCATTGGCTATCAAACCGATGAACTACCTGCTTTCTATACTAGAAAAAGTGGTCATCAAGTGACGTATCGTTTGGATTCAGCTGAAGAAATTGCTGACTTGTTGAAAACAAAATGGGGCTTGGGTATCAGCGGTGGGGTTGTCGTTGCTAATCCGATTCCAGAAGCGTATAGTCAAGATCCTCATGAAATCAATCAAGCGATTGATATCGCGATTGAATCAGCCAAAAAACAAGGTATTACAGGGAAAAAGACGACACCATTTTTATTGGATTTTATTAAGACGCACACCAAAGGTGAGTCGTTAAAAGCCAACCTTGAACTTGTTTATAACAATGCGAGGTTAGCCGCCGAAATCGCAATTAAGTATGGTGAAAAATAATTCAGAACACCATGATGTGTAGTTTATATATCACAATTAATGGTTTTTATTGTTAGACAATGAAAACGAAAAATATGATAAAAGACCGATAAAGCCAAGAAACAAAGCGATTTATCAATGATGATGAGATACTTACCACATAGTGGTAAAAAGAAGTGACGTCATTTTCACTAAAATCGTATATAATAGAATAAAATGCATATTTTTGAGTTAGAAAGGAACAACATGGACTTATTTAAAAAGTGTTATACTTATGATTCAGCAAAAAAAGCTAAAGCAGCAGGACACTACCCTTATTTTCACACTTTGACGTCTAAACAGGATGTTGTGGTCAACATGGAAGGTCATCAGGAAATCATGATTGGTTCTAATAACTATTTAGGATTAACATCCCATCCAGATGTCATTAAAGCATCTATTGAGGCGACACAAATGTATGGCACCGGTGTGTCGGGTTCGCGATTTTTAAATGGGACACTCGATTTGCATCAAACACTTGAAAAAGAGTTAGCTGAATTTTTACATAAAGAAGATTGTACGATTTTCTCAACAGGATTCCAAACTAATCTAGGCATTATATCTGCGATTGCTGGACGTAATGATCTCATTTTCTCTGATAAGGAGAATCATGCAAGCATCTATGATGGGACAAGACTATCTTATGCAGAAGTGATTAGATACAATCATAATGATATGGATGATTTGGAAAGCAAATTGTCAACAGCAGATCCTAATAAGGGAAAACTCATCGTGACTGATGGTGTCTTTTCAATGTCAGGTGATATTGCTAAAATCCCTGAAATCAACAGATTGGCAAAAAAATATGAAGCACGCATCATGGTTGATGATGCTCACGCTTTTGGAGTTATTGGTGAATATGGCAGAGGTACAGCCGAATATTTCGGTTTGGAAAAAGAAGTGGATATTATTATGGGCACATTTTCGAAATCACTTGCCAGCATAGGCGGTTATGTGGCTGCTGACCATGATGTCGTTGATTATATTAGACATAATTCTAGACCATATATCTTTTCAGCAGCTATTCCACCAGCAAACACAGCTGCTGCGTTAGCAGCGCTTCGTATTTTGAAGAGAGAACCAAATCGCGCCCATGAATTACTGGCGATTGCTGATTATATGCGTCAGGGATTAAAGAAAAAAGGCATTGAAATTAGAGAATCAAAGGTGCCGATTATTCCGATTTATACGTATACGCCGATACGCACGATGGTCGCGTGTAACCTATTATTTGAACGTGGTGTTTATGTCAATCCCGTCTTGCCGCCAGCAACTCCCATTGGGGAATGCTTGATACGAACATCCTATATGGCGACGCATACGAAAGAACTCATGGATGAAGCGATTGAGAAAATCGCTGCAGTACTAGAGGAAACAAAGGATTTGATGGATTAATGACTAAAAAAGTAATTGTTATCACGGGTGCTTCATCGGGCATTGGTTTAGCAACAGCCGAATGGCTGGCTGCAAAAGGCCATATCGTATATGGTATCGCTAGATCGAAAGTGGTTGCTAAAGGTGTCAATGCGATTCAAGCGAACGTGACCGATTATGAACAATTAAAATTGGCTTATAAGGAAATCTTTGATATTGAAGGAAAGATTGATGTTTTAATCAACAATGCCGGTATGGGTATTGCCGGTTCAGTCGAAGCGACATCACTCGAAGATGCTCATTACTTATTTAATGTCAATTTGATGGGCGTGTTTTATTCTGTGAAAGCCGCATTGCCTTATATGCACAAAACAGCCCACCCCAAAATTATCAATTTGGGTTCGGTAGCAGGTAGATTCTCGATTCCCTTTCAAGCGTTTTATAGCAGCTCCAAGGCTGCCGTAGAATCGTTATCGGATGCATTGGATATTGAATTGCGTCCATTTGGTTTTCAAGTGTGTACCGTGTTACCCGGAGATATTAAAACGGGTTTTACACAAAATAGACGAAAAAACAAAGATGAAAGTTCAAGATATAAAAGACGTGTTATTCGTTCGCTAAAGGTCATGGAAAATGATGAGCAAAATGGTATTGATGTTGCTTTTGCTGGGAAAGTGATTGGTAAACTTGTTTTAAGAAGACGCATGCCGTTACATAAAGTGATTGGCTTCAAATATCAAGTCTTTTTATGGTTAAATAAATGGCTACCATCACGCTTTGTGCACTGGATAATTGATAAGTTGTATGGATTTTCAAATCTTAAAGCACAACGTGGCGATGATAGTTATGCAATAAAACAATAAAAAATATAAATCAGTAAAGATCATGAATGAATGTTGCGCTTCATAAAGACTAATGGAAGAGCATTGTGAAAATAAGAGAAATACCAGAGCGTTTGGCTATGGTATTTTTTCTTTGCTTTTTACGTAAAACAGACACAAAAAGATTGACATCATAGTGACTTTATTATATAATAAAAACGCTGTGTAAAATATACACAATCTAAATCTTTAAAGTGGCTTAACAAAGCCAATAAAATTTTTTAAAAAGAAAAAAGAAACACATGGATATGTGTGAAGGAAAGGAGAACCGCTAGATATGCCTACCATTCAACAGTTAGTCACAAAAGGAAGATCCACGAAAAATTACAAGTCAAAGTCACCAGCTTTAGGCTACGGATATAATTCCAAAGCAAAAGAAATATCCGTCTACAATTCCCCACAAAAACGTGGTGTGTGCACACGTGTAACGACCATGACACCTAAGAAACCTAATTCAGCATTGCGTAAATATGCTCGTGTTCGTTTATCAAATCAAACAGAAGTTACAGCATACATCCCAGGTATTGGACATTCACTGCAAGAACACAGTGTCGTCTTGATCCGTGGTGGACGTGTAAAGGACTTACCTGGTGTACGTTATCATATCGTACGTGGTACACTTGATGCTTCAGGTGTTCAAAACCGCGAACAAGCACGTTCAAAGTACGGTACTAAGAGACCGAAGAAAAAATAATTAAATGACAAATCATTCGAAAGGAAGAAGGTGAATCCATGCCTCGAAAAGGACACATCGCAAAACGCGACGTATTACCTGATCCGATTTACCAATCAAAGCTTGTAACACGCATTGTAAACACAATCATGTTAGATGGTAAAAAAGGAACAGCTCAAAGCATATTATATGGTGCTTTCAATCGTGTCAAAGAAGTTACAGGACGCGAACCCATTGATGTATTCAATGAAGCCATGGCTAATATTATGCCAGTATTAGAAGTCCGTTCACGTCGTATCGGTGGCCAGAACTATCAAGTTCCGGTTGAAGTGAGAGCTACACGTAAACAGACGTTAGGATTAAGATGGCTTATCAATTATGCAAGACTTCGCCATGAAAAAACTATGGAAGAAAAACTTGCAAAGGAGATTATTGATGCATCTCAAGGTTTAGGTGCTGCAGTGAAGAAGCGTGAAGACGTACACCGCATGGCTGAAGCGAATAAAGCATTCGCTCACTATCGCTGGTAGGAGGAGATATTATGCCTCGTCAATTCCCGCTTAATAGAGTTCGTAATATCGGTATCATGGCACATATAGATGCTGGTAAGACGACAACGACAGAAAGAATCTTATTTCATACCGGTAAAATCCATAAAATCGGAGAGGTACATGAAGGTGCAGCAACGATGGACTGGATGGCGCAGGAACAAGAACGTGGGATTACGATTACATCCGCTGCGACGACAGCGTTCTGGAAAAATCATAAAATTAACATTATCGATACACCAGGCCACGTCGATTTCACCGTTGAGGTGTCACGCTCACTGCGTGTACTAGATGGTGCAGTCACTGTACTCGATGCACAAGCTGGTGTTGAACCGCAAACAGAAACGGTTTGGCGCCAAGCGACAGATTATAAAGTGCCTCGTATCGTTTACATCAATAAAATGGACAAAACTGGTGCTGATTTTGCTTATGCTATCAAAACCATTCATCAACGGTTAGGTGTCAAGGCTGTCCCCATTCAATGGCCAATCGGTGCTGAAGCAGATTTCAATGGTATCGTCGACATCATCGAAAGAAAAGCATATCACTATGATGGTGGTGAAGCTGAAGATGCTGTTGAAATTGACATTCCAAAACAGCTTTTGAATATCGTTGAAGAAAAACGCATGGAACTCATTGAAGCGGTTGCCGATTTTGATGAAGATATCATGATTGCATTCCTTGAAGGAGAAGAGGTCTCAAATGATCAAATTAGAGCAGCTATTCGTAAAGGAACGCTAGCTGTCAAGTTCTTTCCGGTCATATGTGGCTCATCGTTTAAAAACAAGGGTGTCAAGCTGATGTTGGATGCTGTTGTCAATTATTTACCAGCACCAACAGATATCGAAGCTGTTGTTGGTCATAACGATGATGGTGAAGAAGTGAAATGCCATCCTAATGATAATGAACCATTCACGGCATTAGCATTTAAAGTGATGACAGACCCTTATGTTGGACGTTTAACGTTCTTTAGAGTCTATTCTGGGCATATCGATGCTGGTTCATATGTGACCAACACCAACAAGGACCAAAAAGAAAGATTTGGACGCATCTTGCAGATGCATGCAAACTCTCGTGAAGAAATCAAAGAGATTTATGCGGGAGATATCGCAGCAGTCGTCGGATTGAAAAATACAACAACCGGAGATACGTTGACAGTCGTCGGTGGCGATATCATCTTGGAATCGATGGTATTCCCTGAACCAGTAATCAATGTCGCCATTGAACCGAAGACGAAACAAGACCAAGATAAGATGAATATCGCACTTGTAAAACTTGCAGAAGAAGATCCAACATTCAAGACGTTTACTGATCATGAAACAGGTCAAACAATTATTGCTGGTATGGGTGAATTGCATTTAGAGATCATTGTTGATAGAATGAAACGTGAATTCAAGGTTGAAGCGAATGTCGCACAACCACAGGTTAGTTATCGGGAAACGATTGATCAATCTGCTGAAATTGAATCAAAATTCATTCGTCAATCAGGTGGTCGTGGTCAATATGGTCATGTCGTTATCAACTTTGAACCGAACCCCGGCAAGGGATTTGAATTTGTTGATAAGATTGTTGGTGGTGTTATTCCTAGAGAATACATCCCAGCTGTTCAAAAAGGTATCGAAGAAGCATTGCCTAATGGCATCATTGCTGGTTATCCAGTCATCGATATCAAAGCGACCCTGAAGTATGGATCATACCATGAAGTCGATTCATCTGAGATGGCATTCAAGATAGCTGCCTCCATGGCATTAAAAGAAACAAAATCAAAAGCAAACCCAGTGCTCTTAGAACCAATCATGGATGTAGAAGTCGTCACACCCAATGATTATGTTGGCAATGTCATCGGAGATATCACATCGCGTCGTGGACATCTTGAAAGTCAAGAAACACGCGGCAATGCTGTGTCAATCAGGGCATTTGTACCACTTGCTGAAATGTTTGGATACGCAACGAGTTTACGTTCAAACACACAAGGTCGTGCCAACTTCGTCATGCAATTTGCACGTTATGATAAGACACCGAAGTCTGTCATGGAAGAAATAATAAAGAAACGCGGTACGAATTAAGCGTACGCGCTTGCAAAAAATCAGTTTATCATATACAATATGTATGTAAAAAAACCTATAAAAATAATCGATATAGCATAAATTAGGAGGAACCATTAAAATGGCAAAACAAAAGTTTGAAAGAACCAAACCACACGTTAACATTGGTACAATCGGCCACGTTGACCATGGTAAAACGACGCTGACGGCAGCAATCACCACTGTGCTTGCATCAAAAGGCCTTGCTGAAATCAAAGATTACGCGTCAATCGACAGCGCTCCAGAAGAAAAGGAACGCGGTATTACAATTAACACTGCGCACGTTGAATATGAAACGGAAAACCGTCACTATGCGCACGTTGACTGCCCAGGACATGCTGACTATGTCAAAAACATGATTACTGGTGCTGCTCAAATGGACGGTGCAATTCTTGTTGTTTCCGCTGCTGACGGCCCAATGCCTCAGACACGTGAACACATTTTGCTTGCTGGTCAAGTTGGCGTACCTAAGATGGTCGTCTACTTAAATAAAGCAGACATGGTTGATGACGAAGAATTATTAGATTTAGTTGAAATGGAAGTTCGCGAATTGTTGACTGAATATGATTTTCCAGGAGACGATATTCCTGTGATTCGCGGTTCAGCACTCGGTGCATTGAATGGCGAAGAAAAATGGGTCAAATCTATTGAAGAATTGATGAAGGCTGTTGATGAATACATCGACACACCAAAACGTGAAACTGACAAGCCTTTCTTAATGCCAGTCGAAGATGTTTTCACGATTACAGGTCGTGGAACAGTCGCTACTGGTCGTGTTGATCGTGGCAAATTGAAAGTCGGCGATTCTGTTGAAATCGTTGGTATTCGTGACACAAAGACTACAGTTGTAACTGGTGTTGAAATGTTTAGAAAACTTCTTGATTATGCTGAAGCTGGCGACAACATCGGTGCTCTCTTAAGAGGTATCAACCGTGATCAAGTTGAACGTGGACAAGTTTTAGCTAAACCAAAGAGCGTACACCCACACTTTAAGTTTCAAGCTCAAGTTTACGTCTTATCAAAAGAAGAAGGTGGACGTCATACGCCATTCTTCTCAAATTACCGCCCACAATTTTATTTCCATACAACTGATATTACAGGTGTTATTACATTAGAAGAAGGCACAGAAATGGTCATGCCTGGTGATAACACATTGATGAATGTGGAATTGATTCACCCAATCGCTTTGGAAGAAGGAACGAAGTTCTCAATCCGCGAAGGTGGACGTACAGTTGGTGCTGGTTCAGTTGTTAAGATTACTGAATAAAGTTTAAGACAAACATTTTAAGAGGTCTATTTGACCTCTTTTTTGTTATGCTTATAGATTTAATTATGATTTAATGAAAAACAAATCATAAAGATGATAACCGCGATGTTTGTTATTAGTATGTGGTTTAATGGACCTCCTGTAGGAGGTCTTTTCTGCATAATGTGATTATGTAAAAATGACGAGAATGTGCTCCACATCATTAAATCATGCAAGATAGTGTTATAATATTATCGAGAATAGGAGATGATTTCATGATCGATTCGCATGCTCACTTGAACCTTGAAGACTTTGATAAAGATGTCGATATGGTCATCAAAAATGCTTTTGAAAATGGTGTTAAATCGATTATTGTGATTGGAATTGATGCAAAGACCAATAAAAAGGCGCTCTCGATTGTAGAACAATATGAAGGGCTCTACGCAACAGTGGGTATTCATCCGTCCGTCGCAGATGATGGTGGTGTTGAAACAATCGTAGATTATTTATCGCATCCTAAGGTGGTTGCTATCGGCGAATGTGGTATTGATCTTCATTGGCGACAAGATAATTTAAAACAACAGTTAGACATATTTGATCAACAGATTCGCTTAGCGATTGCATATGATTTACCACTTATCATTCACACAAGGAATTCATTCGCTGAAGCCTATCAAGCAGTTCTACCCTACAAGGGTAAAGTAAAAGGTGTCTTTCACTGCTTCAGCTCAGGATTTGAAGATGCATCTAAAGCGATTGATTTAGGATTTTATATTGGTATTGATGGTCCGGTCACGTTCAAAAACGGTAAGGAAGCAAAAGACGTCGCAACCCGTATACCCCTTAATCGATTACTGGTGGAAACAGATAGTCCATATTTGGCACCGATGCCACATCGCGGAAAGCGCAATGAACCGAAATATTTACCACTCATTGTTAAAGAAATTGCTTTACTCAGAGGATTGACTCTGATGGAAGTCATTCAACAAACGACTGCAAACGCAAAACAATTATTTCATTTAGGAGACTGATATTATGAAAAGAAAATTTACTGTATTACTCATGACCATTTTGATGGTATTTACGCTTGTCGCATGTATTGATACACGTGCTGAAGACGTATACGTATCACCGGTTACATATGAACAAATTCGTATCGAAATGCTGCAAAGCGTGGAACCTTCCGTAGTCGCGATACAAACGGATGGCGGTTTTGGTTCTGGTGTTATTTTCAATAAAGAAACAACCGCTACAGTCGGTGAGTATCTTTATTCCGTGTTAACCAATTATCACGTGATTGAAGATGGTGGTGAAATCAAAGTTTATTACGGTGATGAAACAACGGCTATTCCAGCACAGGATTACCAAGGTAGTATGTTATATGACATCGCGGTTGTTCGCTTCGTGACGAGTATTAATTTTCCCGCATTAGATATTAAACCGATTACTGAAAATATAACGACTGAAATTGTCTTAGGTCAAGACGTTTATGCGATTGGCACACCGAAGGATTTAAAGAATTTCAATTATGTGACTTCAGGTGTCGTCAGTCTTGAATCACAAACCTATAATGGTATCAACGGATTAGCAATCATGCATGATGCGGAATTGAATCCAGGAAACAGTGGTGGTCCATTGTTTAACCTTAATGGTGATGTCATTGCCATCAATGTTGCGAAAGATGCGTGGATTGCAACTGAAAATGGCGATATCGCAGCGGAAGGATTGAATTTTTCACTCAACATTAACACGATTGCTCCAGTGGTTAGAGGATTTGATGAAGCAGATTATATCGACATTGTTAGAGCGCCAAAACTTGGTGTAACAGTTGTTGAACTTGCTGATTATTTACAACAATATCCGGATAATGCGTCATTCTTCGAATCTGGAGCACACGGTGTTGTTGTCATCGGTTTTGATTATACAAGAAATGCTGCAAGTGTGCTTGAAGAACTCGACTTAATCGTCGCTGTTAATGATACTACGATCAATACGGTTGCTGACATTGCTGGTATTTTGAGTGGTGCTCAATTTGGCGATTCATTTAGCGTAACTATTGTTCGGTTAGAGGGTACAACATTTGTCACACACACCTATGATATTGAACTATCATGACCGGTAAAGAAATTTTCATATTGCTCGCTCAAAATGATTTGACTGTTGGATTTGCAGAAAGCATGACGGGCGGGTTGGCGAGTTATAAAATTGTTGAAAACCCAGGTGCGTCCAAAGTTTTGAGAGGTAGTCTGGTGACATATGCCGAATCTGTTAAATATGATGTGCTAGGTATTAATTATCGCTTTATTGAGGAACACGGTATCGTTAGTGAACCTGTGGCGAAAGCGATGGCGGAAAGTGTTCGTTTGGAACTTGGTGCGAACATCGGCGTCGGCATCACAGGTGATGCCGGTCCAACCTTGCAGTTTGGCTCTGATCAGAGACAGGTATTTGTCGCAGCGACCAATGGCAAAAAAACGCTTTGTGAAACGATTATTTTTGAACAAGAAACCCGTGTTCAAGCCATTGAAAAGGCTGTTTCTTTAGCGTATTCACTGATTCACAAAATGATTTTAGAAAACTGATGCGATACATTGTATTTCAAAGGGTTCTATGATATAATTATCTAGCATGAAAAATCCTTGTCTTTATACGAATAAAGACCACAGACCAGAAGGAGGTGGAAAAAGATGAAGAAATATGAAGTCATGTATATCATCCGTCCAACCGAAGAGAGCGAGAATATCAAAACGATTGTTAATAACTTTAATAATATATTCGTTAATTTGAATTCGGAAGTTCTTGAACTCAAGGAATTAGGACTGAAAGATTTGGCTTACGAAATCGATCATTACAAAAAAGGCTACTACGTGTGGCTACTCGTTAATGCGACGCCGGAAGCTGTTGCAGAATTCAACCGTGTCATAAGAATTACTGAGCAAGTAATACGCTACATTGTTGTGAAGGAAGGGGAATAACCGATGATTAATCGTGTGATTCTAGTGGGTCGCATCACCAAAGACCCAGAGCTTAAATCAACTCAATCAAACGTTAGTTTTGTTAACTTCACACTAGCCGTGAACAGACAGTTCGCAGATCAATCTGGTGAACGTCAAGCGGACTTTATCCAGTGCGTTGTATGGCGAAGACAGGCAGATAACCTTGCACAGTACATTAAAAAAGGCGCTTTGCTCGGTATCGAAGGACGTATTCAAACACGTACTTATGAAGTCGATGGCAATACGCGATATGTCACAGAAGTGGTTTGTGATTCTGTTCAGTTTTTAGAGTCAAGAGGAGATAACAGCGGAAATAATGATGAATACTCACAACCTGAGCCATCATCAAATGATAACGACGAGTTTTATGAGACAAGTAAACAACTCGCCGCAGAAGAAGATTTACCATTTTAACGAGGAGGAAACACACATATGGCAACATATCGAAATAATAAAGGCGGTGGCTTTAAGCGCCGTAAAAAAGTTTGCTATTTTACCCAAAACAAAGTTGAACATATTGATTTCAAAGATGTTGAATTATTGAAGAGATTTATTACCGACCGCGGTAAGATCTTACCAAGACGTGTGACGGGTACATCTGCCAAATGGCAACGTCCATTGGCGATAGCAATCAAACGTGCGAGACATATGGCATTATTACCATTTGTCAAAGACTAATTGAACCATAAAACCGCTGCTTTGGAAGCGGTTTTTCTTTAATCGATCAATTGAATAAAGTTATCATTATTGATATAATAATTGTAAAGTGGGTGAAACCGTGAAACGTTGGATTATCTTGGCGATTGCAATTGTCGTTTTTATCATAAGCGTCGTCGTTTATCTGCCTTATCTAAATTTAGCAACTGGTGCATCGATTGCAGCATTCGCCTTTTTCATTGTCGGTGCAGGTATGTTGTTTTTTGCGATTTCCATCGTTACAAGCGAACAAACGAGACATAAAATCGCTACCCTGCAAAACAGATTATCAATGTGGACGAAATTGTCATATCATGTATCGCAGGTTGGTGATGAGATTTTTAATGAACTGCCCATTGGTATTGTGGCCTGTGACGAAGATTTTGAAATCAAATGGGCAAACCCGCACGCGCAGACGATTTTTTCGAACCGTGTGACGGGTAGACGACTACAAGACGTCAGTGAAAAGCTTTTTGAAGCAACTAAAAATAGCAATACAGCATTCATGGTGCAAATCGAACAAAAGTATTATGATGTAACGTATCGTCCAGATTTAAAATTTTTCTATTTGTTTGATGTGACATCAAGAGAACAGGTCAGTCATCGCTATCATCAGCAAATCCCAGCGCTGGGCATCATTTATTTGGATAATTTGGAAGAATCATTATCGCTGCTTGATGTGTCGGAACAATCTTCACTACAGGGTGCATATTTAGCGGCTATTAATGACTGGGCTCATCAATATGATGGCTACTTAAAACCATATGATGATGATAAACTGGTTTTTATTTCTAATCGTTTAAATTTGGAATTAATGATTGAACACAAATTCGATTTGCTCGACAAGATCAGACAGATTTCTAATGATCACAAAGTCAGAATATCGGTCTCTATGGGGATTGCTAGTTGGGACATCAATTATGAAGAATTAGGTAGCTATGCACAGAATGCCGTAGAACTTGCTGAAAAACGTGGTGGTGATCAGGTTGTTGTTAATATTCAAGATCAAAAGATTGCATATTTTGGAGCAAAAAGCGATACTGCAATTAGAAGTTCAAGAGTTGGTGTACGCATCAACGCATTGACAGTCAAAGATATGATTGAAAAAGCAAATAATGTCTTCATCATGGCCCATGACGAAGCCGATCTTGACGCATATGGATCGATGCTCGCTATGTATTATATGGCGAAAGCGACGCATAAAAATGTTAAGTTAATTGTCAATGAAATCCAATTAGATAGAACGACGACAATGGTTTATCAAAGGGTCAAAGAAAGTTTACCTAATATCATCGAAGACACGATGACAAGCGACGAAGCTAAAGCGCATATCGATGATAAAAGCCTTTTGATTTTATTGGATACGCAAGCGCCTAATCTCGCGATGGCACCCGAATTATGTGAAACGAAAACGCCAAAGATTGTCATTGACCATCATCGTGCTGGGGATGAGGGATTCCATGCGAGTTTCGCGGTTATTGAACCCTCTGCATCCTCTACAATTGAGCTTTTAATCGACATGATGAGTTTTTATAATATGGCCGAAAGCAATATTCGAATCAAAGAGTTAGAAGCGTCTATCATGTATGGTGGCCTTGTGATAGACACCAATGATTTCGTGTATCGGACGACATCAAGAACATTTGAAATCGCATCTAAACTGAAAGAATTAGGTGCGGATCCGGCTGAAGTTAAGACTTGGCTCAGAAAAGATTATGTCAGAACGATGGAAATCAACAGGTTATTAGACCAAATGGAAATCATCGATGGTAGATTCGCATTCATTGTGACGACAGATATTTATGAAGATCGTGCACTTTTAGCACAAGTCTCCGAAGCAGCATTGCAAGTAAACGGCATCGATGCGGCTTTCACCATTGCGCGAATGGATGAATCAATGGTTGCTGTTTCGGCGCGAAGTTGGAAAAAAGTGAATGTACAAGTATTGATGGAAATGATTGGTGGTGGTGGTCACTTTTCAAGTGCAGCTGCACAAGTTAAAGAGACATCCATCATTGATGTTTATGAGAAATTGAAAGAATATGTAGCATTAGAATACGGTGGAGGAGAACAAATGAAGATTATATTGATCGAGGATGTTAAAGGCAAAGGCAAAAAAGATGAAATCATTGAAGTTGCTAATGGATATGGTCAATTTTTGTTGAACCAAAAGAAAGCTATTTTAGCGTCAGACGAAAACGTGGAAAAACTCAATAAAGAAAAAAATGAAGCGATTGCTGAACAAAAACGGCATATTGAATTGATGAAAAAGTTAAAATCGGAGATCGATGGTAAATCGATTACGATCGGCATTCAACTCGGCAAGGATGGCAAACAGTTTGGATCGATTACAACCAAGCAGATTGTTGAAGCTTTTCAGGAAGCCCACGACATTGTTATTGACCGAAAGAAGCTGGAATTGCAAAGTGAAATTAATTCGGTTGGTATCTATACGGCGTTTGTCACGCTCCATAAGGATATTAAAGCATCATTTGAAATTAACGTGGTTGAAAAATAGGTTTTTTTTGGGGATAACAAAAAATGTTTATAGAACAAAACGGTATTGCTATCTTGAATAGGGATTTGAAGAAATATTTGATAATCATTGATTAACACTCGAAATTGACGAGTGATATATGATATAATATGAGCACTTGTTAAGATTAAAAAAAGGAGATCAAATATGCCGAAGTCGCTACCTTACCACCAAGAGGCTGAACGGTCCGTTTTGGGAGCCATATTCTTGGATCCTAAGACACTGACTGCTGTTAAAGACCAATTACATAACGAAGACTTTTTTGAAGAGGCACATATGCTCACCTTTCAAGCAATGAAAGATGTCGATGACGCCAATTTGAAAGTCGATTTTGCAAGCGTCGCTGCGATGCTTGAACAAAATGGTCAGCTCGAGCGTGTCGGTGGTATGGCTTATTTGCTTGATTTATCGGATGCTGTGCCTTCAATAAGAAACTTGAATACATATATCGATCTTGTCAAAGATGGATCGCTAAAGCGTCAGGTCATCAAACTTGCTTCTGATATCGTTAACGAAGGCTATTTGAACGGTGAGAGTGCAGCCGATTATATCACACATGCCGAAGAGGAAATTTTCGCACTCGCACAAAAAAGAAAAACAACTGAATTCTCATTGCTCTCGGAAGTGATCATGGAAGTTAAAGAGAAGACAGAAAGAAACCGAAACCAAAAGGGTGGTATTACCGGTCTACGGACGGGTTATGATAATCTTGACCGCATCACCGCTGGGCTTCAACCAGAAGAATTAATCATTCTCGCTGCACGTCCATCCATGGGTAAATCAGCGATGGCGATGAATCTCGCGATGAATGTGTCAAAATTGAATAAAGAAGGCCATGCGGGTGTCGCTATTTTCTCACTTGAAATGAGCAATGAACAATTAGCTGCAAGAATGTTGAGTGCTGAAGCAAACGTTGAAAACAACAAAATCAAAACAGGTAGTTTATCAGCTGCTGAATGGCAACACCTAGAGGGTGGTATCCAAACGCTATCATTACTCAATATTGTTTTTGATGATTCGTCTGCTGTCACGGTGGCTGACATCAGAGCGAAATGTCGTAAATTGAAACAAGAAGAGAAATTAGATTTTGTCGTCATCGACTATTTACAACTCATCAAAGGGGATACAAAGTCAGGAAATCGGCAAGAAGAAGTTGCAAGGATTTCACGGGCATTGAAACAAATGGCTAGAGAACTCCATGTGCCAGTCTTAGCTTTATCACAATTATCACGTGACGTTGAAAAACGTGAAGATAAACGACCGGTGCTTGCTGATCTTCGTGAATCTGGATCGATTGAGCAAGATGCCGATATCGTGATGTTCTTATATCGTGGTGATTATTATATTCATGATGTCGCAAAGAAGACCGGTGATGTTGAACTGTCTATTGCTAAAAATAGGCAAGGGATTGCTGGCATTAGATTATCATTCAGATTTGATACGGAATATTCAAGGTTTGTTGCGAAAGAAGAACGTGAAGAATCTTATGGTGAATATAATTAATCAAACATTTTAATGTGTATCAGGCACATTATGTGTTATACTGTTTAAGTAGTTAGTACGAAACAGATTCTTTTAAGAGGCTGCTAGTTTATTTGCAAGCCTCTTTTTATATGAAATCAGAGAGAAAAAGGAAGTTTAAATGACATTTTATGAATTAGATATTAACCCACGAATCTTGAAGTCAATTGAAGAGAAGGGGTATGAATCACCAAGTCCTATCCAAGAACAAGCAATACCTTTATTGTTAGATGGAAAAGACATTTTAGGTAGTGCACAGACAGGCACGGGTAAAACATTAGCTTTTGCAGTTCCTATTTTGCAACACATCATGAATGATAGGATAAAAGAGCCTAAACATAAACAAGCGGCACTTATTTTAACACCAACAAGGGAATTGGCCAATCAAATTGGGCAAAGTTTTCGTGCATATGGTAAACATACTGGATTAAGACACACGGTCATTTACGGTGGTGTTTCACAAAAAAAACAGGAACAAGAAATTAGAAGAGGCGTTGATATTGTCATCGCGACACCTGGAAGATTACTCGATTTGTTAAGACAAAGAGTGATTAGACTAAACGATATCAAGTATTTCGTTTTGGATGAAGCTGACCGCATGCTTGACATGGGATTTATTGTCGATGTCAAAGAAATTGTTAAATACATGCATGAAAAAAGACAAACAATGCTGTTTTCAGCGACGATGCCAGCGGCGATTGCGTCACTAGCTCAGGAGATTTTAACTGAACCGGAACGAATTGCGATTTCACCAGTAACAGAAACCATTGAGCAAATCAGCCAACATGTTTATTTTGTCAGTAAGAAAGAAAAAACAGCGTTGTTGTTACATTTGATCAATGAGATGCAAATGGATAGTATATTAGTTTTTACACGCACAAAACACGGTGCGGATCATCTTGAAAAAGAATTAATCAAAGCGGGAATTAAGGCAGAGACGATTCACGGTAATAAGTCTCAAAATGCCCGTGAACGGGCATTGGCGAACTTTAAAAAGAGAAAAACACAAGTATTGGTTGCTACCGACGTGGCATCTAGAGGGATCGATATTAAGAATTTATCATTCGTGATTAATTATGATTTACCCGAAGAACCAGAAACGTATATCCACAGGATTGGTCGCACGGGTCGCGCAGGTTTATCGGGAGCCGCGATATCGTTTTGTGATGTGCTCGAAAGAAAACTATTAAAAAGTGTAGAACGGCATATTAAACAATCGATTAGTGTTGTTGGATATCATCCATATGCCCAACAACAACCAAAAGAAAAGATAGCTGTCCATAAAAAAAATCAACCTAAAAAGAAAAAGAAGTTTTATTATCAAGCCAATAAATCATATCAACCAATTAGACATAAAGCATAGAAAAAGCCCAGCGGGCTTTTTCATTTGTTACTTGATTTCAATTTGCTTTTTCGTTTCAACAATGGCTGCCTTTGGTGCTTTGATGGTTAGGATACCATCTTTTAGAGATGCTTCAATCTTTTCTTCATCTAATTCACCAAGGTTCAATGTCCGTTGCATCGCACTTTGTTTTCTTTCTCTGTGAATATAGTTTTTGTTTTTTTCTTCTTTGCTTTCTTCGTGATTGATTGATATGTTTAATAATCCATCATGATATTCTAGGTGAATATCTTGTTTTTTGATTCCTGGCATATCAGCCTCAATCAAGTAAGCATCATCTTTTTCTTCGACATCTACTTTGAATGTGTCATACCTAAGATTTCTAAATGGGAAGAAGTCATCTCTAAAGAAATCATCAATCAATTCGCGAAATGCATCGGGTTCATTGTTATTACGAATTGCACGTCCATTGAATGGCGTTACTCCAAACATAAACATACCTCCTTTATATGATTGGCACTCTATAGCATTGAGTGCTATTACACCTATATTATAGTACTGCTGAATCATGTTGTCAATATCATTTTTAATTTTTTTTAGTAAATATGAAATATGTGAAAAAATGGTTTAAGATAGCGTTGTAAAGTGATTGTTGTGTGCAAAATAAGCTGTTTTTCGGTTTAAAAGTTCTTTCGTGAACCGAGAATGCGTTGATATATATCTTCAAGAATTTAATGATAATTGGCACTTGAAATTCCTGCAGTTGATGTGGTATAGATCAATTTGAGCTATCATATAAAAGCATTTATATCTTGTATTCGCATCATGTTTAAAAGTGTTTTCTAGATAAGTGTGTTATGATTAAGGTGTAAAGAAAAGAGGATACACATGAAAATTCTAATTGCTGTTGGTTCATTTAAAGGATCAATATCTTCAATTGAAGTTGTTGAATTAGTAAGACAAACGCTAATGGAAAAAGATTATGAAGTCGAAACAGCACCCATCTCTGATGGCGGGGAGCATTTTTTAGATGTTGTAAAGAGTTATGTGGATGGAGATGAAGTACAGTGCTTATCATATGGACCATCTGGTGATATGATACAAGCAAGGTATTTATTTAATGATAAAGAAGCTTATATTGGGTTAGATGCCATTGCTGGTATGCGTGTTGCTAAGCATTTAAACCCACTCGAAAATACGACATATGGCGTAGGTTTGGCGATTAAGGATGCGATATCCAGAGGAGCAAGAAAAATTGTTTTAGGCATTGGTGGAAGCGCGACTAACGATGGTGGAGCAGGAATGCTACAAGCCATGGGATGCGACTTTTTTGATAAAAACGATTTGGTGATGACCAAACAGATGAATGGCCACATGATCGGTGATGTTTATCGGTTTGATGCATGGTTAATTGATCAGTTAATCAGTGGTACTAAAATTGTTGTCGCTAGTGATGTTAGAAATCCTTTATTGGGTGAAAATGGATGTGCACATGTTTATGCGAAACAAAAAGGAGCGAGCGATGAAGATGTCCTCACTTTAGAAAAAAACATGACACATTTTGCAGAAGTTGTTAATTGGCATTATCGAAAAGACTTATCCAATGTACCAGGTGCTGGAGCAGCTGGTGGTACTGGATTTGGTGCATTAACTATTTTGAAAGCAAAACTGGTAAGAGGTATCGAGTTAATTAAAGATTTATCAAATTTAGAATCTAAAATCAAAGAAGCGGACATCGTGCTTGTTGGTGAAGGCAAACTTGATAAGCAAAGTGATTTCGGTAAAGCACCAATCGCTATCGCTAAACTTGCAAAAGAAATGGGAAAACATACCATCGGTATCTTTGGTATTTCCGAACTTGAAAGACATGAGTATTTAGATGAGATCTATACGATTGTTCCCGACTATGCAGATGAAGAAACAGCGATCAAAGATGCTAAGACCTATATTAAAAAAATCATTAATGACATAGAAATTTTACCAGTCATTGTTTAATCATTTAAAATCCATAAAATAAAAGGTAAGTAAATGGAGGTTAAGCGATGTGTATTTTTTGTGATATTCTAAAGAATCAAAAATATGTTGTTTATGAAAATGATTTGGTATTTGCTATTTTGGATGAATATCCCGTCAGCAAAGGACATATCCTTATTATTACAAAACGACATGCTAAAGATTATTTCGATTTGACAAAACCTGAGAAAGAAGCGGTTGATGAAGCAATCATTTGGCTTAAGAACACGTTTGATCGGATGTATCATCCCGATGGTTATAATATTGGGGTGAACAACGGTGAAGTCTCAGGACAGACTGTCATGCATGCACATGTTCATTTAATTCCTAGATATAAGGGCGATGTAGATGATCCTAAAGGTGGGGTAAGAGGGGTTATCCCTGAAAAACAAGCGTATTAGAAAAGAACAACTGGAAACTGTTTTGTTTGATTTAAAAGTATATTAAATCTAAAATAGCAGAAGTGATAATTCATTTTTGTTCTTTCTTTATTTATAAAAGAGGTTTAAAATAGAATTTAGAAACATATCGGTCGAGTAAATATGGCAACATGGTGTTGTCTTTTTGGAATGAAAACATTTACTGATTAGGTTCATATCGTATTATGAGCACAATAGAGATGCTTGTATAGTCGCAAAATATAGTGAAAAACAGCCTATTTATGCGATAAAATGATTGTATTTTGGGGTACCAAAGATTATGAATATAGTGACAGTCTAACAACAACACATATTACTCTAGAAATAGAGG
>WOZH01000062.1 GCA_011620375.1 Acholeplasmataceae bacterium
CACCTTATTTTGGAAAGCCTTATTTTAGGTTTACCACCTAATTATTTAAAGGCCCGTTTTATGCCATATCATATGTGAAAAGTAGGTATGTCCTACTGATTGCTAAAATCGAAACATCAGGACTGATTTCTTTTTAAAAGATTATTTTTTTATCAAGAATGACAAGTGTCTCCATCGCGATGGTTTGTGGAAACATGCGGATTGGATAAACATGACTAATTTCATATTTTTCGCTGAATGATTTAACATCTCTTGCCAATGTCTTCACATCACAAGACAAGTAAATGATTCGCTCAAACGACATGTTCAAAACTTGATCGATGAAATGTTTGAATAATCCATTGCGCGGCGGATCAACAATTAATACATCGCCATCATAATCCTGGATGACATGTTCAACATGTTCATGAATAACATCAATATGACTTATGCCTTGTTTTTCAATGACTTGCTTTGCTGTGTCTACATTTTGTTTATTGGATTCTATCATGATGAGTTTCCTTGCTTGTTGATGAATTGAGAATCCAATCGATCCAATACCACTATATGCTTCGATAACTTGTTTACCTGATGGCACATAGGAAGCGATCACATCATAAGCCTGTTTCATCATGGGCCAGTTCACTTGAAAAAACGAGCGATCATTAATTGTAACATCAAAGGTCTTTAGATGTTGTTTAATCGCGTTTTCACCATAAAGTGTTGTGGATTCATCACCTATAATCGCGTGATGATTGGTTTTCAAATTCAATGTGATACCCACCACTTCTTTTTCTCTTTTTATCTTATCAACGAGTTTATCTAAACCACCAACATGCTCTTTTGTTGAAACAAACGTGATTAAAATTTGATTGTCTTCATTTGTGCGAAATACCACGTGTTTTAATACATTTGGTTCAATTGGAGCTGTCATGCGATTGATTTGATTAACAAACTTATTGGTCAATGTATCCGCTAAAATGAACAAAGGCACTTGCATGAGCGTATAGTCTTTTTTATACATGCCCAACTTTAAAACCGGTTCAGGCAAAACATGAAAAACGGATTTATTGCGATAATTGATGAATCGATTATCAGATAGCGTGCGATCGATGATGATGTCCAACTGTGTGATTTTCTTAAATGTTTCTTTTGTCATGTGTTCTTGCCATTGGATTTGCTGTTCATTCTTTAAATGATATAATTCAATACTGCCCAATTCAGATGTATCATGTGTGCGATCTTTACTGATTTTTAACAGTTTTGAAACGGCGCCTTCTCCAAAGTTTTTATTCAGTTTTGTGATGCGTATCTCAGCTGTTTCACCAATCAATAAACCAGCGACAAAAATGACGTAACCTTCTGGTTTGCATACGCCTTGTCCTTTGTAGTCCAAATCGATTGCCGTAAGTTCTACCATGTCACCAACAGTTAGTATCATGATCATTCTCCTTATCATATTGCGCGGGTCTAACTTGTGCGGTTCCTTTATATGCAGTATTCATAACAAGCTCTTTTTGATGCTTTTCCTATTCGCTATATCTAAGAAACTTTCTAGACCCATTCAAAAACATGCCAGCCTTATGTGCCATAAGTCAGTGTACGTGACAATCAATCTACCTCTTACATTTCCTTCACTGATTACGTGGAAAAGGCGCTTTAAAGACGTTTTTCAGTTATTTCATTAACTTTTTGTGATATATTTTTGTGCGCTATCTTCGTTTTCAATGGCTTGGTAAACACCGGTTCATTCGACATCTCGGCATGAATTGCCACCTTCATTATTTTTTAAATGTGCTTCCCGAAAATGCCGCTTTGATGGTTTGTTTATCTCTTATAGATTAGAAAACTTTCTTTTGAGATAGTCAATGTAATATTGTGGATCAAATGGTTTGCCAGTAGCAATCATCATGATTTCTTTCGCAGATTTAGATGCTGCATATTTATGGATGTGTTCCTTCAACCAATGATTGATTAGTGCAATTTGATTTGTGCGAATTACGGTTTCAACATTTAAATCTTTATTCATCGCGTCATAGATCTGAGCTGCATACGCGCTACCTAAAGCATAAGTCGGAAAATAGCCGATAGAACCATGTGCCCAATGAATATCTTGTAGTATACCTTCACTGTCATTTTTTGGTCGCTTCCCAACGTATTTACTATATAAATAATTCCAACGTTTCGGTAGATCCATAACCTTCAAATGACCACTAATCAACGCACGTTCAATTTCATAACGAACCAAAATATGAAGTGAATAAGTCAATTCGTCTGCTTCAATTCTTATTAAAGAACGTTTTGCTTCATTGATGAATTTATAAAATTCTACTAAAGAAACATGTTTCAATTGCTTAGGAAATAATTCAAGAAGTTTTGGATAATGGACTTCCCAAAAAGCGAATGAGCGGCCAATCATATTTTCAAACATACGGGATTGTGACTCATGAATGCCCAATGTCGTCCCACCATGCAAAGCAGTATCATCATATTTCTCATCATTTTGTTGTTCATAAATCCCATGACCCATTTCGTGGATCACAGAAAAAATCGAGGACTTGATATCATCTTCATGATAATGTGTCGTGATTCTCGTATCTGTGCTTGTCACACCCGATGTGAACGGATGTGCACTTTCTTTTAACAATCCCTTTTCGAGATCATAATGGAACACTGCCATCAAATAATTCGCTAATTCCTTTTGTTTGTCTATCGGAAAAGGCCCCGTTCTCAACCGCTTTGGAAAACGTAGGTTCGTTTTGGTTACCTCTTGAACGAATGGCACGAGTTGTTCCTTAATTGTATTAAAAAACTGGTCATATTCTTTCACACCCATTCCATCTTCATAGAAGTCAAGTAATACATCGTATCCTTTCAATTCATCAGTTTCTAAGTATTTAACGAGTTTGCGTTGAAAAGCGACCACTTTTTCAAGTGTTGGAGCAAAAGCTTTAAAATCATTATTCTTTTTTGCATTGACCCATATAGGCATCGCGGTTTGAACAAGCATCTGATAAGCCAAATATTCATCCTTTGGAACTTTCTGAACGATTCTTAAGGATTTTTTAGCCTTTTTAATTTCCACTTGAAAATCAGGGTCTTCCAATTCATTAATGTGTTCATATAGATGCTCAATCGCTTCTATATATTTTGGATCGGACTCGAGATTATAAGCGGCTTCCGCGAGTACACCAAATTGCTCATCTTGATAGGCATACCCCTGAATAGGTGTCTCTGTTTCTTTATCCCAACCCATGAGCCAAATCGCGTATTCATAGGCTTTAAGTTTTTGTAACTGCTCTTTATATGTTTTAATATATTGTTCCATATGGTCCCTTCTTTCTTAAGATGATTATAGCATAATTAAGCCTCAAATCTTGGATTTTCAAAAGAAAAAGCACATCGATGTGCTTCTATAGGCTAAATGATACATTCATTAAATCTTCAGATTTGTTCCATAACTTCACGGCAAGTTTTGCATCATAATAGCGATGGGCTCGTTTCGATTTGCCAAATTTTCCAAACACTTCAAATAAACCGATAGGTCCATAAAGTGCCCCACCTTCAATATGGTTAGACAATGCCGCTTCGATAGCCGGTCTTGCCCCTTTTTTGGCGCTGGAAAGAAAAGGTCCAATTATATATTTTGCTAAAAAACGAATGATGGGATTTGGGACGATGTTTGTACTCATAACCACACCTGGATGAACAGCTATCGATAAAATCTTTTTACCCGAAGCTTTCAATCGTTCGTTGAGTTCCATAGCAAACAAAAGATTTGCAAATTTAGATTGGGCATATGATCCCATACGATGATATTTCTTTTTTGACTGCAAATCTTCGAGGTCAATTTTGCCATACCGATACAACATGCTGGTTATTGTCACAATTCGTGATGAAAATGAATCGGGCATCAACGCTACGAGTTGCTGTGTCAGGTAGAAATGACCCAAATAATTAACACCGAACATGCGTTCAAATCCATCTTCTGTCAGTTGGTATTTACCCCACAAGACTCCTGCATTATTAATTAATACATCCAGATGATCATAAACTGTTCTAAAACGAATGACAAATTCATCAATATGTCGCTTACTGCTTAAATCCAATTTGATAAATCGCAGTTTTAGATTGTCCTGAACAGCCCTCATTTTTTCTATTGCCCAAAGGGCGCGTTCTTCATTTCGACATGCCAAAACAACTTCATGACCTTCTTGTGCAAGCGCTAATGCTGTTTCATAGCCAATGCCACTATTAGCGCCAGTAACAATCGCGACATTCATTAATCTATTGTTTTATCCTTTGGCATATGTGCTTTACCAACGATTTCGTCCTCTTCAACTTTGATAACATTCTTTTCGTATGTATCACTATCAAAGGCTTTATACGTCGCTAGAAAACAAGCGACTTTGATGACCTTGCCATCAACATTTAAATCGACATAAACGACGGTGTTTCTAAAAACTTGATCGATTTGGATGAGCGACTTATCGTTTTTATCACGCAATGCGATATTTTTTTTGATATAGCCTTGATTTTCTTGATCCATACGAATAAGCAATTCTAGTTCGTCTTCAATCAAAAAACCGCGAACAGTTGCAGGACGACCGATGAGGTCAGATGTACCGACAACTTCATATGCATAAGTTGCTTCTTGATAGGCTTCCTGAAAACTACCGTGAAATTTCACATTTTCAAATGCGCGATTAACAAGATGGCTAGCTTTTCTACCAAGTTCGTTAATTTTGTCTGTTGTTTCATTAACAATTTTTCTGATATCGGGTTTTTTATCCATCGATATTACCTCGTTTCATCAGTATTATTTCATGAGTATTGACTCGTTGTCATGTCCTTATTATACCATGCTTTACGTATCTCATCACTAATCTCTAAACGGCAGCAATAAGGTTGCGATTAATCATTGGTTATGGCATGCGCTGGCCAAATATCATATGTGCCGTCTTAAAGGATAATATGATAGTCTGTTGTCGCTTTTTGATATGCATCAAACCATTGAACATATCCAATTTCACAACATCAATAATCTCGTTTAATTGTAATTGATTTTCATTCAAAAAAACTAGTAATTCCTTGTCATCAACCACACGTGTGATTTGGAATTGTTCACCCTCATCAATTTCTGCTAATGATAGCGTCGAAAACGATGATATATAGCCATCACGATTGGGAATGGGGTTGCCATGTTGACAAAATTTGGGGTGTTCTAAAAAATCATCCAATCGATTGAGTAACATTTCCGTACTATTATGTTCTAATCGTTCAGCGTCAACATGAACGTCTTCCCATGCAAATCCGAGTTTTTCTGTCAGAAAAACTTCCCACAACCGATGAGCGCGTAGCATTCTAACGGCTTCTATTTGTCCCTTTTTTGTCAAAGATACGCCATGATATGGGATGAAAGAAACAAGTTTTTTTGATTCGAGTTTCTTAATCATTTCATTGACACTTTGATCGGTATATCCAAAATGAACTGAAAGTTCATTTGTTTTGACAATGGGTTGTTTCGCTTGCACTGTCAATTCATAAATCACTTTCATATAGTCTTCTTCTGCACGATTCATCAAATCACCTCTATCCTAATGCAACGTCAAGTATCATCATGATGATAAATCCAACCATTACACCTAGCACCGCATAGTGTGCACCTTTTGTCGACTGTTTTTGTTGTGCTTCAGGAATGAGTTCCTCGACGACTACATAAATCATCGCACCAGCAGCGAAAGCTAAAGCGTATGGTAATAAAGTTTGTATTCTTGTCACAAGTATAGCACCAAACACACCGGCTATTGGTTCAACAAGACCAGATGCTTGTCCATACATGAACGCTTTTGTCCGACTCATCCCTTCCTGCCTTAATGGGATTGCCACAGCTGCACCTTCTGGAAAATTTTGAATACCGATTCCTAGTGCAAGACCAATGGCACCAAGTGTAGCAGCAAGTATATTCCCTCCCGTATAGAAATTAATAGCTCCAAATGCGACACCAACGGCTAATCCTTCTGGAATATTATGAAGTGTAATTGCGAATACCAAAAGGATTGTTCTTTTCAATCTTGTTGGAATCCCTTCTTTTTCATGATTAGGACCAAAATGCATATGCGGAATTGTTTTATCTGCCAAATATAAAAACACACCACCTAATGCAAAGCCAACGGAAACAACTAACCAAGCGGTTGATCCTTGATTTTTAGCCATTTCAATCGCCGGTGCCAATAACGACCAAAATGATGCAGCAATCATAACACCTGCTGCAAAACCAAGCATTAAATTAAATACATTTCGATCGATAGTTTTGAAGAAAAACACAAGTCCGGCACCTAGTGCAGTAACACCCCAAGTAAAGGTTGTTGCTAATAATGCTTGTATCCAAGTCTGTTGTGACATAAACCAGTCCAACACGATATCATCCTCCATTTTTAAGGTATGCCTTAATTCTATATTAAGTATACCATAACATTTTATTGGATGCAATAAAAAAGGAGAGGAATTATTCCTCTCCTGAAATCGCTAATGACTCAATATAAACACTTGGTGATCCAACAGATGAAGTATCAAATTTCAAATCATTCCCTAAATCTTTTACGTGATTTAGCATATCAAAAAAATTGCCTGAAACCACCATCATCTTCACTGGATGCGCAATTTTTCCATTCATGATTTTAAAACCACTAGCCTGCATCGAGAAATCACCAGATACGGTGTTTCCTCCCGCATGTAACCCACTGGTGTCCGTGATATATACTCCTTCTTCAATCGGTCTAATCAATGTATCAAAATCAACATTACCCGGTACTAAATAAAGATTTGTAGGACTGATGCCGTTACCGAAGCCATGACCGGTTGGTTCAACATGAAGCATTTTCGCTGTTTTTAAATTTTGAAGAAATCCTTCAAACACGCCATCTTTGAAAACATAATGGGGGCTACAAGCGACACCTTCATCATCAAATGGTATTTGGAATGGCGCTTTCTCATCAAGTGGATTATCAATGATTGACACATTTTCACCCATGACTTTTTCTCCAACTCTATCTTTCAAAAGCGTCAAATTTCTCAAAGCGGCTTGGCCATTAAATGTCGAACTGTACATAGCTAACATTTCACTGAAAACATCATTGGCGAATACAACTGGATAGCGTTTCGTTGAAACAGATTTACCACCAACTTTTTTCTCACCCTTACTGACGACATCATCAATCGCTTCATCAGCATTAAATTCAGTGTAATTTTTCACAATCTTTGTATAATATTGTGTCTTGATATCGTCATTTTTCTTGAAAACACCGCTTGTATAGATATAAGCAAAATTTGCGTTTCTTGATAAATTTAATCCTTTTGAATTGACGATAGATGTCACTGATTTTTCTTCAACGTATACCGTTGTTTGAACATTAGTTGCCCATTGGCTTTTCAAAATACCTGCTTCAATTTCTTTTAATAAATTGATTTTGTCTATAACGGAAATATTAGAAAAATCATAATCGTTTTGTTTCACTTTTGGATATTGTTCTGAACCTTCATAAATGATGGCGGGTTCAGAAACAGTTAATGCTTGAGCATTGGAGATCAGTTGATCAATCATTTCACGGGCTGTCTCTTCATCCGTATGTTCAAATGATACGCTTGCCATCTTTCCATGATATATCCCACGCAAGCGAATGTTCTCCACATCGCTTATCACATGCTGTTCTAACTTTTGTTGATAAACAACCAGACGCAGCGAATGATTTTTTGTAGCGAAAACCTCCATATCGGATAATCCTTTTTCAAGGCCTATTTTGATCCATTTTTGATACATTATTTTGCACCTCCTGAACCGCCGACTGTCATGCTTGTCACACGCAATGGTGGTTGACCAACATCAACAGGAATACTTCCCGATAAGGAACCACACATCCCTTGACCAAATGCTAGTTGATCAGCAACACGATCAATTTTGAACAAAATATCTTTACCATGGCCAATCAACATAGCGCCTCTAACAGGCTTGGTGATTTCACCGTTCTCAATCATATAGCCTTCTAAAACAGCAAAGTTGAACTCACCTGTTGCTGGAGATACCTGTCCACCACCAAGTTTTTTAGCGAACAACCCGTGATTCGTATCCTTAATGATATCCGCTAATTTATCCTTACCTGGTGCAATATAAGTCGTATTCATTCTAGAGGTTGGTGAAAACTTATAAGATTGTCTTCTACCCGAACCGGTTGATGGTAACCCCATCATCATACCCCGACGATAATCAACGAGATATCCCTTTAGTACGCCATTTTCTATTAATAAGTTCTTTTGTGTTTTCTTCCCCTCATCATCAAAACTCAATCGTCCCCATGCGCCTTCGACATCACCGTCATCATAAGCAGTGACAACATCTGAACCAATCTTTTCTCCTAATTTCCCAGCAAATGGCGACAAGCCTTTAGATACCGAAGTCGCTTCTAGCGAGTGCCCGCAAGCCTCATGAAAAATGACACCACCAAATCCGTTATTCAAAATCACAGGCATCACTTGTGGTTCTATTTCATCAGCACCTAACAACGTAATTGCCGTGGTTGCTGCTTCTTTTGCTAAAGCCTTGAAATCAAGCATATCTATCAATTCAAATCCCGCATAACGACCTGGTGCTTCATAACCATATTGCATGACACCATTCTCACTTGCAACGGCTTGAACAACGATACGTGTATACGTTCTGACATCATCTTGATATACACCTTTTGAATTGGCAATTAAAACCGATTGTCTTTTCTCAAGCGATTGTGCAATCGCTTGAACAATTCGCGAATCGTGATTTTTCATGATATTCGACAATTCAATCAGTCTCTTGACACGCTCATCATTTGATACGTCTTCAATCGATCTTGTTGCATGTTTGAGATATTGCCTTTTTTCTCCAAGTGGCACGCTTGATTTCACTTCACCTTTAAACGATAACCGTAAGTTTTTAATCAATGCAAAAATATTTTCAACATCAACTTTATTGGTAAAACCGTATACCTCATCAACCCCTTGAATCAAACGTACACCGACACCATGGATATTTCCGCTGCCCATTTGTGACACATCGCCGTTCGTAACAAGCATTTGTTGACTCTTTGAATCTTCTAAGAAAATCTCTACAAAATCCGCACCAGTTGAAAGACCTTCATCAATTAGCAATTGTAATTGCTTTTTTTCAATCATTTTTCTTTTCCTTCCCGGGTTGATCATCATACTGTAACTCATATAAACTTCTATATAATCCATGTTGTTTTAAGAGTTCTTGATGATTACCAGATTCTTTAATCTCACCTTTTTGCATAACGATAATACGATCAGCATGTTGAATCGTAGACAATCTATGGGCGACAATCAGCATCGTTGATATATTCATTAACTTTTCAAGGGACGCTTGAATAATTTCTTCTGTTTCACTATCAATGTTCGCGGTCGCTTCATCCAAAATCATTAGTGATGGTTTATAAACAAGTGCGCGTGCGAAACTAATTAATTGGCGTTGGCCACTTGAAAAATTATTACCGCGTTCACGAACGATGTGATGATAACCATCAGGTAATGATTCAATAAATGAATTTGCCCCAACATATTCACTCGCAGATCGCACTTCTTCCATAGAAATGCTTTCATCTTTTAATGTAATATTGTCTTTAATGGTTCCTGAAAATAAGAACACATCTTGTAACATCTGTCCAATCTTTTGTCTTAATGATGAGCGCTTGATTTTCCTGATATCAATACCATCGATAAGAATCTGTCCTTTTTGAATTTCATAATTCCTTACCATCAAACTCAAAATTGTCGTTTTGCCTGAGCCTGTTGCACCAACAAAAGCTACTGTTTCACCTGGATTAACTTTGAAACTTACCCCTTTAAGGACCCACTCATCAGGTATATATTGAAACCACACATCCTTAAATTCAATTGACCCCGTGAATGACCTTAGGTCAATTGCATCTTCTGCATCGACAATCGCGGGTTTTGTGTCTAGGACATCAAACACTTTTTCAGCACTAGCAAACGCGTTTTGTAGCATGTTGAATTGTTCAGCAATTTGTTGGATGGGTTCAAAGAAATTACCAACATATTGATAAAATGAATATAGCATGCCTACTGATAAGACACCAATAATGACTTGTTGGAACCCAAAATATAGTGCCATGACACTGCCAATCATGGCCAATAGGTAAATGGTAGGACGATAGATACCAAAAACAAGTATCTCACGCAAATAGCTTTTCTTTAAATCAGAACTTTTTGATTTGAATTCAGAACGTTTCTTATCTTCTTGGTTAAAGATCTGTGTGATTTTCATCCCCGAGAGGTTTTCTGACAAGAACGCATTAACTTCGCTAACATTTCTACGTACAAGCCGATAGCTTGACCTCGAGAATTTTCTAAAAATGACACTTGCTAAAATGACAAATGGTACTGTAATCATGACAAATAATGTCATATGCCAATTGATGACAAACAAAATGATGACAATTGCAACTAAGTAAAGCAGATTTCGAACTAAGTTAACGCCAATATTTGTATACATTTCAGAAATCGCATTTGTATCGTTACTTACACGCGTAACCAGTTTGCCCACTGGTACTTGATTAATTTGTTCAATCGCTAAATGCTCAATGTGGTTAAAGACATCATCACGCAATTTCATCACTGTTTGCTGTCCAACTTTTTGTAGTAATAGTTGTTGATAATATGCCGTAATGTTAGCAACTGCAACGACAATTAAGAAAACAGCGGCAGTCAAAATAACTCTTAAAATCATGCCCTCGCGATCGAGTGTATCACTGATAACCGTATCAATGATATAGCCAACCATCAGCGGTGGGAAAAGTTCAATCACCAATGCAAATAGCATAAGCACAACAATTAATAAAAACTGCTTCTTATACGGTTTCATATATGAAAGGAGACGTCTTAAAACATCACGGTCGCTTCTTTCTCTGGTATTATCTTTGAAGTCTTTCACGCGACGTCACCTCCTGAAACCAATTTTTCAAGACGTTGTCGTTTTACCATATCCCGATATAATTCTGAAGTTTTCATGAGTTCATCATGGCTACCAATTGCAGAAAGCTTACCGTTTTCAAGTAAAATGATTTTATCCATTTTTTTAACTGTTGAAATTCTATGTGCGATAAAAATAGTCGTTTTACCCTTTCTGATTTCATGAAGATTCGTAATGATGGCATCTTCTGTTTTCGTATCAACAGCCGAGACGGAGTCATCTAAAATCAATACTTCAGGGTTTTTAGCCAGTGCCCTTGCAATCGATATTCTTTGTTTTTGACCACCAGATACCGTTACACCACGTTCACCTAAAATCGTATTGAAGCCGTCTTTAAATTCCATTACATTGTCATAAATATCGGACAATTTGGCTGCACGGATGACAATATCTTCATCGATAGATTTGTATGCAAAACCGATATTTTCGGTGATAGTTGTCGAGAATAAAAAATTGTCTTGCGGTACGTAGCCAACCGTATCGCGCACTTGTTTAAGCGGTAATTCCATAATGTCATGTCCATCAATATACAACATCCCTTTTTCAATATTGTATATTCTAAGCAATAAATCCACTAGAGATGATTTACCTGAACCAGTGCGTCCCAAAATACCGACCATCTCACCGGCATTGATTTTAAAGGAGATTCCTTTAAGCACATCACTGTCACCATCTGGGTATCTAAAGACCAATTCTTTGGCTTCTATCTCACCTTTTAACTCCGGTGCAAGTATCAGCTCAGCACTATCTTTGACTTCAATCTCAGCATCTAAAAATGAAGAAATACGTTCTGCACTCGCTTTTGCTTGTGAATTAATTTGGACAAATCTTGACAATGCCATCGTTGGCCATAATAAAGTGAAAAAATAAGCGATATATTCTGTCAATTGACCACCTGTAAATCCCGTTTGCGCGATATTAATAACGTTAAAACTGCCAATAACAATGATTACTAAAATAACGATATTAAGCGCCGCAGCTAACGCAACATTGATACCCACCATATATTTGATGAAGGCGATATGTTTGTTATATAAATTTTCGTTTTTTTCTCTAAACGCGAAAAATTCTTTAATTTCACGGACAAATGCTTTGATCACGGTAATCCCAGAAAAATTTTCTTGTGTGAAATCAGAAAGGTCCTCAAATGCCTGCTGTCTAGCTTTAAAACGTTTAGACATCGCTTTTCGAATCATAACCATAGCAAAAGTCAACAAAACCATCGGTATAGCAGCAACTATCGTCATTCTCCAGTCAAGGACGAACATACGATATAGCGCGAAAGCCGCTAACGTTATCCCATCAACAAGCATCAATATACCTGGACCATATGACATTCTCACAGCTTCTAAATCATTGATGAACAACGTCATCAAGCCACCGACTTTTTCTTCTTTATAATAACTTTGTGATAATTTGGTTGCGTGATCGAACATTTCGTTGCGTAAATGAAATTCAATGCGTCTTGACGCACCAAAAATGGTGTATCGCCAGATAAATCTACCGATAGTGATAATAACAGCAATGACCATGATGTTAAGGATAGCTGTTATGATATTTTCGGAGATTGGGCTTACTTGGTCTAATTCATCAATGATACTACGGACAAGGCTAGGAATCTCCAATTGAATCCAATCGACGCCAACCAGCACTATAATACCAAACATAAAAGACGGTAAGAATTTTATATAGTACTTTCCAAAGTTTTTACCAAACAACATAAAAAAACCTCAAATTAATAACTTTATATCTATTATAATATATTTCTAATCGCATTCAAAAATAAAAACGTTTTTAGACGTTTTTATTCTACGACAATTTTGACTGTATCACCATCACCGGATACAACGTTGACAATTTCGCCTTCCATACCCTGTGTGACCATCTCGATAATCGAATCGACGTCAACATCGACATCACCAAAGTTAGCTTGAAATTTTTTATTCTTAAGTAACTTTGCAAATTCAACCGGAATTTTAATGTTGACTTTATCGCCATCTGCCGAATCAATTAGAATCTTCAACAATTTGAAAGGTCCTTTTTTCTTTGACACCACGGTCGCATCCACTTCTTCTTGAAATTCAAGTGCTGATAACAACGCTTCTGCTTCCTTGGCATCAATGGTACCATTTGACAACATCTCTAATATCTTCATTCTTTCTTCTTTTAAATTATCTTTTGACATATTCGTTCCTCACTTTTTTTCCTCATTTAGATTCTTCTTTATTTTTTCAACAATTTCATCGCTTCTTCAAAACTTATCTCTTTCTTGCTGAGTTTGTCTAAAACATCTTTTCGTGATGTTTTTTTTACTTCTTTGCGCTCTTCTTCTCCGGTTTCAAGTGCTTCATCAACAGCATAACCAAGTCCTTCAACTGCTTCATCTAACATTTTTTTAACCGTCGGATAACTAATGTTTAATTCTTTCTCGACGGCTTTGATGTTACCGCGATTTTTAATGAAAATTTCAATGAAATATAATTTTTCATCATCTAAATAGTTAAACTTTGAAAGCGTGAATGATCCATTAATGATTGTCCCACAATGATCACATTCTAAGGTTGATACATGTAAATCGTGTTTGCAAACCGGACAAGATGTTAACACGGGATAATTACCTTTTTTCATGACTGTTCTCCTTTTTAAAATGTTTCTATATGAATTCGTACTTCGTTTTTGGTATGTATATCAATGTTGATATTTTTTAACATAAAATCGTTAATCAACTGTCCATAGGTGATTGGAAATGATTCATCGATAATCTCATGACGCTTTTTTCCCAGAAATATTTTGACAATACCGATGGGGATTGGAAATGCAAATAGGAATGCAAGAAATGCGGTTAATCCAAGACGTTTATTAATCCTAATTTTTAGTATGACAAAATGGGCGCGCTGCAACTTACGATAGCTATCTTGGGTATAGAGCTCTTGATAAGCCTTTTTTGCTGATAACTCCTTCAATTCACATTTATTTAAGACTTCAATATATTCCAATTTAATTCTCCAAAACTTAATTTTATTGATTCACATATTAATTATATTAATTTATATTTACTTTGTCAAGTTTTTTCTCACTTTTTTGTTAAAAAATGAATTTCCACCTTAATGATATTAATTTTTTGTCTAAAATGCGTTATAATAGTGTGGAACACGAAAGGAGAATTATATATGCACTCACTTGTTGATCGTTTCTTACGTTATATAAAAATTGATACACAATCTAATCAAGCCTCACCAACATGCCCCTCAACTGAAAAGCAAAAAGACTTGTCCAACCTTCTCATGAATGAATTAAATGAAATGGGTCTTAACGCTTTTGTCGATCAGGATGGCTATACGTACACACACATTAAAGGAAATAAAACAGGTGCACCAGCGATTGGCTTAGTTGCACATGTTGATACTTCACCCGATGCCCCTGGAAATCATGTAAAACCCAGAATAATTGAAAAGTATGATGGTTCATTAATTAAACTCAATACGATTTATCAAATGGATCCCAAAAGTTATCCAAGTCTTGCGCGCGTGATAGGACAAGATATCATCGTTACCGATGGTACCACGCTTTTAGGTGCTGATGATAAATGTGGGGTTGCTGAAATTATGGAAGTTGCCAAATATTTCACTGATAACCCAAAAGAGCAACATGGTGATATTTATATATGCTTCACACCGGATGAAGAAATCGGTCGCGGTGCAGATCGTTTTAATCATGATTTTTTCAAAGCTGATTTTGCTTATACTGCCGATGGATCTGAAGTTGGTGGTCTAGAATATGAAAATTTTAATGCTGCTTCAGTCTTTTTAACATTCACAGGTAAGTCCATTCACCCTGGTTCTGCTAAGCATAAGATGATTAATGCAACACACATCGCCATGGAATTTCATCACATGTTACCTGTTGGAATGACTCCCGAAAATACAGAGGGTTATGAAGGATTTAATCATCTTCATCAACTGGAAGGTGAAGTTGAATTTGCTCATAGTACTTATTTAATTAGAAATCATGATATGACTTTATTTAACAAACAAAAAGATGACTTCAATCGGATAGCAAACTACTTAAACGACAAATATGATTATGAGATTGTTACAGTAAAAATTGAAGATAGTTATTACAATATGCACGAAATCATTAAAGATCATATGGCCCCCGTCAATCTAGCAAAACAAGCAATCATTAATGTGGGATTAACGCCAATCATTGAACCCATTAGAGGGGGAACAGATGGTGCTAGGCTCACTTATGATGGTTTGATATGTCCCAACATCGGTACAGGTGGTTATCAGTTTCATGGTCGTTTTGAATTTGCCTCCATCAATCAAATGCACCAGGCTGTATCTGTTTTCATCGAGATTATCAAATTGGCTGCAAACTAAAAAAAAGAAGCACTAGACAATATTAAATTTAGTCTAGTGCTTCTTTTGCTGTCACTTCAATAGTTTTTCAATCGCTTTTGTTGACGGTACTTGTCCGCTCATCACAACTTTGCCATCCACAACAAGCGCGGGTGTACGCATAACACCATATGATAAGATGTCATTGTAATCAACCACTTTGATAATGGTTGCATCTAGCCCTAGTGATTCAACAGCCTTTTTTGTGTTTTCTTCCAATTTGATGCAATTTTTGCATCCTGGTCCCAATACTTTGATTTCCATTTTTTTCTCCTTTTTTATATTAATAGATAACTGAACGCATTAAATGCATAACCGGTCAAAACGATACCAATAACAACAATGGTAATGAATGTGATTAATAATTTAGTTTTGACAACGCGTTTTAATAACATGATTGATGGTAAGCTCAATGCTGTCACAGCCATCATAAAGGCTAAAACAGTCCCTATACCGACGCCTTTCATGACCAATGCTTCCGCTATTGGTAGTGTGCCAAATATATCTGCATACATCGGTACTCCTACGATTGTCGCAATCAACACTGAAAAAGGATTTTGCTCACCAAGTACTGATTCTATCCACGATTGTGGTATATACCCATGAATGATACTGCCGATTCCAACACCAATTAAGATGTATATCCACACTTTTTTAATGATGTTCTTCACTTCTCCAAGCGCATAACGACGTCGCTCTTTTTTTGTTTGTTCTAAAAGAAGATTACGTGGTTCATCGTTACTTGTCGTAACAAAATCAGCGATATATTTATCCATCTTAAACCAATCAATAAGGGTGCCTCCAATGACTGCAATAACCAGGCCAAACACGACATAAGTCAATGCGATTGGCCATCCAAAGATGCTTGCTAACAGAATGACTGATGCCAAATCGACAAGCGGTGAAGAAATCAGAAATGAAAAGGTGACACCAATCGGTAATCCCGCTCTAGTAAATCCGATAAAAATCGGTATCGATGAACACGAGCAAAATGGCGTGACCGTTCCCAACAATGCACCAAGGATATTCCCAGGAATACCTTTAAATTTTGTTAAAATTTGTTTTGAACGTTCTGGCGTAAAATATGTTTGAATATATGATGAAATGTAGATTAACACCGAAAGCAATATGAATATTTTGATAACGTCGTAAAAAAAGAATGATAAACTTTTAAATAAATAGCTCGATGCGTCCATTTGAAAGCCATCTAGCAACAAACGATTAACCATTGATTGAAGCCATGTCATTTTTAACAAAGCATCATTGAGCCAAACAAAGATATCTCTTATAATTTGCATGTTTTATCCTCAGTTTCGATATCTCTTAAAAATTTTAAAAATGATGACATTTCAGCGATTTTTTCCTTATCTATGTGATATTTTATCCAGTTGCCTTCTCGAACTGCAATAGCTAAGCCAGCATTAGCAATTTGTTTGAGATGATATGAAAGTGTCGGCTGCGAGATAGGAAGTTGATTGATCATTGTACAACTACAAGACTGTCCTTCAAGTAACATTTGAATAATTTTCAATCTGATTGGATCGGAAAACACTTTAAAATAAGTTGCGTATTTTTCCATGAGCCCTCCTATATAGATAATTATCTATATTGATATCTATCGATATTATATCACAATTGAACCCAATAAAAAAGAGTTTATTCATCAAATAAACTCTTTATCTTAGATGTGCGATTAAGACTGCCATCCACTTTTTTGTAATATCTCATAATTATCAATGGATTGGATGAGCTTTATGGCTGGCTGAAACCCTTGATCTGCTGCCAATTGCCAGTACGCTCTTGCTTTTTTTTCGTCTTTTTCGACCAGTTTTCCCTCAAAATAAATCATACCTAGATTATATTGTGCATTAGGAAATCCGGCTTTTGCTGCTTTTTCATACCAATAAATTGTCTGTTCCGCATTCGTTTCAACACCATCCCCTTTTTGATACATGACAGCTAAATTGTAGGCTGCATTAGGATGATCTTGATCAGCAGCTCTTTTTAGAAGTTCATGAATGGTCTGCCAATCTTTTTCTTCAAATTTGATTAAAATCAGCGCGAGATGATAGAGTGCATCCCGATCATTTTTGATGGCTGCTTTTTCATACCATTTGATTGCTTCTGTCAAATTCTTTTCTACACCTTTACCATTTTGATAATAGAGACCCACATAATAACATGCTTCCACGTGCCCTTGCTTAGCCGCAATCATAAACCATTCAAACGCTTTTAAAGGATGTTTAGCATCATGTTCATCCAAAACTTTTGCCAGTGTATAAGCAGCTAATGCATATTGCTGTCTAGCAGCTCTTTCAAGATAAAATTCGGCTTGCCTATAGTTCTCAAGTTCAATCGCCCATATACCCAGTGCGTATAGTGCGTATGGGTGGTCTTGCTTCGCTGCTTGTTCATAATACATACTTGCTTGGGCTTGCGCATTGCTCAAGTCATCACCCATAGTCTCATAGATCATACCCAACATATATTGAGAATCACTATAACCTAAATCCGCGGCCTTTTTAAACCAGTCAATCGCCGTAAAAAGATAGCGTTGAACATAAAATCCATAATAGTAATATGTACCGAGTATGTGTGTAGAAACGGGATCGCCCATTTCCGCTTCCATCTTGATAAATGGATAGCTTTGACGAAACAGTTCCTTTGCTAACTCATCATTTCGATCTACACCGTGTCCGGTATGATATGAAAGCCCAATAGCGTATCCACATTTATAGGATCCTAAATCGTGGCCTTTTTGATAGTAGTCCCATGCTTTGCTCTGGTCTAGTGAAACACCATCTCCTAAACCATAAAAGCGACCCAAAAAATAATAGGCATCAGCAAACTGCTGTTCAGCTGCTTGCTCAAAATGTTGAATAGCTAACAGTGTATTCTTCTTCGGTGTATTTAACGTATAATATGACAATGCAGTCTCATAGTGTTTTTGTCCATTCATATCCAATCAACTCCATTTCCATCATAACATATCATCATTATTTTTTCCTGTATACAGCACTAAACAAAAAGGCTAGTAGCCTTTTAGGTTTCTTGTTTGATCAAATGATTTTCTACTCAAGTGACAATAAATTCATCTTTCTAAACTTTTCGATTCTTTCATACATTTGATAAAAAATCAAATCAACATTACGGTTAGTGACATTTGAATATATACAAACCGCATTATCCGTCAATCCAATGCTTTCAATATGTATATGCCCTGGATATATCGCCTTCATCTTCATGATTGTTTCTTTTTCTTCAGGTTCAATTGTCCGCTTGAACACATAGATAAAACACGGTTTTTTAAATAAGGAACCGGGGGGTTTTTTCAACATGAATTGCACGCGATAATCATGAACATGTTTTTCATATCCTTGTTCTTTATGAATCATATTAAGCAACATGGCTTGATGTCTAAATCGCAACTCTAATTACC
>WOZH01000067.1 GCA_011620375.1 Acholeplasmataceae bacterium
TTTTACCCTCTTCAATATAAACGATTTGGGGTTTTAGATACTTTTCAAAATAGGTGTCAGAAATCTCTAGAAATAGATTGTTTATTTCCTCAAAATGAGTCATGTTTTATACCTCTTTTCAATGAACTAACTTTGGTGTGATATGATGTGTTTGATTAAGATGATTGTGTTAATGAACTTATATATTTTATTATAACATTATGTTGTTATTTCGGATGGGTTATACGGTAGTGTCAAGAATTATGTGTAAATGAATTGAATTAAAGCATAAAGTATTGAGAATAATCTTTAGTGTCTTTAAATATGAATGAATTGCGTTTTGTGGCGACCAATCGCCACTCAACTATGGCTGTGTCTTTTTAAAAACCAATTATAAACAACTACATATCTCTAAGTTCATTAGAGATTACCAGTCGAGGACCAATGTCAGTTTATTCATTGGAGATGACATCTTGAAACTACTTGTTTTCTCAAGAAGTTTGAATCCTGCATCCAAGAAAAGAAGCGATGACTATTTTCAGGAAAAACAAACGATTTAGTAGCCATAAATCCAAACTTAGAATGAATAAAGAAAACATACAATTTAGATAAGATGACGATCGTGGTCGATAAAGGAAATCATTCAGAAGAGGATTGGGCCTATAGCGATGACGAAGACAATTATCACGTCATCATTCAAAGACAGTTGAAAGAGAATGGCTGGTTAAAAGATCCAAGGGATCCACCTATTCGATTTAGGAGCATCTTTTATGTTTCTGGTCAAAGAATGAAGAACTTTATCAAAGAAACAAAAGCGGGTTCTTAGATGAGAAGATATAGAAGTTTATGTTTGGAAAAAATCCCATATCAAAGGACATTTCTTGACCTGTTATTTAGCACTTCTTTTCTATAGAATACTTCAACTTAAACTAGATGATAAGTATATAGTGCATCAGATTGAAGAAAATTTAGCAAGTGTATCAGTAATCCCCTTGGAGCAAGACATTTTGATGACAATCAATCATTGACAAAATCGTAAAATTAGAGCCATTTCGTCGATTTTTATCTTCAAAAACTGCAAAAGTTAGGTTATAATGGGTTTAAAAGATAGGGGAAATGATATGGATTTTATATTAGAAGTTCAGGATCTTTATAAATCGTACAAAGAAATTAAAGCCGTAAAGGGCATTTCCTTTGCAGTGAAAAGAGGAAGCCTTTTTGCGTTTTTAGGACCCAATGGGGCTGGTAAATCAACTACAATCAACATCATCACGACCTTGCTTGAAAGAGACTCGGGTATTGTTTTATTAAATGGTCAAACAGATGAAAACTATTTTCGAAAAAAGATTGGCGTTGTTTTTCAAAACAATGTATTAGATGATTTATTAACGGTTAAGCAAAATCTCATATATCGTGGATCCCTTTATTTAAAAACAAAAGAAGCTGTCAATCAGAGATATGATGAACTTTGCACATTTTTAAATTTGAAAACGTTCGAAAACCAACCTTTTGGTAAACTCTCTGGCGGACAAAAGAGAAGAACAGAAATCGCTAGAGCGTTATTTGCTAATCCAGAATTGCTGCTGATGGATGAACCGACAACAGGGTTAGATCCAGAAACTAGGCAAACGGTTTGGAAAGTTATCGACGATTTGCGGAAGCGTGACGGACTGACGATATTTTTAACAACACATTACATGGAAGAAGCTTCCAATGCTGATCATGTTGTGATTATTGATAAAGGTATTATCAAAGTCCAAGGGACACCAGCGACGTTAAAGAATCAATACAGCCATGATAGGCTCAAAATTGTAGCATATGATAAAAAGGCTTTGGTAGCTGAGCTTGAAGCTAAAAAGATCATTTATCATAAAATTGCCGATCAAATCATTATCAATGTTAACGAGACTAAAGAGATGTTTGACTTACTTGATACATATCGCGATCATATTAAGTCTTTTGAAGCCATCAAGGGAACCATGGATGATGTCTTTATTAATGTGATTGGGGAGGTGAATGGCGATGTTTGAATTATGGTCACTCACAAAAAGACACATGCTTGCGTTTTTAAAAGATCGCTCGGCCGTTTTCTTTTCTTTCTTGAGCATTATCATCCTGTTGGTGTTATATATTCTATTTCTTGGTAAATCTTATACAACTGATCTACCGGATGTGTTTCCCGAAGAACTTAAAACTTTTTTAGTTGTCAGTTTGACTATGGGTGGCGTGTTGGTTATCAACTCAATGTCTTTATCTTTGGGTATCATGGGAATATTTGTTGAAGATATGGCGAAACGCAACATCGATGCATTTTTAGTGACACCTGTCAAACGATGGAAAATCATCATCAGTTATTACTTGTCAGCCATCATTGTTACAAGCGTCTTGTCGCTTGTCATGTGGATGTTAACGATTATTTATGTTGGTATCGCATCAGGATATTGGTATAGTTTTTCAGTAATTGTTAGAGCCTCTGGATTATTAATCTTGTATACATTTATATCCACATCAATTATGATTTTCTTGGTGACATTATTGAAATCTGTTAACGTATTTGCCGCTTTATCTGGCGTTTTAGGAACCTTAGTTGGTTTTACGTCTGGAATTTATATGCCACTAGAACTGCTTGGTAAAGGTGTTAAAAATGTCGCTTCTATTAATCCTTTCACGCATATGAGTGTACTGTTAAAACAAGTCTTATTAGAAGAACCGTTAGCATTGGCACATCCATATTTTGCTGGATATGAAGATCAATATCAATTGATGCTTGTCATGTATGGCTACGTAAACAATGGTGTTTTTGAACATGACGTCAGCATGATATCGATTTTTATGGGTATCGGATTATTGGCTATTGGGTTGTTGTTGTGGGCTTTTATAAACATGAATAAAAAGATCAAATCTTAAAAAGACTTGTAGAAGATGAATGATAGCGCGCATTAGCAGTATAATAGACACAAACGATATCGTTTTTTATTTTTAAAAAAGGAGAAAGATACTGATGGCAAAAATACCGTATTTTAAACCTAAAACCATGGTTTATACAGGCAAATATAATGAGCAAAAAACACAGATTAAGCACTATCAGTATGACCAAGATCATTTTTTTGAATTTGATGAATTCACACCTCAAAATATATACCATAATTATATTCAGGTTTGTGGGTTGACTGATGTTGATACAATCAAAAAAATTCAAGCTGAATACCATATTGAACCATTTATTATGGAAGATATATTTAACGTCAACCAACGGATTAAAATTGATTATCAAGATACTTATATATTTGCGACACTTCATAATCGTTATATGGATAAAGATACGATCAAAGCAGATTATCTTTCTGTTTATGTTACCGATAATGCCGTTATCTCTTTTCATGAAACGGAACCAACATACCTAAATGAGTTAATACCACTTTTAAAAGAGTACCAAGACTTAAAGTCACAAGGACCGGATCTACTTTTTTATCACATTTTAGATATTATCACGGACGCCCACATTGAATTACTAGACCATTTAGATAATAAGATGACAACATTTGAAGAAAATGTGCTCGAATCACAACAGTTTGAGCAATCCGCTTTTTATCTTTTAAGAAAACGTATGTTACAGCTTCACAGTATTATTTCACCAATGTATGAACAAGTTGAGAAAATGATTCAGCGAAAACTCTCAATCATAGCAGATTCTAGTATGAACTATTTTGATGATCTAAAAGATCATTTAAAGCGGTTAGATTCAAAACTGTTTCAATCAAGAGATATGATGCGTCAACTTTTAGATTTACATATGAACAATCAATCAACGAAAATGAACCGTATTATGTCGACATTGACATTATTCTCTGCAATATTTATCCCGCTAACGTTTTTGACTGGATTTTTTGGCATGAACTTCCATTATTTTCAAGCATTGGATTTTCCATATGCGATTGCAGTTTTTGTTGTTGGTTGTATAGTTATCGCTGGCGGCATGTTATTGTTTTTTAAAAAAAGACATTGGTTTTAGGCCAATTCGAAGGACCTCGAGGTCCTTTTTTTGTTTTTACGCTTTATTTACATAAGTATTACATAAACGTGATAGATTAAAACGCCACTTTTTCATACAATGAAGACGACTAAAATGAAAAAGGAGAAAAAAATGAAAAAATTTATTTTTGCATTCATAGTATTGCTTGCATTTACATTAAGTGCATGTACAGGAAATGAAAATCCGATTGAGGATAATTTTGATGAAGCATCATCAATTTCAGTTTATACAAGAGATACTTCGAGTGGTACAAGATCAGGATTCATGAGCAAAATTGGTTTTGCCGAAGCTGAAGCTGATGACTCAGTCTTAGCACCTGGATTTATTATTGCTGGGAATTCAGAAATTATCGCAGCTGTTCAACAAGATGAATACGCCATTGGTTATGTATCACTTTCAACTTTGGATGAAACGTTATTTAGAGGATTAGATTTTGAAGGTGTTACACCTACAGAAGCAAACGTACTATCGGGCGAATATTTATTGGCACGCAAATTCAATTATATGTTACGAGATGACTATTCAGTTTATGGCGATCTAGCTGATGAATATCAAGCGTTATCAGAAGCGTTTGTCGCATATATGGGATCAACAGAAGGACTAACGACTATAAAAGCTGCTGGCGGTATTGTTGATGTCACATCGGGTCAACCTTGGGCAACTGTTAAATTGAATCATCCAATCGTTGATCAAGACAATAGTGCGTTAACCGTCAAGTTTGGTGGTTCTGATTCAGTCGAAAAAATAGCAACAGCCTTAACGGCAGACTTCGCACCTAAAGCTGGTAACTTTACACCAGAACACAATCATACGGGATCATCAAATGCATATAAGGGTTTGAATGGTGCTAACAATGCTGTCGATGATGCCTTGTCTATCATGGTCGGTTTCGCATCGAGAGAATTTAAGGATTCTGAACCTGCTAATACAACAGGTGTGGTTGCTGTTGATGCTATTGTTGCAATCACAAATTTAGAAAATCCGCTTACAAACTTAAGTGGTTCAGATTTAAAAGCAATCTATGACGGTTCTGTCACAACATGGAAAACTTATGTTGACCGTCTAGCATTTGATCAGGACGTCAGTGTCTATACAAGAGATACATCGAGTGGTACAAGATCAGGATTCATGAGCAAAATTGGTTTTGCCGAAGCTGAAGCTGATGACTCAGTCTTAGCACCTGGATTTATTATTGCTGGGAATTCAGAAATTATCGCAGCTGTTCAACAAGATGAATACGCCATTGGTTATGTATCACTTTCAACTTTGGATGAAACGTTATTTAGAGGATTAGATTTTGAAGGTGTTACACCTACAGAAGCAAACGTACTATCGGGCGAATATTTATTGGCACGCAAATTCAATTATATGTTACGAGATGACTATTCAGTTTATGGCGATCTAGCTGATGAATATCAAGCGTTATCAGAAGCGTTTGTCGCATATATGGGATCAACAGAAGGACTAACGACTATAAAAGCTGCTGGCGGTATTGTTGATGTCACATCGGGTCAACCTTGGGCAACTGTTAAATTGAATCATCCAATCGTTGATCAAGACAATAGTGCGTTAACCGTCAAGTTTGGTGGTTCTGATTCAGTCGAAAAAATAGCAACAGCCTTAACGGCAGACTTCGCACCTAAAGCTGGTAACTTTACACCAGAACACAATCATACGGGATCATCAAATGCATATAAGGGTTTGAATGGTGCTAACAATGCTGTCGATGATGCCTTGTCTATCATGGTCGGTTTCGCATCGAGAGAATTTAAGGATTCTGAACCTGCTAATACAACAGGTGTGGTTGCTGTTGATGCTATTGTTGCAATTGTCAACCTTAACAATCCATATCGTAACATGACAGCAGCAGCTTTAAAACGCATCTATAATGGCCAAGTTACTTCATGGTCTGATTTCTCATAATACTTAGTGTTGCGTTATAAAGCTAAAAACACCAATCTTCTGATTGGTGTTTTAAGCGTCAATAAAGGAGTTTAATATGCAATCAGTAAGAGCACACATTACTGCAGAAAGCATCAAAAAGAAAAACCGCGCAGATTTTATTTTTAGAAATATTTTTCGCGTAGCAAGCATTTTATCTGCATCATTTGTCATTATCGTCATCATCGTCATCGCAGTAAGAGGGATTATGCCTTTTGTATCCTCTTATGTTGGATATAACAGTTTAACAGGGGAGGTTATTTTACCACCCGTAAATCCAATTACATTTCTAACTAAATCCCAGTGGCTTACTGGAGCAGTGGGGGCATCAAGTGACTATGGTGTAGGATTTGCTATTCTCAATACGATTATTGCAGTACTGTTTGCCATAGTTCTTACCGTACCTGTAGCAGTGTTAACCGCTTTGTTAATCGCTAAAGTTGCACCGAAAAAGATTTCTTCGTTTTTGAGTACAGTTGTCGAATTGCTTGCTTCCATACCATCGATCATTTATGGTGTTATAGGATTAGGTGTTATCACAAAAATTGTGGTTTGGATTGGTGCGTTATTTAATTATCAAACAGCAGCCGGATTATCTTTGCTATCGACTGTTCTTGTTTTATTTATGATGACCTTACCGACCATCACAGCAGTTGCTGCAACATCCATAAAAGCAGTCAAAAATGATATTATAGAAGGCTCTCTAGCTTTATCTGCAACACCGATGCAAACCTATTTTAAAGTTGTTTTAATAAGTGCAAAAAGCGGTATTTTTGCAGGTATTATCTTAGGTGTTGGTCGAGCTTTGGGTGAAGCAACTGCGGTATCCATGGTATCAGGAAATTCATTCAGTGGCGTTACAATCAATCCCTTAGCAACAACAGCGACATTGACTTCTAGAATGTTATTGGGCATTAAAGAAACTTCAGGTATAGATTATGATATTCGTTTTTCTGTTGGTCTTGTGTTAATGGCTGTCATTTTAGTAACCAATGTCCTTCTTAGATGGGTGATGAAGAAAGTGGGCAACTTAGATGAAGAATAAATCTAAAAGTGTTAAAAAACGATATGATCAAATAGCTAAAAGCGCGATCTATAGTTTGGGTTTTATCGGAGTCATTATTTTAGTGATGATTATCACTTATGTGGTCATGACCGGTGCATCTTTAGTAAGTTGGGATATGCTTACCGGGGATTCACAAGATATCAATACGAATGTCAGCTTAACGGTTGGACCTGGTAACTACGTGGCAGAAATTGAATTAGATGATAATATCTATTATTCAGAGGCTTGGGGAATCGGATTTGTGAACAGCACGAATCGCGAAGGTCATCATATTGTAGAAATCGCTTATATCCACTCAGAGAGTCCTTTTCTTAATGCACTAGATAAAAATAATGTTGATGAAGAAGGAAATCCCGTCGTCCTTTCCTTGAAGGAAAACACGGCGATACAAACAGCTATTTTTAATAATTTTGAACTATTTGCATTTTATACAGATGGTGCTGAATCTATGCGAGATGTCTTTGATCAGGCAACACAGGTTGATGATGCTACAGTGCAAATTGTTGGCGGTGGCATCAGAGGGTCACTGATAACCACTTTGTGGATGATTGTTATTACATTGATACTGGCTATTCCTATTGGTGTTTCAACAGCCATTTACTTTAATGAATTTGCTAAAAAATCTCGCTTTACGGATATCATTCGTTCGCTTGTAGATATGCTTACAGGTGTGCCTTCTATCATTTATGGTTTGTTAGGGGCAGCAGTCTTCGTGCCCTTGCTAAATACATCAGGATTAACAGCGGGTGGATCAATTTTAAGCGGTGCATTGACGATGGCTGTTGTGTTATTGCCGACCATCATCAAAAACACCGAAGAGGCATTAAAGGTTATACCCAATGAACTTAGACAGGGCTCATTAGCCTTAGGTGCAAATCAAACGCAAACCATATTTAAAGTAATATTACCAAATGCGACACCAGGTATATTAACTGGGGTTTTGTTGGGGATTGGCCGAATCATGGGTGAATCTGCAGCGCTCATTTTCGCAGTAGGCGCTGTGTTGAAAGATACGGTTATGTTAACAGAACGGTCATCGACGCTCGCTGTCCATATTTGGGTGATTATGGGTGGTGAAGCCCCCAATTTCGAACTAGCTTCAGCAATCGCAATCATCATGTTAATCGTTGTTTTCTTGATTAATATCGTTGTGAAAATATTTGCAAGACAGTTGCAAAAAAACATGAATTGGAGTTAAATATATGAGTGAAACAAATTCAGAAAACAAAAAAGTGTTTAAACTTAAGAATATAGATCTTTATTATGATGAATTTCAAGCCATTAAAAATGTAACAATGGATATTAATTATCATGAAATCACTGCGTTTATAGGGCCATCAGGTTGTGGTAAATCAACATTTATTCGTATTTTAAATCGAATGAACGATCTCATTTCATCGTGTAAGATAACGGGTGAAGTGATTTATAATAATCAAAATGTTTATGATAAAAATTATGATGTGATTGAATTGCGTTCAAAAGTTGGTATGGTATTTCAAAAACCTAATCCATTTCCAATGAGTATTTATGATAATATTGCTTATGGTCCTAAATGCCAGGGTATTAAAAATAAAAAAGTGCTTGATGAAATTGTTGAATCTTCGCTTAAAAAAGCTGCTTTATGGGATGAAGTCTCTGATCGGTTAAAAAAATCGGCGATGAGCTTATCGGGTGGGCAACAACAAAGATTGTGTATCGCTAGAACCATTGCTATGGAGCCTGAAGTGATTTTGATGGATGAGCCAACATCTGCACTTGATCCAATATCAACTGCAAAAATCGAAGATTTAATCGTAGCACTAAAAGAAAATTATACGATTGTTATCGTGACACACAACATGCAGCAAGCTGCTAGAATATCAGATCAAACAGCATTTTTCTTGCTAGGAGAATTAATTGAATATGAAGAAACAGCGATGATGTTTTCAACACCTAAACATAAAAAGACCGAAGACTATATAACCGGTCGATTCGGATAATAGGAGGCTATGATGACCTTGAGACATACATTACAAGAATCAATAGAATCATTAAAAAGAGAAGTTGCTGCTATGGCTGATTTAGCATTACATAATTTAAGAGAAGGACTTCGTGCATTTAAAGATGGTGATTTAGAACTTGCTAAACGTGTGATGCAAGAAGATGATGAAGTTGACTACTATGAAGAAAAAATAGCGAAGCAAGCTTTAAAAATTATTTGGAAGGAACAACCGGTTGCTACGGACCTGCGTTTTGTTACGGGCGCTTTGAAACTCATTACTGATTTAGAAAGAATCGGTGATCATGCCAGTGATATTGCTGAAATGACGTTGCATCTAGAAGGAAGCAGAAACAAGCGTGTACTACCGATCACATCTAAAATGGCTGAAGTTGTGGAAAAAATGGTATTGCGTGCAATTGAAGCGCTTGTGAAAGTTGATATTGAGATTGCTGATGAGGTTATCAAAACGGATGATGATGTCGATCTTTTGTTTAATGAAGTACTTGCGAAGATGACAACAGAGTTAAAAAGTGATAAAATTGATGCAAACGAAGTTATTTATGTTTTAATGGTCGCTAAATACTTTGAACGAATTGGTGACCATGCCGTTAACATCGCAGAATGGATTATATTCATCAGTAAAGGAATACATAAAAGCACATTGTTGTTCTGAGGAGGAAAACATGCCACTGGTATATTATGTAGAAGATGATCAAGCGATTAGACATATCATCGAAAAAACAATCGAAAATGCTGGACTTGAAGGTGAAGGTTTCTCGACTGGTGAAGCGTTTATGGCCGTATTTCGCAATCAACGTCCGGATTTCATTTGTCTTGATATCATGCTGCCAGATGTATCAGGTATTGATTTATTAAAGCTCATTCGAAAAGTTGATCGCGATGTACCGATTATGATGATTTCAGCGTTACAAAGCGAAATGGATAAAGTTATCGCCTTGGATGCTGGCGCTGATGATTATTTAACAAAACCGTTTGGTGTATTGGAATTGACATCAAGAATTAGAGCTAAATTGAGAAAGACACAAGGACCGATGGTTTTGAATGTCAAGAATATTTATATGGATGACAAGAAACATCAAGTTAAAATTAATGATATCGATATATACTTCACTCAAAAGGAGTATGATATTTTGAAACTTTTATTGAAAAATGAAAATGAGATAGCAACACGAGAAGCTATTTTCAAAAGTGTATGGGACACAGACTTTATCGGTGAAACGAGAACGCTTGATATGCATATCAAATCATTACGTAAAAAATTAGTTGAAAACGGTGCAAAAATTTCGATTAAGACGGTTAGAGGCATCGGTTACCATTTGCAATGAAACGGGCAATTATAAGGAATAATATCCTACTTTTAGTTGGCGCATTTATGCTTTTTTTCATCATTGTCTTTTTTTCTTTATTTGCTTTTGAAAAGCGCAATCAAGCATCTTTCATGACCTTCATATTAAATGAGGTTGAAATCGAGTATGAACAATACACGGGGACGGATGCGGCATTCGTTGACGATTATGGCTACGATGGTAGACGTATCACCATCATGAATGAACAAGCAATTGTCATTGCTGATACACACCATAATGAAGTCGGTTATGATGAAAGTGCTCAAGATGAGATTGTTAATCTAGGGACGATTGCATCGCGAACCTCAGCCCATATAGGTGAAGAATTGCTTTATATGGCTACTCAGTTGAGCGATGGTACGATTTTACGTGTATCAATTACATTGGAAACACAAACACAATTATATAGTGTCATTATTTGGGGCTTATCCATTGGCTCAATCATCATTATTGTGATTTACTATTTCGGTTTGAAAGAGGTTAATAAGAACCTTTTAAAACCGTGGATGAAAGTTAAAGAAGGATTGCTTGCTTTAAACGAAGGACATTATCAAGTTATGAGTCTCACGAGTCCATATTCGGAAATCAATGACTTGTTATATGAAATGAATATCATAAATGAAGGCACTTCGAAACATTTAGCTCAAATTGAAGCATATCATCATCAATTGGATCGTATACTAAACACGTTACAACAAGCTGTATTACTGTTCAATCGTGATGATAAACTCACATATTTCAATCAGGATGCTCAAAAGATTTTTAATCTAGAAGATGATGATCTAGATGCACCAAGTTATTGGTTTATTAGAGATAACCAATTAAAAAATGTCATACACGAAACAAATCAGTCACAGCAGGACGCTATCATTGATGTCGTCATTGATGAACACACTTATGAAGCGAAGACTATCTATCTAAATACATATGAGGAATTTGGAGATAAACCACGGGTATTATTGATTCTAAAAGACGTAACAAGCCAACGTCAATTAGAACAGGTCAAACGCGATTTTATCGCACACGCTTCGCATGAGCTCAAATCACCATTGACATCTATCAGAGGTAATGCTGAATTGATTGAATATGATATGTTGAAAACAAAAGAAGAGATTAAGAAATCTGCTAGACAAATCAATAAGCAAACCACGTTGATGACAGCGCTCATCGAAGATATGTTGATGTTATCTAAACTTGAAAATATAGAAGAAAAACCCAAAAACGAACACGACTTATCGAGTATTTTAGATGATGTGATTGAACAACTGAGCATTGAAGCTAAAAATAAAGATATTCATATCCACGTCACATCAGAAAAATTACTTTTAAAGGTTGACCCACTGGATATGTATAAACTTTTTAAGAATTTGATTGAGAATGCCATCAAATATTCAGATAATAATAAAGAAGTTCATGTCACATTGAAAAAAATAGATCGTTACGTATGCTTTATTGTCAAAGATCAAGGCATTGGCATTCCCAAAGAACATCAACAAAGAATTTTTGAAAGATTTTATCGCATTGACAAAGGTAGAATAGATAAAGGAACCGGATTAGGACTTGCTATTGTTAAACATATTGCCTTAAAATATGATGGCCAAATAGCATTGAATTCAAGTTTACAAAAGGGCACAGAAATCACCATCAAATTACATTTGTAGCTTTCATAGAATTTTCATTAGAAAAGTGTTGCATTAAACTGTCAAATTCTCTATAATAGATATACACACATCAAATATTGATCATGCATTTATGGGGATAAGGCATAATCGTTGAGGCGTGCAGCTTAACCTGCAAGTTTTTTCTGTAACCTTTTAACCCATAAAGCATACGGAGTATGCTTTATTTTTTGATTAAAAAGGACTGATAAAGATGGTTGTTATGTATGATTCGTTAACCGGACAATCGAAGCGTTTCGCAAATAAAATCAGTGATCGTATCGAAGACGTGAATAGATATATTCCGGATCCGAACGATGAAGTGCTTTTGGTGACTAGAACTTTCCGTTTTGGAGAGATTCCGGAGCCTACAAAACGCTTTTTGGAGCGTTTTGCCAAGCAAGTCATCGCGGTTTGTGTTTCTGGAAATAGAAACTGGGGGGCATCATATGGTATCGCTGGTGATAAAATTCAAACTATTTATGGAATTCCACTCATCCACAAGTTTGAAGCATCCGGTTTTGATACGGATGTCAATGTCGTTCGAAAATGGATTAACAACTATCAAAACAACAAAGGAGAATTATAATTATGGGAATGTTTAAGACAACAGAAGATTTAATCAACAAATTTGTCGGTGCAGAAGAAGATAAATATACCGATTATTTAAAAAGAGAAAACAGTAATTTTGTGGTATCACTGCCACTTTTAAGAAAAAATATATCGAATAAGGCCGAAGAAGAATACTTAATGAAGCATATTTTTCCAAGAAAACTCGTTGATTTATATGAGGATGGTGTCGTTTATATTCACGATAAACAATTATCATCATATTGCCAATCGGTTTCCTGCAAGGATATTGCAACAAAAGGTATTCCATCCATTGCTAAAAACATGTTGGAATCGGATGCTGCATCTTCTTTACCGACATTGATTCGCCATTTTTCCAATGTTGTCACATTGATGAGCCAACAAGTTTCGGGTGCAGTGATGCTTTCACAAATGACGACTATTTTGGCAAGTTATCTTTATGAAGAAGAGATGAATCGTCAATTTTATACCGAACATACTTTGACTAAATTTATGTATCAATTGATTTATGAACTCAATTTACCACTTCGCTCTGGCTCGGAAAGTGCCTTTTCAAATTGTACGTTGGAATTTGGTAAACCTTCTGAAGAAATCAAAGATGAATATGTGATCATTGGCGGTGAAGGGATGGATTATAAATATAACGAGATTCCTAGTGAATATTTTGATAGAATTAACGTCGCATTTATTAATGCGATGGCCAAAGGTACAAAAAAAGGTATTCCACTAACATTCCCTTTGATTACGGTCCAAATTGACGATAACTTTAACTATGATAATGAAGTCTTCCATCTTCTGCTTGAAAAGATGTACCAATGGGGTGGCGTCTATTTTGAAAACTTTAGAACAAGACCATTTACTGATCATTACTATACGTCACTAAATCCTTATATTAAACCAAAGGATCCAAGTGTTTCTAGAAGTTTATGTTGTCGTTTGAATATCGATTTATCTGTTCTTTCAAGAGCTGGAGGCGGTATTTTCGGATCATCTGTTGGTAATGTTGGTGCTATCCAAGTGTTAAATTTAAACATGAATCGAATGCTTATCGAATTTGGGCACGACAAACAACTATTAAAATTAAAGATACGTGAATATTTAGAAGTCATGGAAGAGGGACATATGGCGAAACGAGCATGGATTGAAAATCATAAATTCCTATATCCGACATTTTTCGCATTCAATCATGATTTAAAAAATTACTTTAATGTGTTTGCAGTTACAGGTGTGCATGAAGGGTTGGTCAATTTAGGGTATGCAGCGGGGTTAAATGATCTTGAAGGTAAATCGTTTGCTCACGAACTGATGCAATACATTTCTGATATCATTAATGATTTCATCGTCCGAGATCATGTCGCTTGCGGTATCGAATACGCACCAGCTGAAAATGCGGGTATTAAACTTGCGAGAAATGATGTTAAATGGGGTAAAAGACATGGTAGAGAAATCTTTGTGCAAGGACATGGCGATGATGTCTATTTGACATCTGGATGTATGTTACCATTCGGCGAAGAGGACTTCACAAAACAAGTAGAAAATGCTGCTGAATTCCAAGGCTATGCAACGTCTGGATCGATACTTCATCATTTCATCGAATCGAAGATTGAACCTGAAGTATTGTCTGCGTATTTAAAAAATCTGTTTGCTAAACCAATCAATTACATCACGCTAACACCAACGATCACAAGTTGTTTGGAATGCGGTCAGAAGATTGTTGCTAAAGATGCTAAAGATGTGATGACGTGTCCCGTCTGTGGATCTACAGATATCGCGACCTACTCACGCGTCATCGGTTATGTCCGAATGATTGCACGTCAAAATATCCATGTTGATGATCAAGGATATTATCAAGGAGAATACAATTTTTGGAGTCGGGCAAGACGACTAGATTGGGCTCAAAGACGCCGTTTCAAGGTTGATGATACCGCAAGTGAAGAACTCGAAAAAAGACCGATAGACTAAAAGATATAGGCTAAAGCATCCCTGCTTGGGATGCTTTTATTACCAAGGAGTATGTATGAAACCAATCCGTTATTATGATAAAATCATATTCTCAATGAGTGAAATTGAAGGACATCCCACCTTGTTGATTCATGCCTTGACTGGGTGTATGTTTCATTGCTTTAAATGTTTCAATTATGAAGAGCTCATTGAAAAAAAGCACGATCAATTCTATATGATAGATGATGTGGTTAAAACGATTGATCGACAGAATCATATCGTTGATTATATTCTTTTTAGTGGCGGTGAATATTTATTGGCACCCATAGAAAGTTTGATTCATGATTTAAAAAAGGTGCGCGCAATCACAGATCACAAGATTATCATATACACAACCGGCTATGAACTGGAGAAAATGAAAGAACTTGTTAAGCGTCATCTCGTTGATGGGTTTCACATTGATATGAAATTGCCGTATCACCTTTTGTCCATGGACGATTTAGATCTCATTGAACACACAATGGGTGTACAGTTGAAGGACTTGAAAATGATTAAGCGATTGATGAACGCTATTGAATTTGTCGTACAAAATGACAGTGGGTTTAGCCAGGTTCGGTCCGTTAAATATCCGTTTTTGGATGAATCTGCATTTATAGAGTGCAAATCATTTATCGATCAGCTTAACAGTTTGTATAATAAAAACATACCTTATTTTGCAAATCGGTTTTTAGATCCGGCAAAGGGGATATAAAAAAGGGGTGTTTTTATGGATCAAACAAGTATACCAGAGTGGATATTACTTAATAATCAAATCGTCGATGAACACGGCGGTATTCGCGATTTAAGCAAGGATAAAGAGGCGGTAAAATCTTACTTTTTAAACGAGGTTAACAAGCGGACTCAATTTTTTCATTCGCTTGAAGAACGCTTGAATTACCTCATTCGCAACGACTATTATGAAGCTGATTTTTTAAAGTTATACACAATGGCGCAGATTCAAACGATTTTTGATATCGCATATCAAAAAAGATTTCGCTTTCCGACATATATGGGAGCGTTTAAGTTTTACAATGACTATGCCTTGAAATCGCGAGATAAACAAGTCTTTTTGGAACGATACGAAGATCGTTTGTCGATTACCGCATTATATCATGCCAATGGCGATTTTGATATGGCTAAGCGCATGATTGAACGCTTGATTAATCAAGATTTCACACCAGCAACGCCAACACTTTTAAACACGGGAAAAAAGAAACGTGGCGAATTTGTTTCTTGTTTTTTACTAGAAGCTGGAGATTCTCTTAACGATATTTCACGAATTTCTGAGTTTTCGATGCAATTATCAAAAATTGGTGGTGGTGTTTCTATCAATTTGAATAATCTACGGGCTAAGGGTGAAACCATTAAAGACATATCCAATGTATCGAAAGGTGTCGTTGGAGTTGCAAAATTGTTGGATAATAATTTCCGATATGCTGATCAGATGGGGCAACGTACAGGAGCAGGAGCAGTTTACTTGAATGTTTTTCATGCGGATATCGAAGATTTTCTGAGCATCAAAAAACTAAATGCAGATGATGATATTCGTGCAAAAACATTGTCGATGGGTGTTGTCATTCCCGATAAGATGATTGAACTGGCTCGCGATAACAAAGATATGTACGTATTTTATCCCCACACCGTATTTAAAGCATACGGTAAAGATTTTTCAGATATTTCTATAGATATGAATCACTGGTATGATATTTTAGTTGATGATCCACGTGTTAGAAAACGTAAGATTAACCCGCGAAAGTTACTGGATAATATCGCATCACTCCAAGGTGAATCGGGATATCCATATATTATGTTTTCTGATAATGTCAATCGTGGTAACGCCATGGCTGATCCGGTAAAATTTTCCAACTTATGTACCGAAATCCTCCAACCGACCATCACGTCGCATTATGCGGATTATGATAAACATGAAGATGACGACATCGGCATGGATGTTTCATGTAATCTAGCATCGGGTCATATGGGTAATATGATTAAGCATGGCACGATTAAAGAAACAGTCTTTGCAGCGATGGATGTGATGAACTCTGTTTCAGAACATACAAATATCACGTATGTTCCTGCGGTTGCGAAGGCGAATAGACTTAATCATAGTGTGGGCTTCGGTATCATGGGACATCACGGGTTTATATCGGAAAATTTTATTGCTTATGGCAGTGAAGAAGATATTGATTTAATTGACACATTCTTTAATATTGTCAATTATTACTCACTCGTGCATTCAATGGAAAAAGCGAAAGCAACCAATCAAAAATTTTACAAGTTTGATACATCTGCTTATGCCGATGGCTCATATTTCAAAAACCGTAAAGCGATATATCCGAAAACTGAGCGCGTAAAAGAAATTATGAAAAATATTTATATACCAACAGATGAGGATTGGTTAAAAATCAAAGAAGATGTGATGACATATGGATTGTACAATTCACATCGTTTGGCGGTTGCTCCCAACGGGTCAATTGGTTACGTGATGAGTGCCACACCATCTTTAACACCGATTAAGCAATTGGTTGAAGAACGAACATATGGTAATTCAAAAACATATTTCCCAATGCCAGCTTTAGACACCGCTGAGTTCATGTATGAAACAGCATATACCATGGATAATTATAAGATTATCGATGTGATTGCGACTGCCCAGAAACACGTTGATCAAGGCATTTCTTTTGAATTGGCAATTACTTCTGACATCACGACAAGAGAGTTACAAAAATACTATCTATATGCCCATCATAAAGGCATTAAAACACTTTATTATACACGGACAAAAAAATTGAAAATCGAAGAATGCGAAGCTTGCGTGGTTTAGGAGATATAATGGCAAAAACAAAAAAAACAATAAAACCAAATAAACCCTATTTTGAACCACCCATTGATTTTACCGGTGGCAACTGGAATACACAGGAAGATACGTATACACAATTTTTCTATGAGCAAAACTTAAGCCAGTTCTGGCGCCCTGAAGATATTAGTTTACAGTCTGATTTAAACGTATGGCACATCTTACCTGAAGAAGTGAAATTAGCCTATGCTCAAAATCTATTGATACTCACATTTTTAGATACGTACCAGGGAGATATCGGTATGCCTGTTGTCTCTAGATCGATGGATGAAAAATATCATCAACGCAAGGCGGTTATTAATTTCATGGCGGCCATGGAAAATGCCGTGCACGCCAAAAGTTATTCGAACATTTTCATGACTTATCTCCCAACGACGACGATCGATGAATTGTTTAATTGGGGTGAACAAAATGAAAATCTACAAAAAATCATGAGTCTAATCGTCGGCACATATGAGACACTCGATCGCTATAACTATTTAAAAAAATATGATCCTAAACAAGTCACGTTTTCACAAACGGATTTTGATGAGGCGCAGTGGAAAGCGATGGCAGCAAGCGTCTTCTTGGAAACATGGTTATTTTATAGTGGATTTTATTACCCGTTATATTTTTATGGTCAGGGCAAGCTCATGCAAGCGGGAGAAATCATTAATCTTATTTTAAGAGATGAGAGTATTCATGGATTATATATCGGTCGTCTGGCACAAGAAGTATATGAGAAATTCGATGAAACAAAACAAAAAGAATTAAAGATGTGGCTTGATAGTTTGTTGGATAAGTTATATCACGAACAGGCTGCCCTCGTAGAGGCGGTTTATGATCCAGTTGATCTTACACACGATGTTAAGATTTTCGTGCGTTATAACGCAAATAAAGCATTAATGAATCTAGGTTTTGATCAAGCATTCCCCACTGAAGAAGTGAATCCGGTTGTCATTAATGGATTGAATACAGAAACAAAGACTATGGATAACTTCTCGATGAAAGGGAATGGTTATCAAAAGATGAAAAGTGAAATGCTGAAGGATTCGGATTTTTATTTTGATACGACACTTGATGGAGAAAAAAAATGAGTCAAATTTATATGCTGGCAAAGCCGAATTGCCCAAATTGTCAAAAATTAAAGATGTATTTGAAATTCGCTTTACAAAATAAATACGAAAAAGATATTGAAATTATCGATAAAGAAGCGAATGCCGAACAATATATCATGATGGTAAAAAAATATAACATCTTGTCGGTCCCTGTACTGATTCATGAGGATGATGTGTTGGTTCAACTTGAGCCTTCAAAAGTAACTGCATTTTTAGAAACACATATTGGCAAAAAGTAAAGATGATGATAAAGAC
>WOZH01000069.1 GCA_011620375.1 Acholeplasmataceae bacterium
AGAAATAAGAGGGGTGTTAATATGTCGACTATCTTTGGGAAAAAGATCAAATTATTTGCTTTAAGTTCAAATAGGCCATTAGCTGAAGAAATATCTAAAGCTGTTGGCGTTGAAATCAGCTCTGCTGATGTTGGTCAATTTGCGGATGGTGAAATCAGCATCAATATTTTAGAAAGCGTTCGAGGACATCATGTATTTGTCATACAGTCGACATCTTCACCCGCGAATAAACATTTAATGGAATTACTCATTCTCGTTGATGCACTAAAGAGAGCATCTGCTAAATCTGTTACAGTCATCATGCCATATTATGGTTATTCTAGGCAGGATCGCAAAACAAAATCTAGACAGCCTATCACAGCAAAATTGATTGCTGATATGTTACGTGTTGCCGGTATCAATAGATTGATATGTATTGACCTTCACGCCGCACAAATCCAAGGATTCTTTGATGTACCTATTGATAATTTTCCGGCAACGCCGTTGCTTGCAGATTATTTTGAACATCAACACAAGGTTAAAGATATCGTTGTAGTCTCTCCTGATCACGGCGGTGTTTCACGCGCCCGTATTTTTGCTAAAATACTCGATGCACCACTGGCGATTATCGATAAAAGAAGACCTGAAGCAAATAAAGCGGAAGTCATGAATATCATTGGTGAAGTAAATGGTAAAAACGCAATTATGGTGGATGACATCATTGATACGGGGGGTACGATTATTGCCGGAGCTAATGCACTTAAGGAAGCTGGCGCTAAAGATGTTTATGTTGCAGCTACTCACGGTGTTTTTTCAGGTGACGCTATCGACTTGTTGCAGGATTCTATCGTTAAACAAATTATCGTGACAGACACTATATGTTTACCCGAAGGGACAAAAGAACGCGCACCTAAAATTAAACAATTATCAATTGGCCCGCTGTTAGGTCTCTCCATCTTACACATCATTAAAGACGAACCAATCAGTCAAATTTTCGACCGAATCTCACATGCTGAGGACAATTGATGAAATTGATTGTAGGACTTGGAAATCCTGGAAAAAAATATGAAAAAACGAGACATAATGTTGGTTATATGGTGATTGATCAATTTGTGAAGAAACAGGGATTGACCATGAAATTAGATAAGCGATTTGATGGAGAACTTTGTCAAGTCAATTTGCATGAAGAAAAAGCAATATTGTTAAAACCAACAACATATATGAATCTTTCGGGACAATCCATTTTAAAAACAATTCAATATTATCGTATCGATCTAGATGATATATTGGTTTTTGTTGATGATGTTAATATCGATATTGGCAGATTAAGATTACGTGCGTTTGGTGGACATGGCGGACACAACGGGTTAAGAAACATCGTAGCGCTACTGCAGTCGAATCATTTTAAAAGAGTTCGTATCGGTATTGATCACAACACGAATGTGCCATTAGATAAATATGTTTTAGATACGTTCAATAAAAACGAAAAAATCACGATTGATTCTGCAATAGAAAAATGTTTGAATATCATTGATGATTATATGAAAAACGAACTTTTTTCAGATATAATGACAACCTATAACACCCAAACTTGAGTTTGGGTGTTACTTCTCTATGGGAGAAAGCATGATTGAATTTTTCAAGTTAAATCCAGTATGGCTCACACATGATAAAACCGTCTATTTGAAACAGACGAATGACACATATAATGCGTATATGATTACAAAGTCCTTCTCGGAACATAAACGCACTATTTTTGTCGTACTTGCAAATTTGTATGAAGCACAAAAATATTATGATACATTATTGCAGTTAAATAACAGCGACGATGTTTTATTTTATCCCGCTGATCAAACTTTGACAGCCATGATGGCGCTAGGCAGCCCCGAATTCAAAAGTGAACGTATGTATACATTAAAGAGATTAATGACAGGCGAATCTTTTATTGTTGTCACAACCATGCAAGGTATGATGCAGCGTCAATTGACACCAGCTGATTATCAAAAAAGCGTTAAAATAATTCATGTACACGAATCATACGCGATTGAAGAACTGACAACTTTCCTAGTTTATGGTGGTTATCAAAGAACATTCATTGTTGAAAAACCAGGTGAATTTAGTGTCAGAGGTAACATTCTTGATTTTCATACTTTCGATAGCGAATATCCTTATCGTCTCGATTTCTTTGGTGATGAATTGGAAGAAATCAAGCAATTCATGGTGGATACACAACGCAGTTTCAAAGCGTTAGACAAGGTAGAGATTGCGCCGATTCATGAACTTTTTTATACAGATGAAATGAAGCATCGTGCCATAGCGAAGATCAATAAGTTTTTCGAGAATAAAGCGCTATCTGAACGAGAAAAAGACAAACTTAATACGGATCTTGAAGCGATTGAAATGCGTCATAATTTGGATAGCTTAAATCTTTATATCCCATTTTTTAATCATCAGGAAACGACGATATTTGACTTTTCGTTAGATTATGATATTGTGATGGTTGACGTTGCAAAGATGAAGATCAACGATACGCAAATCAATCGTGATTTAGATACCTATGGTGTCTCAATGAACGGCAAAAGCTTTCTTGAAATTCCAGCACGTGTCGCACTTTTAAAACAACTTAAAAAGCCACATATCGATATCTCCAATTTATCATTAGAAATAAAAGAAAGCATAGCCTTGAATGTTTCAAATGTTAATGAGTATCGTGGTAACCTCGAACTTTGTTATCAAGATTTTTTGCAAGAATCAAAAAATTACAGGATTCTTTTTTGTGTAACAAACGAACACTACAGGTCAACATTGAAGTCGTTTTTTGAAAATAGAGATGTGCTTCATGAATCCATTAAGGACACACCAGGCTTTTATTTAATTAATCAAAATGCATATGGTGCATTTCAATCACACGAAGATAAAATAGTTGTTATCGATGAAACACAACTTTTTAGTTATCGTACTAGAAAAGCCATTAAATATCGCAGTGTCCTTAACCAATCAACCAAAATTCGCGCTGTAGATGATTTATCGGTTGGTGATTTTGTCGTTCACTACGATTATGGTATCGGCCAGTATGTGGGTTTGAAAACCATGGACTTAAGTGGTGTCAAAAGAGACTATCTGCATATTATTTATGCCAATGAAGAAGCGCTGTATGTACCTTTAGATCAAATCGACATGGTTTTGAAATATAGCAGTTATGAAGGGGCACATCCGAAACTTTCAAAACTAGGCGGTAAAACGTGGACGAAGACTAAAGCGAGCGTACGGATGCGTATTAAAGATTTAAGCGATCGTCTCGTTCAGCTATATGCGATAAGAGAGCAAAGCGAAGGGTTTTCTTATGCTAAAGATTCACCAATGCAGGATTCGTTCGAACATGATTTCGCATATGAAATGACAAGAGACCAAACACGTGCAGTCATGGAGACCAAACATGATATGGAATCCATTAAACCAATGGATCGCCTAATCTGTGGGGACGTTGGTTTTGGAAAAACAGAAGTTGCACTTCGTGCGGCATTCAAAGCAGTACTCAACCAAAAACAAGTTCTTTATTTAGTGCCGACAACCGTTTTGGCTAGACAGCACTATTACACATTCAAAGAACGATTCGACAAATATGGTGCTAATGTCGCACTAATGAGTAGATTTGTGATGCAAAAGACACAAAAAGAGGTTATTGATCATTTGCAAAAAGGATTTGTTGATGTTGTTATTGGCACACATAGATTATTGTCATCGGACATTAAATTCAAAGATCTAGGATTGTTAATCATTGATGAAGAACAACGTTTCGGTGTCGAACACAAAGAAAAAATTAGAGAGATCAAACAAAATGTAGATACGTTGACTTTGAGTGCGACACCAATTCCAAGAACACTACAAATGTCATTGATGGGATTAAAAGATTTATCAATGATTGAAACGCCGCCACTAAATCGCTATCCCGTTCAAACATATGTTGTTGAACGACAGGATGCATTGGTTAAAGAAGCGATAGAACGAGAAATAGCACGTGGTGGACAAATATTTTATTTATTCAATCGCGTTCGCGGTATTGAAGGCATGGTGGCGAGGTTAAATAAACTCGTTCCCGAAGCACGCATTACATTCGCACACGGAAAAATGCACCGCGATCAACTTGAAACCACCTTATCTGATTTCATCGAACATCGCTTCGATGTGCTTGTCTCAACAACAATTATCGAAACCGGTGTCGATATTCCTAATACAAATACACTGATTATTCATGAAGCCGACACACTCGGACTTTCACAGCTTTATCAAATTAGAGGACGGGTTGGAAGAAGCGATCGGATTGCTTATGCTTATCTGCTTTATGAATCGTCAAAGATTATTAATGATGAAGCAAAAAAAAGATTACACGCCATTCAGGATTTTACAGCACTTGGTAGTGGATACAAAATCGCATTGAGAGATTTATCTATTAGAGGTGCTGGTGATATATTAGGCGCAGAACAGTCGGGATTTATCGATAGCGTTGGCATTGAACTCTATATGAAATTATTGGAGGAAGCAGTAACTGGTCAAACGCTTGAAAAAGAAAAATCAACAGCAATTGAACAAGTGTTTGCTGCGAGACATGTGGATCCCAATTACGTAAATCAAGATAGCGCACGAATAGAGATTCACAAACGTATTGCGGAGTTGAATCTTGTTTCTGATGTAGAAGACTTAAAAGACGAACTTGTTGACCGCTATGGCGCTTTGGATATAGATTTGCTATTATATATGTATGAAAAGTTATTCAAAAAACTGTCTGCGAAAATCTATGTTCAAAAGACAATGGTTAGCACAAATCAAACCACGCTGGTTCTTTCACGAGAAGCAAATGAGAAAATCGACGGTAAAAAACTGTTTGAGCGAGCCGGAATATTTAAACCACGCATCACGCTGGATTATGTTAAAGGGCACATTCACATCACGATGACAACCAAAGGACAGACACAACACTGGTTATACCTATTCGACAAATTTTTGGAAGATTATCTATATAATTAGATACATAGGAGGAAAATATGGCACAGATTGATATACTACAGATTGCAAAAGAAGCGGAACAAAAAAAGATGCAAAATCCGCAGGTAATCAACGCGACGATTGGCATGTTTTATGACGAGAATCGCAGCGTTGGCGGCATGCCGATTGTCGTCAATCGCATTCACGAGACACCTCCCGATGACATGCTTCCGTATCCCACTGTCGATGGTGGAAAACCATTCAAAAACAATTTGATTAGTTGGGTCTTAGGAGAATATGAACAATCATTGCGGGAGCGTTTATATGTGGACGTTTGTGCGACTCCTGGGGGAAGTGGTGCAATTGCTACTACATTTTCTGTGTATTCAAATCCAGGAGATTTTGTACTTGTATCCGATGTGAGGTGGCAATATGATCGATTTGCAGATCGTGCAAAATTAAATATATTTGAACATAGAATGTTTATCGATGGGCATTTTGATATCCCATCATTTAGATCAAGATTAACCGAACTTTGCCAAAGACAACAACGTGTTATTGTGGTTGTCAACGATCCGTGTCACAACCCAACAGGGTATACGCTATCAAACCAAGAATGGGATGAGATAATCGCTTCATTGAACGTTTTTACCAATAATGATATCGTCTTTTTATACGATTTAGCCTATCTAGAGTTTTCGGACGAAAAAAATTCGCGTTTAAAGCTTTCTAAATTATCAAAAATTGCTCCCCATGTATTTGTGGTGATTGCTTTTAGTGGCAGTAAGACTTTTGGTGTTTACGGTTTACGTATGGGTGCGGCAATTGGCTTATCTAAGATAAAATCTGCCGTTGATGATTTCCATGATAAATTCGTATTAGAAGCTAGAGGTTCATGGTCTGCAACGCCAACGCTTGCTATTTCTTTATTTAATTTCTTTGCCCAAAAAGAAGAAAGAATAAATTTTATAAAGGCGTTAAATGATGCTAAAACAGTCGTTTCTAAACGAAGTGCTATTTTTAGAAAAGAAGCGAGTGATATCGGTCTTGAAACGTATCCGTTCAGCAGTGGATTTTATACAATTGTCAAAACGCCACATCCGCTGGATAGTTTCCATAGGCTTGCCGATCATGATATTTATGCAATACCAATGGCGGGTGGCATTCGTATTGCATTATGCAGTATTACAGTTTCTGAAGTTACTGGTTTGGCTGCTAAAATTAAGCAAATAATCACATAGTAATCGCATCAGCGGATTATGATATTTGTGATATAATAATAGCAAAAGGAGCATTGCATATATGCCAGTACTTTTAAGTATTTTTGGGGTAACAATTTGGCGATTTTTACTTGATGTATATATTGTATTCATCATTGCGATTCTTGTCATAAAAATTTTGATCACGAATCGAAAGATGTTTTCAATCGCCTTGATTTTTTTAGTACTCGTCGGTTTATATTATCTCGTGCATAGCCCCTATATTCAACTGCCAGTAAGTAGTAACATCCTTAAATATCTCATTACGTACTCACCACTGATTATCATCATCATTATGTCTCCGGATATTCGACGATCAATTGATCTCATATGGAAATCCGATACCAAAAATGAAACGGTCATCATGGGTAGTGAACACACAAAGGTAAATATCATCGAAGCCGTCATGGAATTATCGCTACATCGCACAGGGGCATTGATTACGATAGAAAAGCATAACACGCTTGATCAATATGCGGAAAAAGCAATCATGATGAACAGTGAAGTCTCAAAAGAATTACTCGTGAATATTTTTACACCGCTGACACCACTGCATGATGGTGCTGTGATTATTCGTGGTGATAAAATTCTTTGTGCAGGCGCTTATTTTGTATTAACAGAAAATCAATCCTATGAAAAAACAATGGGATCTAGACATCGTGCAGGTCTAGGGATTAGTGAATTGACAGATAGTTTGACAATATTGGTTTCAGAGGAAACAGGTGGCATTTCAATCGCGATTGAGGGTATTTTGTTAAAAATGAACTCACGAGAAAAATTGACCGAATATCTCAATATGTTTATGAAGTAGGTGGGACGATATGAAGAAAGTATTTAGAGGCATCGTTTTTCCATTCCAATTTGTCTTCAGCCGTAAAATCGCAGATAAGGTGATTGACTTTTTAGTGAAGTATCCTTTTGTGCAATATCTCGTTGCATTGCTTATTTCGGTTGTAGCCGTAGCATTACTATATTACATACAATCACTCGCATAGTTGAAGTTTAGAAGGTGAAAGCTAGATGACATTACTACAACATCCTATTTATCCACTCATCATAACTATTTTCACACTATTTCTCGTGGTGATGCAATGCATTCAAAATGAAAAGGTTTTAAGATACCGACTCTTTCTTTCATTTATGAATGTTGCCATCACAATTTTTGTGTTTGTCGTTTATGAAACAATCATCAAAAACAACGAAACATACACGACGGTTTATATTTGGTTCAATTTTGCAATTTATGGCATATTCCTGCTCGTGCTTTATGCCACATTTAAAACGGCAACTTTAAAAACAAATCACTACCAATTGTTTGTTAAATCAATTAAGAATAGCCGATGGAACGCGTATTATGTCGTTGATAGAAAAGAACGGATTAAAGATATATCATTCAGTCTTTTGCAAGAGATTAACATGGAAAAAGATGAAGTGATCGGCAAAAAATATTTTAATGTTTTCAATAAATCGGTGCGATTTACACGCTTGAACGATAGTGAAATTAACAATCGGCAATTAGAAACCTATTATGCAGATTATAAAAATCATGCCAAACCTGGAGACGAGGAAATCCAAGAGCTTTCTTTTCTTAACAGTGATGGTAATCCAGTCATTCTCCATATGGTTATGCAGCCGGTTTATGTTTTAGGCAAATATAAAGGTAGAATATGCGTTGGTGAAAAGAAAACCGATTTTGATATGCTCGCTGTCGAAAAAGAATTGAGCGAACGGAATGCTGAACTGGAAAGTATTAGATATAAATTCATAGCGACGCTTGAATTATCAGAAGAAGGATTATTTTATATCGATTTAGATGAACGAACCATTTGGGCTTCAGATAGTTTGGTTGCCTCATTACATTTACCGGGTAATCTAATTGATTTAACTGATTTTAGACACTTGATTGAAGCGGAAGATCTAAAGAAATACTTAGCAATCCTTGGCGATTTAACGATTAATAAGCGAAAATATACAACTTCGTATCGCATAATGGTTGACAATCAATATCACTGGTTTAGAGAAAAAGGGATGAGATTGTTTGAGGATCAGCAATCGGCAATAATTATGGGAACATTGAATCCGATTCAAACAAAACATTTCCAGGCCTCTCATATCGATGAATTGGATAACCTCAAGGATCATAATGACTTCATGGTCCACATGCATCAATTGTTTGCGGGTAATCGCTATTTCCAGTGCTTGATTTTCAGATTGAAAAACATTCCTAAAATTAACGAAACTTATGGACGTGATGTTGGCAATATGTTGATGGCAGAGTATATTAAGAAAATGCGTCAAAATTTTGTATCTGAATCAGGCGGCATTTTCAGAATTTCAGGTATTGAATTTGCAGTTACGTTAACAGACCCGAGAAAGATGGAAGTTTTAGAAAGCGGTACAAAATCAAATCCAACATTCTTAAATCTAAAAATGCAATATGGCTCTATTCAAACGGAACTTGAAGTGTTTGGAGGTATCGCTATCGGCGGTAGTGACGCGACAGAAGAACATCAGCTTTATCAAGCAGCAGTGCAAGCGATTAAAATCGCTGAATCTCCTAAATATAACGCACATGTGTGTTTTTATCAGGATATTAGTTCGTGAAAAACATCATTAGAAAGGCAATGATTGAAAGACGTCAAGCACTATCTGTAGATGATAAAAAGAAAGCTGATCAAGATATAATCGCGAAAATCCGAAACGACACGAGATATCAAAAAGCAAAAACTGTGGCGTTATTCTATCCAATGTCATCAGAGATTGATTTACTAGAATTATTGAAAGATCATAAAACATTTTTATTTCCAAAAGTCATAGGAAAAGATATAATGTTTTACCCTTATCATCAAGATACACACTTTAAAAAAAGCGAATTTGGCGTGAGCGAACCCGTCGCGGGACATCCATATCAAAAACAAATTGATTATATGATTATTCCCGCTTTAGCAATCGACAAAAGAGGTTATCGCCTCGGTTATGGTAAAGGTTTTTATGATCGTTATCTCATGACCAATAGACCCAAAACTGCAATTGGTGTGATTTATTCATTTCAATTGATTGAACAAATAGAAACGAATGCATTTGATCAAATACTTGATGGTTACGTGAAAGGATAATATGAATACAGCATTGATTGTTGCTGCCGGCGTCGGTAGTAGATCACAACTTAACCAATCCAAAGTTTTATATATGGTGAATCATAAACCACTGTTTATGTATAGCGTCGAAGCGTTTTTGAAAAAGGGATATCAGGTTATACTCGTTGTTTCCAAAAATGATTATCCAGAGATTAAGACATATGTTGATGACCGTGTGAAATTAGTTGTCGGCGGGAAAACAAGAAGCGAAAGTGTAAAGTTAGGGTTAGCAGAAGTGATGACACCGTATGTTTACATTCACGATGCAGCGAGACCACTGGTTAGCGATGAAGCAATTTCTGCAGTAGAAAAGGCTCTGGAACTTCATGATGCTGTTTTCTTAGCGGAACATGTCACTTCAGCATTGAAAGAATACAAACATAAAACGGTATCCTCAAAAGACCGCAGCAATTATGTACTCGCACAGACGCCACAAGCTTTTTTAACAGAAAAAATACGGTATGCGTATGTGAGGAATGAACAGACATATGACGATGATATCAGTTTATACCAAGCGTTTTATCCAGAGGATGCTGTTAAAGTTATCTTTTCGAACAAACCCAATCCCAAATTAACATTTCGAGAAGATTTTAAAACATTTAAAAAGCTTTTAGAAAATAGTGGCGAAAAACGAATTGGGCATAGCTTTGATTTACACCGTCTAGAAGAAGGTAGAAAGCTTATATTAGGCGGCATTGAGATTCTACATAACAAAGGATTGGTTGGACATAGCGATGCTGATGTATTACTACATGCCATCAGTGAGGCAATGTTCGGCGCTCTAGCACTAGGTGATTTGGGCACTCATTTTCCGGATACGGACCCCCAAAATAAAGATCTCGATTCGAAAATTATTTTACAAAGGGCATATGAAATCATTAAATCAAAGGGATATAGTATCGTTAATATAGATTCGACGATTTATGCAGAAATGCCTAAACTAAATCCTCATATTAAGGAAATCACCACTAATATTGCTAGATTATTGCATATTAACGCTGATCAGATTAGCGTAAAAGCCACGACATACGAGGGTATTGAAGCGATTGGTAATGAAGAAGCGATGGCAGCAGATGCCACCATCATGCTTGAAAGGGTAGCTTATGATGATTGAAACAGAGTTTGGACAATTTGAGTTAGTAAAAGATTATAGAGAGGCATTCAACTTGGAGATGTTTATCGAACGGTATGTTCCTGTATCCTTCAATAAATATGCGTATATCGTTGGTGATATATCTGCTGAAAAACTGAGATTGCGTGGATTCAATAAAGATCCTCATAGTGTCAATGGGTATACACGTATTCCCGATTATCTCAATGAATCATGTAACTTTAATTGTGCGTATTTTATTTTAAAGCGCGTTGAGAACAAACAAAAGCAAAAAAATCCCAAGCTTAATAAAAAACAAAATAAAGGTAAAGATGAAACAGTTGAATAGTACAAGCAATTAAGATATACTATAGGTGCAGGAAAGGAAGGTGATATCACATGGATGAAACCAAAGAACAAGTTCTCAGTTTAATAGATAAAGTAAGACCATATCTACAACGTGATGGTGGAGATATTGATGTACTCAATGTCGAAGACGGAATCGTTTATGTCAAAATGGCTGGTGCTTGTGACGGATGTTTTGCACTTGATGTCACACTCAAGCAAGGTATCGAAACGATGCTACTTGAAAATGTACCAGGAGTTATTGCCGTTGTTACGGTAGACTAAAAACGTATGCGCCTTGACTCAAAGGCGCTTTTTTATAAATATATCATTTACCCCAAAAGGAGGTGTAAAAATATGCGAAAAGTAGGTATTATCGTGGATTCAACATTCGGCATATCATCTGAATATGCAAAACAACACGATGTTGACATCGTTAGACTTAAAGTCATCATTTCCGACCATGAATATCAAGACGGATTGATTGATCCGGATCAGATAGTTGAGGCATTGAATCATAATCTATCCATCTCGACCAGCCAACCGACGCCGGAACAGTTTTTAGATGTTATGAACGAACAACTTAAAACATATGAATCAATTATTTGCATGACCTTATCAAAAACATTAAGTGGCACAATAAACAGTGCATCATTAGCAGCAACGATTATCAATAATTCGAATATTCATGTCATCGATAGTGAAACGACCATCAATGGTGGTGCGTATCTAACCGAAAGACTAGTTAAATATTTGGATGAAGGACACAGTGCGGAGGAAGGGTTGAATTACTTAACGGAACTGAAATCAAAAGGTTCTCTCATTTTTACAGTTAATGATTTAAACACGTTGCACAAAAATGGTCGTTTGGGACGCGCTTCAACAATTATAGGTAACATACTTCGCATCAAACCGATATTGCGATTTCAATATGGTGTACTAGAATTAGAACATAAAGTTCGTGGTATCGCAAAGGCTATGGATTACTTGGTTAACGAAACAAAGAAAGTGATGACATATGGCAAGAAAGTTATTGTGAGGATTGCTTTTGTCGATCACAGCGTTGAAGCAAAAGAATTAGAACATAAAATTTTTCAATTAGGTGAACAAGTCAACGTTATGTTGACCGGTATCATTTCACCCGTTATTTCCGCACATGTTGGACTTGGTGGATTAAGTGTATATCTCGCCTACGAGTAAAAGACAAAAATAAAATAAGCGTTAAACATAAACGATTTTAATAACGTTTTATGTGAACGCTTTTTTTTGCTAGTCTGCCCATCAGCAAAGATAAAATGTGATATAATCTAAACGAGGTTAATTATGAATGTAAAGGATCAGATTTCATGTCGGATCACGGGCATTCAACCCTACGGTGTATTCGTACAATGTGATGATTATGTCGGACTCATTCATATTTCGGAAGTATCAGATCAATATGTACCATCATTGGAAGCCATATTAGATATTGGCGATAGTATTGACGCAATCATACTTGAAGTTGATGATGATAAAAAAAGGTTGAAATTAAGTTATAAACAAGCGAATCCCGTGCATCCACGAATTCAAAAAATGGTAAAGATTCAAATAGGGTTCCACTCATTGTCAAAGGCACTCCCTTTTTGGATTGAAAAAAAGAAGAAATAGAGGTAAGGAAATGGGACATATCCAGATCGCACTTGATGATGTGCGTAAATTTTTAAGTGTGCAGCCAGAAAACTTTCAAGAACGCGTAAATGAAGTGCATCAAGTTATTCATGATAAAAATGGTGCGGGTAGTGAATTTTTAGGGTGGCTCGAGTGGCCATCGACATATGACAAAGATGAATATAAGCGCGTGCTTTTAGCTAGCAAAAAAATACGTAAACAAAGTGATATTTTAGTCGTTATTGGCATTGGGGGTTCATACTTAGGTGCGAAAGCGGGAATCGAATTTTTGCGTAAACCATTTACGGGAAACGATTTAGAAATTATATTTGCCGGCCATCAGATGTCTGGTAGTTATCTAAAACACTTGGTTGATTATTTACAAAATAAATCTTTTAGCATCAATGTTATTTCTAAATCAGGGACAACAACAGAACCTGCAATTGCTTTTCGCGTTTTAAGAAAACTTTTAGAAAAACGCTTTGGCAAAACCGAAGCGAAAGAACGCATTTACGCAACCACCGACCGCGCACGAGGTGCACTTTACTCATTAGCGAAAGAAAACGGATATGAAATGTTTGTCATTCCTGACGATATTGGTGGACGTTTTAGTGTATTAACACCTGTTGGCATGTTACCGCTGGCATGTGCAGGCGCAGACACGGATGCCATCATGAAAGGGGCAAAAGACGCTATGGATCGATTTGCTAATCCAGATTTGATGAGCAATGAAGCGTATGTGTATGCAGTCACAAGATATTTACTTTATACAATGGGTAAAAAGATTGAGATGCTTGTCGGTTATGAACCAAGATTGTTATTTGTTAACGAATGGTGGAAACAATTGTTTGGTGAATCAGAAGGTAAGGACAACAAGGGGTTATTCGTTGCTTCTGCGAGTTTTTCGACTGACCTTCATTCGCTTGGCCAATATATTCAAGATGGGGAAAGACTTTTATTTGAGACGGTCATTAAGGTGACCGAACAAGATGCGGATATTATGATTCCAAAAGATGAGAATGACCTAGATGAACTGAACTATTTGGCTGGTAAAAAACTGTCTTATGTTAACGCACAAGCCCTAAAAGGTACAGTGATGGCACACAAGGATGGTAATGTGCCTAATATAATACTGACCATTCCCAAATTAGACAGTTACACATTTGGCTATCTCGTGTATTTTTTTGAAAAGGCCTGTGCGCTTTCTGCCTATTTGATAGGCGTTAATCCATTTAATCAACCTGGTGTTGAAGCATACAAGAAAAACATGTTCGCGCTCCTTGGCAAGCAAGGCTATGAACATATATTAAAGTAGGAATTTATTTGAAGACAAAACAAACTGCCTCAGCCAACGAGACATACCGGGTTGGCTATGAATTGGGCTTATTACTAAAAGATGAACCGCACATCGTGATTTTATTAGATGGTGATTTAGGCACAGGGAAGACAACACTCGCCCAGGGTATCGCCAAAGGATATGGTGTTGATGATATCGTAAATAGTCCGACATTCACCATTATGAAAAGATATCAAACGAAAGACCACATGCATCATTTTTACCATCTCGATTTATATCGTTTGCATGAAGTTGGAAATGACTTCGATTTAGAGGAATACATTGATGGCAGCGGAATGGTTGTCATTGAATGGCCGTATCAAGTATCGGCATTCATGCCTAAAGATTACCTGTTGATAAAAATCAATAAAATCGATGAAACCCATCGTGAGCTGACGATGACGTGTGTTGGGTTTCCCTGTAAACGAGCGGTGAAATACATATGAGAACATTATTAATTGATGTATCAACAGCTGTCATGTATGTCGGTCTAACTAAAAATGATGTGTTGACCGATTTTTCGATTAGGATTGCCAAAAGAGACCACGCAAAATACATGGTGGATCGTATTGAACAATTGATTAAAAGAAACCGGATCACCATATCTGATATCGATCAAATCGTTGTTGGTATCGGTCCAGGGTCTTATACGGGCATTAGAATTGCTGTCACGGTCGCGAAAATGTTAGGATACACAAAAAACATACCACTATATACTATTAGCAGTCTTTATTTCATGACGTCCGGTTATGAAGGGAAAATTGCTGCATTGATTGATGCGAGACGAGGTTATGTTTTTGCTAGTGTTCATGAAAACGACAAAATCATCATGGATGATACCTACGTGTTGTTGGAAGACTTGAAGGATGATGCCAGATATAAAAAAGCGAAGACCGTATTCATTGATGAAAGGCATTATGAAGTCAATCCCAAACATATTTACACACATATGAAAAAAGTGGATAAAATCCACGATTTAATACCTAATTACTTAAGAAAGACAGAAGCAGAGAATAATCATGATCAGAAAAGCGACAACCAGTGATATAAACGCCATTGTCAGGCTTGAAAAGCAAGGGCTTCGTTCAACACTCGGTGCTTATTTCATTTATAACGAGATTGTTAACAACCCATTTTCCATGTACATGGTTTATGAATTACACGGACAAGTGATCGGATATATTGGATATCATATCGTCGATGACAAAGCAGAAATTTTAAATTTCGTTATAGGTCGCCTCCACCAAGGGAATGGTTATGGATCGCAATTGATGGAAGAAACGCTTCATGAAGTAACACGAATTGGTGTCAAAATGATTACATTGGAAGTACGTGTCAGCAACATCCCAGCAAGACATTTGTATGAGAAGTTTGGTTTTAAACAATCGCACAAGAGAGAAAAATATTACAAGAACGAAGATGCGATTGTCTACTTAAAGGAAGTGTAAGTATGATTATTTTAGCTGTTGAATCAAGTTGTGATGAAACAAGCGTTGCCGTCGTTAAAGATGGTAAAGAAGTGCTCTCAAACATTGTGCTCTCACAAATCGACATTCATAAAATATATGGTGGTGTAGTGCCGGAAATCGCATCACGGAACCATATTGCTCATATCACAAGAGTTTTTGAACAAGCATTGATAGATAGTAAAATAAGCGTTGATGATATTGATTTGGTAGCTGTCACGAGAGGTCCCGGATTGATTGGATCGCTACTTGTTGGTATCAATGCTGCAAGTGCTTTTGCATTCGCACATCATAAACCATTGATTGGTGTGAATCACCTTGTCGGTCATCTATATGCAGCGGGTATCGAACATGAGATAAAACTCCCGGCGCTCGCTTTACTTGTCAGTGGCGGACATACAGAACTTCTCTATATCAAAGATCATATGGACATTAAAATGATTGGGACAACATTGGATGATGCCGTTGGAGAAGCATACGATAAAGTGGCGAGAACTTTAGGGCTATCCTATCCTGGTGGTCCCATCGTTGATCAACTAGCCGAGCAAGGAATGGACGCATATCATTTACCGAGACCATATTTAAATGACACATTCAATTTTAGTTTTTCGGGATTGAAAAGCGCGGTGATTAATGTTGTTCATAACGCAAAACAGCGTGGTGAAAAAATCAATATCAACGATATGTGTGCATCTTTCCAAAACAGTGTTTTGGATGTGCTTATTTCAAAGACAAAACATGCAGCAGAAATATTTGATGTCAAACAGATCATTATTGCTGGTGGAGTCGCTGCTAATCGTGGACTAAGAAAACGTATCTTTGAAGAAATCAAAGATATCGAAATTATCATACCAAGCATGAAATATTGTACGGATAACGCTGCAATGATTGGTGCAGCAGCATTTTATCAATATCAAAAAGAAGGACCACACCCCAACTATTTATTAGGTGGAGAATCGACGATCACATTTGAAAAATTAAGCGAATAAACCCCAAGCATAGCGCTTGTTGAAGCGCTATGCTTTTATTTGTTTTGGTGAATAATTACAAAAAAGTTGTGTTTCTATTGTAGTTTTATTAGGAAAAATATAATATATACTAAAAGGGAGTGATGAAAATGAAGTTTCTCTTTAAGTTTATTTTTTTGCCGATATTAACAATTCTTGCTATTCCGATTCTCTTTTTAGCTTTAACATACAAGAGTGTTGACATACCAAACGAATATGATGCAACAGGACCTGCGAATCTTTCTGAAATGGTAACAACTTCTCTAGACTCATTTTTAACTGATACTGACAGCACATCCGAGGTGGCGTTATCTTTGGCTCAGGATGAAACAAACGTCATGATAAAGAACATGGTTTTTATACCAATGAACGCCAATTATTTGGATGGTTCTGGTGGTGAAAATGACGAATATGTCATCAAAACTGAAAATTATGGACTTCAAGGTGCATGGATAAGATTTGAAGATGATTTACTTGAAGTTGAAGCTGGTGCACACGTGTTCTTTGCGGGTATCTCATTTAAAACAAGATTGCTATTGGCATTTAACCTTGATGTGTCAACGGAAGAAATCATTTTAACACTGGATAAATTAACCATCGGAAATCTAGGATTAGCTTGGGCATTCCCAGTTGCTGATTGGTTGGTTGAAACCATTGTAAAACAAGATATCGCATCTTTGATCAATGAATATCTTGGCGGTTTAGGAACATTTGATGTTGGTGAAAGATCCGTCACATTAGATATTCAATCACTTGTTGAAGAACAGATCACCGATCCTCAAGAAGCCGCACTTGTTAATTCTTTATTAGCGTTTTTAGATGCGAATGAGATGTTGGATGTTGGGTTTTCTAAAGATAATGGATTTAGTGCATCATTGGCTTTGGGAAAGGCTTATGATGACTCAATACCCTATGTCTTGAGTTCACCAATCGCGACAGATGCAGAACTGCATTCAATCTTACAAGCACAAGCATCAACACTATTAATGAGTGTGCTCACAACAGAAACGGCGCCCTATATTTCATTTGATGAGTTGACACTGAATCAAATGATGGAATACATGATGAGAGATTCGTTTGCCGATCCAACATATCTATTTAGCACAGTATTATTTGATCACTATGAGATGAAAACACTCATTCCATATTTGGCGATGAGTGATGATGAATTGACTTTCAATATACCGTTGACATTGATTGATACAGCGGAAACGTCACATGAATTTAAAACGATCATCAAAATAAATGCCATACCATCGGTTGAAGGACCCAATCTCGTGATTGAATTAAATTCATTGACCGCAGGTGAAGTCGTCGTCGGCGAAGAACACATCATAAATATTTTGACATTGTTAGGTGAAAATAATGCACTCGTCCAAGATGGTAATATCGTTATAGAAGACTTCGATCAAGAGTTAAGTCAAGTCGGCATGTCATTGGAAGATGTTGCGGTGGTATCTAGTCGATTACGATTATATGTCGGTTTAGGTACAACACCCATAGAGGATATTCAAAACACTATCAACACGGTTCTTGATGGATTTGATTATAGTGGATACGGACCTGATTTAGGTAATGATATTGACAATCTACAATCAGTGATTGCTGATCCAAACGCAACACCTGAAGATATAGAAAACGCGCTACAAACCGTATTAGAAGATATCGATGATTTGACGCCAGCTGAGCAAGAAGCCCTGTTTAATAGCTTATCAACCGACCTTGAAAATGCTGGATTATCGATAGAAGATATTTTAGGCGTCATGCCATAATTTACGCGCGCGTGTAAAAAATATAGAAAGAAAATCACATATAATAACATAAAACAGCGCAATCCGAAAGGGGATTGCGCTGTTTTATCAATGTAAATAAGGAAAGTGATTTACAACCTTTTAAATCGGAATAAAATGTTGTAAGATAATATTGTGGGAGAGAAATTTCCCAGTTATTATTTATGATACGAAGGGGCATAAAACTACGCCGAAATTCGCGGTGATGAGTTCTTATAATCCCATAAGCTGAATGCAACAGAAAAGCTGAGCATTCACAAAAACGAGTAATCGACTAAATGAAACGAACCTTGTACAGGTTGAAAGTAGTGTAGGGATCCTTGCTCAAACAACAGATTGTAAAACTGTGCAGAAATCTATCAATCAAGCATTTGGAAAAACTATTAAATTTTGTTTAGTCAATCAAATCGCGTTTAAAGACAGTCCACTATTAGAATAATCTAACGTTTACTAATGGTGGATAGGCTTCGTCACTAAAATCCATAGTTACTTGACTATTAGAATTTTGGACATCAACCCTTGCAAAGTTTGAAATTGCAAATACTGTACTTACGAGTAAGATAATGACAAAGAGAATTGATAGAATCTTTTTCATGGCTCACCCCTCCTTAAATATATAATAATACATATAATAATATAAAACTACGGCGGATATGTCATACTTTTCAAGGAGAGACACAAATGGATAGTTTAAAATTGATAAATTTTATGGAAAATTTAAGATATGACCGAAAAATATCGCAGGAGAACTACTT
>WOZH01000074.1 GCA_011620375.1 Acholeplasmataceae bacterium
TATACTACATTTTAGGATAGTTTTAATGAGACTTAAGTGAACTGAAAGGTTGTTCTGTTTATGGTTTAAAATACGCGCGATAGATTGAATATCCAGCCTTTCATTCAATTTAATGATAACATCTATCAGTAATCATGGTATATTGAATATAAGAAATATGAGGGATGATCGAATGAATCAAAAATTATTCATTGTCATCATCTTAGGATTGATGTTTATCTTTGTAAGTTGCAAGGCGATTGATACTGTTGAAAAAGATCTTGAACTTGCAGGCTATCAATTAGTAGATGACGAAACAGTCGATTCAAGTGAATACAATTACTATAAAATCATTGAAAATGATATTGTGGTTGGCTTTGTGTATGAATTTTCTTCATATAGAAAAGCTCGCGATTATTATGATACACACGCATTGGAAAACGACACGATCACGTGGGTTATTCACAATCAGTTGATTGTTGGTTCTTACGATCAAATGGTCATTAACACCATCGTTAATTAAAGGGGTTAGCAATGAATGTTAAAGAAGAAAACAGCAAACTAATTGATTTCTGGAATGCTACTTTTGAGAAAGTAAAACCGATGACATTAAAGGCAGAAGACTTTGATTTGTCTATTGATTTCAATCGGTTATTGAAACATATTGGCGATACCTGTAACGATGTACTGGATATCGGTTGTGGCTGGGGATATGGATTATTTGCTGCTAAACTGTTAGGTAATAAAATGACATATGGTTTAGGCATTGATCCATCTGAAAACGCGATTAATGTCATTGAAGCCACATGTTATGAATCAGATATCCATGGCATTGATGTGAAAGAAGGCACACATGATTTATTATCAGTCTATGATGATCAATCATTTGATGGCATCATATGTTCTAATACATTAGATGTCATACCTGAATCAACAAGTAATGAAATGATTGCTGAAATTAAGCGGTTATTAAAAAATGAGGGGTTTTTATTGTTGAAATTTAATTTCTATTTAACAGATGCATTGATTGAAAAGATTAAGATGAAAAAAATAGGTAAAAACACCTATTCAGTCAATGGCGTTCTTAGAGGGGTTAACTATACTTTAGATGAATGGCTAAAAAAATTTAATGAGTTTGAAGTCATTGAACAAACAGAATATGCAAGAGCTATCAATGGACCTAAAGATCGTGTCATGCTGCTAAAGAAGAGATCATAACATTCGTCTATAGGTATATCTTGATGTGCAAGAGTGGTCGTCTATCGAAAGGTATCATGACCCTTTTATTTTAAGTGATAAAAAAAGCGCTATTCAGGTGTTTAAATTTGAAGAGCAGGCGTTCTTGCATAAAAAAAATACCAGAATAATCTCTGGTATTTTAAGTATATCATCGATATGCTTACTTAACTGTAGCACCTAACATCCAAATGGTCTTTTCAAATGAACCAAGTGTGCCAATCAATATATCGGCTGTGACTTCGTCTCCAGCAGCTTGTGCAATCTTCAAGGTTTCATAGAATTCATCTCTCAATACTTTATAGTCGGCTAAGACATGCTTCATCATTGTCATGGCATCTTCTTGACCTGATGCTTCTTCAATAACAGCAAGTTCTAAGTATTGTTTGAGGTTAGAAACTGGTTTTCCACCGATCTGTAAAACTCTTTCTGCTAGGGTATCGTAAAGTTCATTTGTTGCATCATATAACGCTTCTAATTTTGCATGGAATGTAAAGAAAGCTGGGCCTTCTATATACCAATGATAGTGATGTAACTTCGTGAAGAATACGCTAAGATTAGCGACTTGTTTGTTTAAACTTTTAATTAATTTTTCCATCATATTTTTCTCCTTCTTTAAATCTACCTTAATTATAACATTTAGAGCTCTTATTTATAAGCGATACGCTCAATGTGATACAATTATGGGTGAAATATGTTAAGATAAATTGGGTGATACATCATGTTTGATAGATTAGCTTTAATTGAAAAAACATATCAAGAAATGCAAGATAAACTGATGACAGGAAGGTTAGAAGTCAAGGAGATGACAGACCTTTTGAAAGAGGCTGCTGCTTTGGCTAAAACGGTTGAAGTTTATCGCGAATACAAAGTAAAAAAAGCGGAATTAGATGATCTTCAAAAATTATTAGAAATGGAATCTGATCCCGATATGGTTTCTATGGCTGAAAGTGAAATTCAAAAACTCGAGGATTTTTTAGAAAAGACAGTAGAAACCTTAAAAATATTGTTGCTACCGAAAGACCCTAATGATGAGAAAAACGTTATTGTAGAAATCAAAGGAGCTGCTGGTGGTGATGAAGGGAATATCTTTGCGGGTGACCTATTTAGAATGTATGCTAGGTATGCTGAAACACAAGGCTGGAAGATTGAAATTTTGAATGCCATGGAAGGTGCGATGGGTGGATTCACATCAATCGAATTTATGGTGAGCGGTAAGACCGTCTATTCATTTTTAAAATATGAATCTGGCGTGCACCGCGTGCAACGCGTACCACAAACCGAATCACAAGGTCGAATACACACGTCCACGGCTACTGTGCTTGTCATGCCTGAAGCTGACGATATTGAACTTGATATCAGTTGGAATGATATTCGTTTCGACACATTCAATTCAAGTGGACCTGGTGGGCAATCAGTCAACACGACAAAATCAGCTGTACGCTTAACACACATCCCTACCGGTATCGCAGTTGCATGTCAGGAGGGTAAATCACAACACGAAAATAAGGATAAAGCGTATCGATTATTAGTTACGCGTATCTATGATAAATTTGAACAAGAAAAATTAGAAAAAGAAGGATCGGAACGTCGTTCATTGGTGGGACGTGGCGATCGTTCTGAAAAGATTAGGACTTACAACTACCCTCAAAATCGTGTGACGGATCATCGGATTGGTTTAACCTTACAACGGTTAGATGTGATTATGGAAGGTAGACTTGAATTAATTTTAGAACCTTTAATTAATGAATTTCAAAAGCGACAACTTGCAGGTGAAGAAGTTTGACAAACAGTCAATTGTTAAAAGTAGTATCTAAAAAAGCATTAAAATATAATAAAGAAATTGAAGCCATTAAATTGTTACTACTAGAACTTTCTGGACTAACACCACATGAATTCTATTTATCTTTAAACAAAGAAGTAAGTGACAATTTCGCAAAAGATTTTATGGAAAAGGCTGACCAATACATCATCAATCATGTACCGATTCAACATATCCTAGGATATAGCTATTTTTATGGCTATCCATTCAAAGTCTCCGATGCGGTTTTAATTCCGAGAGTTGAAACTGAGCAATTAGTTGAGCATGTTTTATATTACTACGATAAATATTTCACCAATCAAAAACTCGATGTCATCGATTTGGGCACGGGTAGTGGATGTATCGGCTTATCTTTAGCTAAGGAAGAACCCAATTTAGCAGTAACGGTGACCGATATTAGCGCAGCAGCACTGGCGGTTGCAAAAGAAAATGGGCAATCATTAAATGTCGATGTCAGCTATATCCTCAGTGATTGGTTCTCAAACGTCAAAGGAAGATATGATATCATTATTTCTAATCCACCATATATTCCCGATGCAGAAGATGTACAAGACATCGTGAAAAAAGAGCCACATGTTGCGCTCTATGGTGGAAAGAGTGGCATGACGTTTTATCAACATATTCTAGAACATGTTAAGCCATATAGCAAAGAGCGATGTTTGATTGGTTTTGAACACGGCTATCAACAAAAAGTGGACATACTAGGGGTAACTAGACAGAATTTCCCTCATGCCAAAGTGATACAATTAAAAGATTTACAAGGCAGAGACAGATTCACATTTTTAGGATTTGGAGGCGTGCTAGAAGATGAATGACGGTGATGTTATTATCATTCCAACTGATACGGTTTATGGCTTAGCTACACGTCTTTATGACAAAAAGGGATTGCAGAAGATCTATGCGATCAAAGCACGCGATTTATTTAAACAAATCCCGATACTGATCTCCGATATTGAGCAGCTTAAAGAGATTGCAGGTTATGACGGCTTTACAAAAAAAGTAATGAAAATCTTTTGGCCAGGTCCTTTGACGATTGTTTTAGATACAACAGAAGCGTTTAAACGAATCACGGGTGAAGATACCATTGCGGTTCGGATGCCTAAACATCCTAAGACATTGGACATCATTAATAAACAAGGCGTCTTGCGAGTGACTTCCTTAAACATGAGTGGTGAACCACCACTGGAGGATCCAGCGATAATCAAAGCCATGTTTGAATCAAAGGTAAAAGCGATTTACTGGCAAGGCAACTATGCAAAATCCAATTTGGCATCCACGGTTGCTAGAATTTCAAAAGATAAGGTTGAGATATTAAGAGATGGTGCTATCACAAAAGAAGATATCCTATCCTTAAGAACTAATTCAGTCATGTACTAAAAAACACCTAAAAAATTGGTATTTTTTTTAAAAAATATGATGGAAGTATAAGCTGTTGTGAAAAAGAAGCGTGGGATTTAAAAAATACGTCAACAGGAAAGAGAATTTAATTTTAGGAAATTTTTGTGCACGCTATCATTACATAATTCCTTCTTTTTTTTGATATACGTAGTATAATAGAAAAGGCTATAGAAGGGAATTATTTATGGATATTAGGAATATTGCAATTATCGCACATGTCGATCATGGAAAGACAACGTTGGTGGATCAACTATTGAAAGAAAGTACGCGTTATGACAAACACGCGGAATTAGCAACTCGCGCGATGGACTCCAACGATATCGAACGCGAACGGGGTATTACAATCCTTGCTAAAAATACAGCAATTATTTATAAAGATGTTAGAATCAACATTTTAGATACGCCTGGTCACGCCGATTTCGGTGGTGAGGTTGAGCGTATTATGCGAATGGTTGATGGCGTCCTTTTACTTGTAGATGCTGTTGAAGGGGTTATGCCTCAAACACGATTTGTATTGAAGAAAGCGTTGGAAGAAAAGTTATTTCCAATCGTTGTTGTGAATAAAATTGACAGAGATTTTGCAGATATCAGTAAAACAGTCAATGAGATTTATGATTTATTTATTGATTTAGGTGCGAATGATCATCAATTGGAATTTCCGGTGCTATATGCATCTGGTTTATTAGGGTTATCAAATTATAAACCAGTATTAGATAAGCATATTCGAATGGAACCCATTTTAGATACGATATTAAAAGAAATACCGGCCCCTAATATGGATAGTACTTCCCCACTTAAATTTCAACCGGCATTAATCGATTATAACGATTATGTGGGTCGTATGGGTATTGGTAAAATTTATCAAGGAACCATCCATATCAACGATATAGTATCATGCATTCGCGTCGATCATTCAATCGTACAATTTAGAGTGCAGAAAATTTATCAATCGACTGGTTTGTCAAAAGAGGAAGTCGAATCTGCAACCGCAGGAGATATTGTTTCAATTGCAGGTTTACCTGACATTCATGTCGGTGAGACGGTGACAGCTGTCGGCTTTGAAGAGGCATTACCGTTTTTACATATTGATGAACCGACGGTTCAAATCACGTTTTTGACGAACAATTCGCCATTTGCTGGAAAAGAAGGTTCACATGTGACAGCATCTAAAGTCGATTCAAGACTATTTAAAGAAACACAAAAAGATGTCAGCCTAAAAGTCGAACGACATGGACAGGCAGAAGAGTGGACGGTCTCAGGACGCGGTGAACTTCATTTGGGCATTTTAATTGAGAACATGCGTCGTGAGGGTTTTGAATTCCAAGTCTCTCGTCCACGTGTCATTGTGAAAACCATTGATGGTGTTAAACACGAACCGTATGAAGAAGTTCAAGTCGATATTCCATCGGATTATATGGGCACCGTCATTGAAATGCTAGGAGATCGTAAAGGTGACATGCAACACATGGAACAATCTGGTCATTATACACGAATTCATTATATTATGCCTTCGCGAGGATTGATTGGGTTTGTCACACAATTTTTAACAGCAACTAAAGGCTATGGCATCTTATCACATATCTTTTTGGATTATCGACCGATGGTTCATGAAACGGTCGGCAACAGAAGAACTGGTGCACTTGTATCCTTAAATCAGGGGATGACAACCGGATATGCGATTGGACGTTTAGAGGATCGCGGCGTAATGTTTGTTGATCCTAGAACAGAAGTTTATGTAGGTATGATTGTTGGTGAAAGTAACAAGGATTCCGATCTTGTCGTCAATGTTACTCAAGAAAAACAAATGACCAACATGCGTTCGTCATCAAAAGATTCAACGGTTGTTTTAAAAAAGCCACGACCGATGAATTTAGAAGCATGTCTAGCGTTCATCAATGATGATGAACTCATAGAAATTACACCCATCAACATCCGCTTAAGAAAAACAATATTGAACGCGACAGCACGTAAAAAAGCAACCTATCAAGCAAGAAACGAATAAAAGTTATCATCGATTTGATAATCATTATATGTTATAATGATAGTAAATTGTCATGGAGGTTTTGATATGAAAATTGCAATTGCGAGTGACCATGCTGGCTTCACTTTAAAAGAAGCAATTAAAAAACATTATGAACCAATGGGGATCACGTTTGACGATTTAGGAACAAACAATGAAAATCGTGTAGATTATCCCGACTATGGTAAAGCTTTAGGAAAAGCCGTCATGACGGGATCCTATGACTTTGGCATTGGTATATGCGGAACAGGTATTGGCATTGGGATTGCTGCTAACAAGGTCAAAGGCGTGCGAGCAGCACTTGTTTATGACCAACTGACGGCAGAACTCGCTAAAAAACACAACAATGCAAATGTGATTACATTGGGAGGCAGAACAACGTCTATTGCTGAAGCAATCAAATTGATTGATACATTTAAAGACACTTCATTTGAAGCTAGACACCAAACAAGAATAGATAAAATTAAAGGAATAGAGGAAGCCGAAGATGAGTAAAGTTGTTATCCTTAAGCATCCATTAATCGATCATAAAATGTCGATGATTAGAGATAAAAATACGGGCACCAAAGTGTTTAGAGAAACGGTGTCTGAAGTTGGAGCATTAATCACTTATGAAATTACGCGTGATTTAGAAACTGTACCCAAGCAAATTGAGACACCGATTTGTGAAACAACGGTTTATGAACTAGCTAAGCAGGTTGTCATCGTCCCTATTTTACGGGCTGGATTAGGCATGGTTGAAGGGATTCATGATATAATTCCTTCTGCGAAAGTTGGTCATGTAGGGGTATATAGAGATGAGAAAAAATTAGTGCCTCATGTGTATTATCAAAAATTTCCACCAGGTTTGAGTGACAGTGTTGTCCTAGTGGTTGATCCGATGCTTGCTACAGGCGGTTCAGCATCAAAAGCGATAGAGATTGTTAAATCTTATGGCGCCACGGATATTCGATATGTTGGTCTAGTCGGGTGCCCTGAAGGTGTTGAAAGATTACGTAAGGATCATCCAGATGTTGCGATTTACTTAGCGGCATTAGATTCACATTTAAATGAAATGGGTTATATTGTTCCTGGCCTAGGTGATTGTGGAGATCGATTATTTGGAACCAAATAAAAAAACTGATAAAAGAAAAAAAATATTTATGACCTATGTGGTTGTTGTCCAGATGATTTTTACGATTTTAGGATTAGCGATTATTGGGTTTTATATCGGTATGAAAGTTGACCCTGAAGGTCATTTGGAAATCACGCTTACTGCGGTTGGAACTGCTGTAGGTGTATTGGTTGCTTTCATGTTTCTTTATCAGTATGTTAGAAGTGAGGAGAGGCGTAATGAGAGACGTAGACGCCATTAGCATATCAGGTATTGCTTATGCAATTATCGTTGTTATCATAACAGCAATCTTTTTTAACGATCAACTGATTTGGCCTGCATTAGGTGCTACCACGGCGTTGTTTAATCATTCAATGATGATTAGAATAACAAAAAATGGATTTAGCAAAAAGAAGTTTATGCTACATATCGGTTTTCGCTTTGTAATGTATACGATTGTGATTGCCTTTTTATATTTCGATATCAAAGCATTGGGAACTAATGCGTTAATTAAAAGTTACATCTTCTTACTATTGGGTTTAATCACGATTAAAATGGGTGTATTCATCCATTACTTACCGTTTATTAAACATCATACAACGAGCTATAAAGAGGAAGTCGCAGCTAGACAAAAGCGCTTAGAAGAGGAGAGAGCACAGCATGTGGACCGAGATTAGTCAATATATCATGGAACTTCCTGCATATTTTATTGTGTCCTTAATCATCATCGTTGGCCTCATTATTTTATCAATTGTTGTCGGTCTCATGGTAGACCGATTAGATCCCAGAAAAAAACCTAACAAATTCTTAACGGCCATGATCTCTTTTGTCGAAATGATGAATAATTTTGTCAAGGAAACGGTTGGTAAACACTGGAAGTTTTTAACCCCAATTGTGATTTCAATGGCGCTTTATATCTTCATTTCAAACATTTCTGGACTCGTCGGAGTACCATCACCGACACGCTTTACAGCCATTACGTTCTCGTTATCGATTATTGCGTTTGTGGTGGTTCAAATGATGGGTTTTGTCTCACAGGGTTGGAAATCATTATTAGGATTATTTAAACCGTTTGCGCCAATGTTTCCACTAAACCTGATGAGCGAAATTACACCAATTCTATCCATGGCACTTCGTTTGTTTGGTAATATTGCAAGTGGTACAATGATTTTAACACTGATTTATGAGTTTACAGGATGGGTATCATTAATTCTTGCACCACCGTTTCATGTCGTTTTTGATATCGCCTTTGGTTTGATCCAAACCGTTGTCTTTGTTTTATTGATTGTTATTTTCTCATCCAATAAAGTGGCTGAGTCAGATTTAGATATAGCTTAAAATTAAAAAGGAGAATTTAATATGTTAGTTACATTATTTAACAGTCTTGCACAATTTATTCCTAATGTTTTAGAAATCACCGGAGACATCTCATTAGGTCTTGCTTATTTAGGTGCGGGATTTGCGGTTATGACTGGTCTTGGTACTGGGATTGGACAAGGGATTGCAGCCGGTCATGCAGCAGAAGCAGTGGGTCGTCAACCTGAAGCACAAAATAAGATTACATTAACGATGATTGTTGGTCAAGCAGTTGCTGAAACAACTGGTCTTTATGGGTTAATCATCGCTTTCATTTTAACAGCAAAAGTATAAGGACTGATTGACAAGTGAATGAAATTTTTGGACGGGTTGCACAATTATTAGAAGAAGGATTATATTCCGTTTTTGATAATCCCGATATTTTAATCTTAAATATTCTTGCGTTCATCGTATTGCTCTTTTTCGTACGTTTCTTTTTATGGAAAAAGATTAATGCTTTTTTAGAACACCGTCAAGAAATCGTTTCAAAAGAGCTTGATCACGCCGAACAAGAACGCATTAACGCGCAAACGCTTCAAGATCGTGCTAAACAGGAATACACAGCGATGAAACAAGAGACGGATACCTTAAGGGAACGGCTGATCAAAGAGGCATATAAAGAACAAGAGAAAATCATTGAAGAAGCGAAACTCACCGCAGAACAACGCATTGAGCAAGCTGAACGTGATATTGAATATGAAATATCGCAAGCAAATGAACAAATCAAAACTTCAATTAAAGAAGTTGCATTCAAAGCTGCCTCTAAAATTGTTAAACGTGAGGTTGATGAATCGCTTCATCAAGATATTTTTGATGAATTATTGGACAAGCAACCCAAGATGGAAGAATAGATCATGAATGATATTGATTTTGTTTCAATTTTAATTCGTGCGGGTATAGGTGCAGTGATTGCTGTGGTCTTTATTTATTTGATTTGTCGTGAAGAAAAGGATGGAGAAAACCATGAGTGATTATGCGAAAGCCCTAATGGCAGTTGCTCAAAAGCGAAATCATGTTGAGGAAGTATCAAACGCATTTGATCGTCTACACGATATCGTTGTTGAACATCCAAAGTGGCTACAATTATTAGATTCACCCATGTATCGTACCAAAGACAAAGAAGCGAAGATTGATTATCTAAACTTATCATCTACGCTTGCAGCGTGTCTAAAAATCATGGTTCAAAAAAACCACATGTCATTGTTTTTTGATGTTTACCACGATTGGATTAGACTCATTAGAAAACAACAAAAAATCGCACATATTAACGTCTATGCAGCGAAAAGTCTTACACAGGAACAAGAAGCATTATTATTAAAACGGCTCCAACCCCGTTTTGAGCACATGATCATCGATTTGCATTTAAGAGTTGATCCAGCATTAATTGGTGGACTCAAGATTATCTATCAGGGGGTTTCTCTTGACCAATCAATTGCACGAGAACTCAATGAGCTATTTACAACAGTATAAGGTGGTGGCATTATGGCAAAGATCAAAGTAACTGAAATGACCGAGGTCATTAAACAACAAATTGAATCTTTTGAAACAGATGTACAATTGGAAAATATTGGCAAGGTCCTTTCCGTCGGAGATGGGATTGCTATCGTATATGGTCTTCAACAAGCGATGATGGGTGAATTATTAGCATTTCCCCAGGGCGTAAAAGGATTGGTTTTTAACTTGGAAGAAAGTCACGTTGGTGTGATTCTTTTGGGCCGAAGTGATTTGATCAAAGAAGGCGATTTGGTTAAAACGACAAAGAAGATTTTTGAAGTACCAGTTGGTGAAAAGATGCTTGGTCGTGTTGTGAATCCACTTGGTCAACCATTGGATGGTCTAGGTTTGATTGAAACCACTGAATCTTTACCGGTAGAACGAAAAGCGAAAGGTGTCATGTCCCGTGGTCCGGTTAATGAATCATTGGAAACCGGCATTAAAGTGATTGATGCTTTGGTACCGATTGGACGTGGTCAACGCGAATTGATCATCGGTGATAGACAAACGGGAAAAACGACACTTGCTGTTGATACCATCATCAACCAAAAAGGGAAAAACGTCATTTGTATTTATGTTGCTATTGGACAAAAGGAATCTTCTGTTACAGCATTGGCACAACTTTTAAATCAAAACCATGCAATGGCATATACAATCATTGTCACAGCCGGTGCATCTCGCGAGGGAACGTTGTTGTATCTCGCCCCATTCGCTGGTGTCACAATGGGAGAATATTTCATGAATCAAGGTAAAGATGTTTTGATTGTTTACGATGATTTATCAAAACATGCGATTGCCTATCGTGAACTATCATTACTCTTAAGACGTCCACCTGGTCGTGAAGCTTATCCTGGTGATGTTTTCTATCTTCATTCAAGATTGCTGGAGCGCTCTGCTAAGCTCAATGATCAACTCGGTGGTGGCTCAATTACAGCATTGCCAATCATTGAAACGAAAGCTGGAGACATATCTGCATATATTCCAACAAATGTTATTTCGATTACAGATGGACAGATTTTCTTGGAAACAGAATTGTTCTATAGTGGTATTCGTCCCGCGATTAATGCAGGATTGTCTGTCTCGCGTGTCGGTGGTGCAGCGCAATGGAAAGCGATGAAGAAAGTTGCTGGTACATTACGTATCAATTTGGCGAATTATCGTGAACTTGAATCATTTGCACAGTTTGGCTCAGATTTGGACCCACAAGCGAAACGTCGTCTTGAACGTGGTCGTAAGACAGTTGAAATTTTAAAACAAGATGTGCATGAACTTATTGAAATGCCAACACAAATCTGTACGATTTATGCATTGTCCAGTGGGATGATGGATGATTTAAATTTAGAACAAGTCGTTAAATTGCAAAGTGAGATTCATCAGTCACTTCAATACAACAAACTTGGTCAAAAAATCTATAAAATACTTGTAGAAACGAAATCTTTACCTGATGAAAAGGATATGCATCAATTTATTCATGATGTAAAGAAGGTTGTATAATGACACTTAAAGATATTAAAGTGAGAATGAATGCAATCAATAAAACAGCAACGATTACGCAAGCCATGCATAATATTGCTTTATCGAAAATCAAACGGTCAACCGTATTGCTGAATCATGCCCATGAATTCATGAAGCATATTGATCAGGTTGTATTATTTGCTGATCAAAACATGGATGGACAAAGTCCGTATACGCTACCCTCTGATGGATCGCGTAAACTGTTTATTTTGGTAACCAGTGATCGCGGCTTGTGTGGCTCTTATCACAATCAGCTGTTCAAAGCGTTTCTCGCACAACTAAAAGCTGAAGAACCATCTGAATATCGCGTGTTTGTCATTGGTAAAAAAGGATTCTACTTTATTAAGAAACAAGGCATACCGATGATTAATAACGAAATTATTTATAATCGTGATGATATTACAACAGTATCATTTAGACATTATGCGAAGGTAATCAAAGACGCATTCAAAGATGATTTGGTTAACCAGGTTGTGCTTTATTATAATCATTATGAAACTTCAACAAGCCAAAAAGTTCGTTCCGATGTCATCTTACCGATAGAGATTGCCGAAGACGCACCAAGGTCACCATATATCTATGACACCAATCCAGAAGTTGTTTTGGATCGAACGATTTATATTTATATTGAAGCTAAAATCTTTGAAGCGGTAGCGGATGCCAAATTATCTGAACATGGTTCTCGCATGGTCGCGATGAAATCGGCGACTGACAACGCGAATGAAATTGTTGATGGGTTGAATATGCTTTATCATCGTGCCCGTCAACAAGAAATCACCTCAGAACTCATTGATGTTATCAATGGTTCGAACGCATAGGAGGAAAGCATATGAAAGGTAAAATATCACAAGTTATCGGACCCGTTGTTGACGTTCGATTTGAAGAAGAATTACCTGCAATTCATGACGCACTTGTTGTCATGAACGAGCAAGGTGAGAAAGTCACATTGGAGGTTGCTCTTCACATGGGGGATGGCGTTGTTAGAACGATTGCGTTAGAACCGACTGAAGGATTGAAAAGAGATGTACCTGTTGAATCAACGGGTTCACCTGTCATGGTCCCTGTTGGGAAAGCTGTCCTAGGACGTATTTTTAATGTTTTAGGAGAACCATTGGATGATCTGGGGTCACTTGAAAAGGAAAAACACTTATCTATTCATAGAGAGCCACCTGCATTTCATGAATTGTCTACAGAAGTAGAATTATTAGAAACAGGGATTAAAGTTATTGATTTATTGGCTCCATATATCAAAGGTGGTAAAATCGGTCTCTTTGGAGGAGCCGGCGTTGGTAAAACTGTTTTGATTCAAGAATTGATTAACAATATTGCAGAAGAGAGAGAAGGGATTTCTGTCTTTGCCGGTGTTGGTGAAAGAACAAGAGAAGGTTCTGATTTATATCAAGAAATGACGGAATCAGGTGTCATATCTAAAACAGCACTAGTTTTTGGACAGATGAATGAGCCACCAGGTGCACGTATGCGCGTCGGCTTAACGGGATTGACGATGGCTGAACACTTTCGCGATGAGATGAAAACTGATGTCTTATTGTTCATTGACAATATTTTTAGATTTATTCAAGCGGGGTCAGAAGTTTCAGCACTCTTAGGACGCATGCCATCAGCCGTAGGTTATCAACCGACATTAGCTACTGAAATGGGTCAGTTACAAGAACGTATCACATCGACTAAACATGGATCAATCACATCTATTCAAGCCGTTTATGTCCCAGCTGATGACTATACAGATCCTGCACCAGCAACAGTTTTTAGTCACTTGGACGCAACCACCAATCTATCACGTAAATTAACTGAAATTGGAATTTATCCAGCAGTGGATCCATTGGCTTCCACATCGCGTGCATTGGCACCACATATCGTTGGTAAAGAACACTATGAGGTGGCACGTAAAGTCCAACAAATGATACAACGCTATCATGAACTCTTGGATATTATCGCGATTCTAGGCATGGATGAATTGACGGATGAAGATAAACTGATCGTCCACCGTGCACGTCGATTGCAACTCTTTTTATCACAAAACATGCATGTTGCTGCACAATTTACAGGTGTCGAAGGATCTTTCGTACCACTCAAGGATACGATACGCGGTTTTAAGCAAATCATCGAAGGAAAGCATGATGACTTGCCAGAAGAAGCGTTTCAAATGGTAGGAACGATTGAAGACGCCATCAAGAAGGCGAAAACGCTATGATTTTTAAAGTCTTGACACAGGATGGAGAAACCTATACGGATGACTTTGATTTCGCATTGATTAAAAATCAAGATGGCGAACTTGCCATCCTCAAGGACCACATTCCTATTATTCTACATATTTATGATGGCTATATCAAATTCGTTCAAACGAAACAAGAGGTTTTTGTTGTTGTCGAACAAGGTGTTTTAGAATTTTCAAAAAATGAATTGACTGTGCTGGCTTTGGAAGCGCAAATCGGTCCGACATTGGAGAGAGCGAAAGCTGCGTTTGACCACATGAAAAAAGAAAAACTTGAAATGACAAAAAAAGAAAATGTTGATTTTTCTAAATTAGAACATGATTTAAGGGAAAACATCAAAAAAGGTAAAGCTAGCGAACTGTAAAAGGAGGTGATGACTTATGATGGAAAAAATTGTTTATTTCACATCGCTAATCATCTTTTTCGCAATCGTCGTTCGCATCCTTCGTGCGATACATTTCGAACATAAATTTGAAAAATTCAAAATATGGGAAATTCGAACTGCTTATTTTCTGATTGCGCTAATAGCGGCACATATGTTAGCTGAAATCATGGTTCGTTTTTCCACACTTTTTCAAGGTATCTAAAGGCGTAGCTTACGCCTTTTTTCGTATAGTAAGGTTTTCTTCAGTCTTCGTATACGAAAAAGTCCCTAAACAGGAACTAATTCATCAACGCTGTTTATGCGTTTATATTTAATCAGATGTTTATATTGATCTAAAAATAAAATATTATCTTCATTCAGCAAACATTCATAAGTTAATGTGTCGGAAAATGATCGATGAATTACCACACCATTGGCATCAAACAACTGATCAAGTTTACCTGCTAATGCATATGGGAAAGTAAACATATAGCGATAAACTCGTTTCATCTCATAGCGCACAATATCGTTTAAAAGTTCAGCACTCACACTTGCATATGCACGGATTAATCCCCCAGCCCCGAGTTTTATACCTCCGAAGTAACGAACGACAATGATCATGATGTTTGTCACATCATGATGCCTTAGTACGTCATAGATGGGCAAACCTGCAGTTCGTGAAGGTTCACCATCATCATCCATATGGGCATGTTCACCACGAGGGCCATACACAAACGCATGTGTGTAATGTGTCGCTTTTGGGTACCGTATTTTCGCATCCTCAAGACATGTTTGATAATCTTTTTCATTTGTTAAAGGATATGCCAGCGCGATAAATCGCGAACGGTTGATTACCATTTCATGTGCGACAATCTCTTTGATATAATACATATCATCACCAAAAATAGTATAACATAGAATTATCTAGTAAACTTTGATATAATGATAACTGAATATATGTGATGGAGGAAATGCCATGAAAAAACGAGTCGTCATTGATACCTCTACAGGAGGACTTGACTATTATAATGAACCACATGATGTTGAAATCTTAAGGATTAAGATTTTTCTTGATGGTATAGCATACACTGATGGCAAAGACTTAAAGGCTGATAAGTTTTATGAGATTCTTAGAAATCAACCCGATCTCGTTCCGAAGACATCGCAACCATCTGCGGGTGAAGTCATTGCCTATATAAAACAATTGCATGACGAAAAGGGTTATGATGAATTCTACGTTACGACGCTATCATCTAAATTGAGTGGTACCCATAATTCAGTCGTGCTTGCTGCGGCAGAGCTGGCACCTGACATCAATGTCCATGTCTTTGATACGCTAACCGTATGTTTCGCTGAAGGACTGTTCGCTTTAGAGGCTGATCGCATGATCAAGGCAGGGGCAACTTTTGAAGCGATTGACCAAAAACTTGAAGAAATGAAAAAAAAGAATACAATATTCTTTGCTGTTGATTCGCTCAGATATTTGGTGATGAATGGCCGTTTGTCTGGCGCTGCGGCATTTGTTGGTAAAATGCTAAAAATTAAGCCAATCCTACAAGTTCAGGAAACAGGCCAGATTGTTTCCATTGAAAAAATTAGAAATATCAAGAGTGCATTGACGATGATTGCTGGAAAAGTCAAAGACTATGTTGGCGATCATCCATATGAAGCATATATTTTATACACAGGCAATCCATCATTAAAAGCACATTTTGAACATGTTTTAAAACAAGAACTCGGATTAGAAAATCTATATGCAGCACCCAACACACCGGTGGTTGGTGCCCATATTGGGCCAGATGTCATCGGCATCGGTATCTTTCTTAAATAAACGGGCTAGTGACTAGCCCTTTTCTTTGCAAATCTTTGGTATAATAGAAGCGGTGATCAGCATGAGCATACAAGGAGCAATAAAAATCATAAAAATATTAAAGCGCGAAGGCTTTGAGGCATATGTCGTCGGTGGCGCAGTGCGCGACCATCTTTTACACTTGCCAATCAATGATGTTGATATCACCACGAATGCAAAACCTCATCAGGTATCAAAATTGTTTAAAGCGAAACCCACAGGGTTAAAATATGGGACGGTCACTATATTGTTTCAAGACGATCAATATGAAGTGACGACTTATCGCCTTGATGGTGAGTATAAAGACAATAGACATCCTGAGGAAATCACGTATAGTGAAGAAGTCATCGAAGATGTCAAGCGTCGAGATTTTACCATCAATGGTCTATTGATGGATAGTGAGATGAATATCATCGATTATGTCGACGGTAAAGCAGACCTTGAAGCTAAGGTGATCAGAGCGATAGGAGATCCTTATCAGCGGTTCAACGAAGACGCGTTAAGGATGTTGCGTGCGTTTTATTTTCAAGCAAAACTGGGATTTCAAATTGATCGACAGACAAGAAATGCCATTTCAGAACTGAAAGATCAAATAACGAATATCGCTAATGAACGGGTCATCGCGGAACTAGTTAAAACACTAAAATCAAAATACTTAAGACGCGCATTTAAATCCATGGTTACCACTGGTGTTCATCAAGTTTTACCAGGATTGGAAAAAGGTATTGAATATTTTAGCGAACACGCTGACAAATTATTTGTAGAAGTGTTTTTTACGGCAGCTTTCGCATTAAATCAGGGTGTCATCCCAGATGTCTGGAAATTTTCCAATAAACATAAACATCGCTATCAAGTGGCCAGTCAGCTAGCCAATCAAAAGACTGCCATTAGCGCAATGGATTTATATCAATATGGATTGGAATTGTGTTTGCTAGCCAACAAAGTAAATTATGTGTTGGGTAGAGCAAAACTACAAGGGGCAGAGATACAAAAGAAATATCATGAATTACCTATTACAAGCGAAGTAGATTTGAAACTAAGAGCTGCTGATATGATTGAAATCACGGGTAAAAAGGCTGGTGCATGGGTCAAGCAAATACAAAAACAAATGGTCATCGAAGTACTCGAACATCATCTCAAAAATGAATATGAAGTCCTAAAGACTTATTTGATTAACCATTTAGAATAGGAGAATTACGATGGATTTAACAGAGAACAAAATATATACATACTTAGGAAAAGTCGAAAATATCAACCAAGGGATGCATTTCGCGAACGCGACGATCGTCACCGAAGAAGGTGAACACATCAATATTAAGTTAGACTTTGAACAAGTAGAAATGATTGGGCAAGGGAAAATTTATCAAATAAACACGAAGGCTGTTGTCAAACTTGAAGATGAACTTGTTTTAAAATGTGTGGACATCACACCAGCTGAAGATATTTTAAGTCCAGAGGAACTCTCACACCTGATTGATCATTTTTATGTCTATGCTCCAAAATCATTAATGGAAATTAAAAGTGGTATCGAAGGATATTTGCATAAGATTAAAAGCCCTGTTCTTCATGAGATAACAAAAACCATTTATCAAGCATCTGAAAAGAAGTTCTATCTTCATCCAGCAGCAACTAAATTTCATCATGCCTATGTGGGTGGATTGGCATATCACACGCTGACGATGCTGTCATTAATCGATAATTTCATCGAGGTATATCCATATTTGAATAGAGATTTGCTTTATGCTGGAACGGTTTTACATGATATGTCAAAACTGGAGGAAATCAGCGGTGTTGATGGTGAATACACCAAAGAGGGATTACTCATTGGTCATTTGGTCATGCAAACAATTACAGTTGACAAAACAGCGGAAAAACTAGGTTATAAAGATTTAGAAGAAGTTTTGATGCTGAAGCATATGATTATATCACACCATGGACAATTTCATTTTGGTTCACCTAAAAAACCTCAAACCGGAGAAGCTTTGTTGTTATGGTTTATCGATACGATCGATTCTAAAATGACGATGTTAGGTGAAGTGTTAGAAGAAACACCAGAAGGATCATTTACAAATATGATTTCGGTACTTGACCGCATGCGGTTTTATAAACCCAAAAAAGACTAAAAATCTTTGTCGATAGCACAGTATCTAAAGATATTAAAGTTGCTTTGATAACGTCATTAAAAACATTTCCGTATAGGATTCTTATGGAAATGTTTTTTTATTGATTTTCATATCCTTTAAGCATCTAAAGCAGCATATTTACAAAGAGCTGTTGGTGCATTTCGATAAAAAAAGGCAGAAACATTTTG
>WOZH01000015.1 GCA_011620375.1 Acholeplasmataceae bacterium
TTCCTCGCTGTCGATGCAAACTTAATTTAACTTTCCTAAGCAATGATTAAACATCGATGATTGCATGACGTTATGGATGTCAGAGCGAAGTTCTAATCAAAGGCATCGTCATACATCTTGGACCACCACGTCCTCTTGATAGTTCCGAACTCTTGATCGTGATCGTTTGAATACCATGTTTTTGGAGGAGTTTATTTGTAATCACGTTTCGTTCATAGACAACGACGACACCAGGTTTAATTGCTAAGGCGTTTGCTGCATCGCTCCACTGTTCACGGTCAGAAGAGATTTTTGAATCACCACCGCAGGGAATCATTGTGACTTTTTGCCCTAAATATCTTGAAAAAACTTGGGCGATGGTCGCATGTTTTTCTGCGATATTAAGCCGTCCTTGTTTTTCTGCTTTCTTGATTTCATAAATATTTAATGGTTTTAAAAATGCGTGGTGAATTAAAAATGTTGCATGATCGACTTGTGTCAATATCGTATCCAAATGCATAAATGTTCTTTTTTTGGGTAGATCGATGGCTAAAACAGTCGATGCTTGTGTTAATTCAAATAATCGTTTCGCAAGTATTTCAACAGCTTCAGGCTCTGTGCGTTCACTTAAACCGATAGCAACCGTTTGTGGGCTAAGAAGTAAGATGTCACCACCTTCTAATGAAAAGGAATCATCTCGATCGTAAACATGGGGTGTGTTTTTATAAAGCGGATGGTATCTAAAGATGTATTCGCCGTAAATTGATTCACGCTGTCGTGCTTCTTTGTGCATGTGATGTATCGACACATGATCAAAGATGATGCTGAAAGGATCTCTTGTGAAATATAGATTTGGCATCGGGGCTGTCACGAAAGGATACTCTCTAATATAATCCTTTAGGCTGTGTTTTCGAAAAGGTTTAAACTGTTCTTTGGTGATCCCGGCCATCGTTTGCTTAATCATCGCTTTGGTGTCTTGTTGGTTGAGTAGATCGAAAACTTTCTTTTGTGTTAATGGGTGTGTCAACTGTGATTCAGAGATGAATTGATTGATGAATTGTCTTTTTACATTTTCATCATGCAAACTTTCCGAAACTAAATCAACCAAGTTAACGACCTCTACCCCCTCACTTTTTAAGGCATTGATGAAGTAGTCGTGTTCCTCCTGTGCCCGTTTCAACCAGGGGATATCATCAAATAGTAATTCATTCAACCAAGCCGGTGTTAAGTTTGATAGTTCATCACCTGGACGATGAACCATGACTAGCTTTAGGGGATTTATTTCTGATGTGACATACAAGTTTTTCATATGCTACCTCCGTATTCAGTATATCATAACTTGAAAAGGTGTAAAAATATTGATAATTTAATGTATGGTGAGTGGTTGTTTGGTATAATAAAGAGGAATAAAACGGAGGCGTTTATGGAAAGATTAAAGATTGGATTATTTATTGACACCTATTTTCCGATGGTCGATGGTGTTATCATCGTCGTCCACAACTATGCCTTAAGACTGAGCCAATATGCCGACGTGACGGTATTCGCACCCAAAGCGAGAGAGAAGAACTTTAACATAGATTTACCCTATCGTCTTGTGCGATGTAGTCGCTTGAGAGTACCGTTTACGGACTATGATTTAGGCATACCGGCGCTTGATTTTAAATTTAGACGCATACTGAGAAAATCTAATCTAGATATTGTGCATATCCATTCACCGTTTGAAATCGGTAAAATAGGTGTTAAATATGCGAAAAAACAGCATGTGCCGATCGTCGCATCTCTGCACAGTCAATATAAAAAAGATTTTCAAGAACGAACACAATCAAAAATCATCGCGAATATCGCACTCAAACGACTGATCCGGTTATTCAACAAGGCGGATTATTTTTGGGCAGTAAATCAACAGGTTGCAGATATCTTCGTCTCATATGGTTTGAAACAACGCCCCGATATCAGTTTCAATGCCACAGATATGATATTTAATACAGACAGTAAAGCTGTCGAGGACTTGCGTCAAACGCTTAAAAAGCATGATGATGATCACATTTTATTGTTTGTTGGGCGTATCGATTTCATCAAAAATCTCGCGTTTATCATGCGTTCACTAAAGATTTTGAATGATAAAAAATTTCCATTTCAAATGGTTTTCATCGGTAGTGGTCCCCATGTAAAAGCACTTCAAAGACAGGCTGGAAAAGCAGGCATCTCAGCACGCGTTAGGTTTGAAGGACGCATTACCGATCGCGATAAACTAGCCCAATATTATCAAGCAGCCGATCTGTTTGTATTTCCTTCGACATACGATACGAATTCACTTGTTCAAATCGAAGCAGCCAGTCAAAAGACACCATCCATCTTTATTGAAAACAGCGCGACAGCCGCTATGATCAAAAACAATGTCAATGGTTTTATCACCAAAGAAGATGAAAACGCATTTGCTGAAAAAATCATAGCAATCTTCGCTAATGAAAATCAATATCGAGCGGTTTGTGAAAACGCCTATAAAGATGTTTATCACACTTGGGATGATGTCGTCAACAAAGCTTACGAGAAATATCTTATCATCACCAAATCAGGAAGAGATCACTAAGTCTTTTTCTTTTACTTCCACCATATAATTTTGTATAATTGATCTAGAATCAACGATGGAAGTGAACGTATGGATAAAGATAAATTGAAACAAAAATTAACACCGTTACAATATCATGTGACCCAAGAAAATGGCACTGAGCATCCATTTGATAACGCCTATTGGGATAACCACGCTGAAGGGATTTATGTGGATATCGTTTCAGGTGAACCCTTATTCTCGAGTTTGGATAAGTTCGATAGCAGCTGTGGCTGGCCGAGTTTTGCTAAACCGCTTGTCGATATCACGACAAAAAGCGATCGTTCTCATGGGATGAATCGGACAGAAGTGAGATCAAAAAAGGCGGATAGTCACCTTGGTCATCTATTTACGGATGGTCCGATAGAACTGGGTGGTTACAGGTATTGTATCAACGCTGCAGCTTTACGATTTATTCCTAAAGAAAAGTTAAAAGCAGAAGGTTATGAAACCTATTTATCATTGTTTAAAAAATGAGCGGATTGCTCATTTTTTTGTAACTGATTAGTAAAAAGTTTTTGCATTTCATTTTTCTAATTAAACTCGTGCTATAATGTAATCAGTTATACGAAAAAATGAATAAGGGGAACGATTATGAAACTGGATTATAAGAAGACGATATACATCGGTCTTGCATTCTTTATTATCACGATTTTTTGGCAAACATATGATTCAATTATCACCAAAATTTTGATTGATAAGTTTGGTTTAAATCAAACGTGGTCAGGTGTTATTATGGCATTGGATAATGTCTTTGCATTATTTATGCTACCGTTATTCGGAGCGATCTCTGATCGATCTAATCATAAGCGAGGGAGAAGAACACCATATATCATCGTCGGTACCATTATTGCTGCATTCGCTTTCATGGGCTTATCTTTCTCGGATAACTATCAAACAGTAAAAATTGAAGAGACCAATATCATCGCGTTATATGAAAATATTACCGATGATGCCAGTCCTACTGAATCGGTCGCTTATTGGCAGTCATTAATGGGTGGCATGGTTGGATCAGAATATGATGAACTTAAAGCTGATATGACCATACATCTCGCCGATGTTGATGGTGAAGGTAATCTCAATGTGAGTGCCATATCCTATTTAGAAGGTTATTATCACACCTATCTTTCAACGCTTGCCTGGAAAATAACGATTCAAAATCCTTTTAATCTCGTTGCCTTTGTTTTAGTCTTACTCGTTGCCTTAATCGCAATGTCCATTTTTAGATCACCTGCGGTGTCATTGATGCCCGATGTCACGATGAAACCCTTGCGTTCAAAGGCGAACGCAATCATTAATCTCATGGGATCGGCTGCAGGCATTACTTCTTTGGTTATGCTGTCTATTTTCAGTTTGGGTGGCGCATCTTACGTCCACTATACAGCGGCTTTCATCTCGGTTGGTGTAATTATGCTGGTCGTATTAGGTATCTTTTTATGGAAAGTCAAAGAGCCTAAACTCGTCGAACAAAAAATACAAGATGATTTGACCAATGGTTTATCTGAAGATGATGAAGATGTTCATGATATGCGTGAACTACCAAGAGACAAAAGGACCTCATTATTTTTGATCTTAGCATCTGTATTCCTATGGTTTACCGGGTATAATGCGGTCATGACAAAAGTATCCGATTACGCACCAAAGATTTTGCAAATACCATCTTTTGCAGTACCATTATTGATTGCGAATGTAGCAGCTATTATCGCCTTCATTCCCATTGGTATCATTGCGACAAAAGTCGGTCGTAAGAAGACCATCCTTGCTGGAATTATCATTTTAACGGTTGCCTTTGGTTCGGTTTATTTCTTGAATAAAGATACGGGTTGGGTCATGTATATCGTGTTTGCTTTGGCCGGTGTCGGCTGGGCAACGATCAATGTCAACTCTTACCCGATGGTTGTGGAACTATCCAAGGGTGCGAATGTCGGCAAATACACAGGGTACTATTATGCATTTTCCATGGCTGCCCAAATTGTCACACCCATTCTTTCCGGATTCTTAATGGACACATGGCATCAAAAAGTCCTATTTCCATATGCGACTGTATTTGTGGCACTTTCATTCATTACCATGTCTTTAACGAAACACGGTGACGCTGTGATACCGAAGAAATCGCTTTTAGAAAGTTTTGACGTCGAAGATTAAAAAAAGAACGCTAGGCGTTCTTCTCGGGTATAAAGTATTCAAATACGACATTGTCGTATAACGATTTAATAGCATCAAAGTCTTTTTGAGATTGAGCGGCATAACTGATGACAGTTAAGCCCTTTTTCTTTTGCTTATCGACATACTTGTTCGGTAGATTATGGATGTAATAACTGATGAAATCAGGTTTGGTAAGATGATTGAAGAACAAGCGTTTCATCAAAAATTTCATTGGTTTTTTCATGTGCGTATCATCTTCAAAATAGGATGAAATCTGACCGCGGATGACATCGGGATAGTTTTTCTTAAACCACCATACAACCCCTGGATGAAAGGAGAAGACCGCCCATGTGCCTTGATAGTTTAGCATTTGCTCGATAAAAGCATGACAAAGCGTCTTGATGTCACCTAATGGTTTTAATTCAATCAATAATGGCACTTGGCCATGAACCAGTGATAAGAGATCAACTAGTCTTGGAATCTTTTCTTCAGACACTAAAAGTTTCAAATTTAAAAGTTCAGAATAAGTGACTTTAGATAGTTTTTGATCGAAACCGGTGAGCCGTTTCAAGTGGTGGTCATGAAAAACAACCACTTCATGATCTTTGGTGATATTGAGATCACACTCAATCGCATAGCCGTGATTTATTGCTAATTGAAAAGCAAGTAAAGAGTTTTCGGGAATGGTGCCATCTTTTTTGTATAAGCCGCGATGCGCAATTAGGGCTGTTTTTAACCATGTCAAATCCTTCATTGGGTTACCTCACTAAAAAATATAATATATCACAATGCCTAAGACAGCTGATAGACCGATTATCATCGCCGGTGATGACCGTTTTTTCATCACTAAAGTAAAGCCGATAACCAATCCTAATATGATGAGATTACGCCACAGAAAAGGATTGAAATCAAAAACAAAAGCAGAGAAACTAACACCTGGTAACAACAGCCGAATAGCCAGTGAGATTGCCACACTGATGATTAAGCCAATCACAGCTGGACGGAGTCCCATAAAGGCATGTTCTGCAATGTTTGATTCCAATGCTTTTGATCCCAGCCAAGCGATTAAAAGAATAATAATAAACGATGGCAAAATAACGCCTAAAGTTGCCGCAAACGCACCGAGTAACGCCATTTGATGAATGCCGATAAAGGTCGCCATGTTGACGGCAATTGGACCTGGTGTCGATTCAGCGATACCAATCATATCATAGAGCAAATTGACATCGATATAACCACCACCGACTAGGGTTTGCTCAATCAAAGGAATCATGGCGTAGCCACCACCAAAAGTGAAGAGCCCAATTTTAAAGAACATCCAAAACAAGTTCAGTAACTCAAGAAACATCTTCGGTCACCTCCTGATGGGTGAAAAAAACACCGATGATGATACCAGTCACCGCGGATGCCAATAAAATATAAATAACAGAAATATTCGTCAGCCATGAGATGGCGAATGACGCGACTAACAAGAGATACGATAAGGCATTAAAATGGATCTTTTTGCCTAGTTTAATCGCTGCATTAAATATTAAAACAGCAACACCGACTTGAATACCGTAAAATGCGTACATCACGACTTCGATTTCTTTAAATTGATAGAAGACCAATGAGATGAGCGAAATAATGATAAAAGATGGTATCGTAACAGCCAAGGTTGCCACTAAAGCCCCCCAAAATTTACCAATTTTATAACCGATAAACGTCGCGGAATTAATAGCGAAAACGCCAGGTGTGGATTCCGATATGACAAGCATTTTGATGACGTCATCATCATTGACCCACCCCTTTTTATCAACCACTTCCCTTTGCATGATTGGCATCATCGCTAAGCCACCGCCAAAGGTGAGTGCACCAATTTTTAAAAAAGACCAAAAGAGTTGTGCTAATTTGTTTTTGTCAGTCATATGATTACCTCTCTAGGGTCTATTATAGCATGAAATTCACGCGATAATTTTAAAGAATATGCTATAATGCTTATGTAGAAAAGGATGGATAAATATGCGATTAAAAAGACTTGTTATTTTAGCACTATTATTGACGCTTACTTTGATGGGATGCAATCAAACAAGCGAGGGACCAGTCATTTCCGGATTAGATGATTTTGAATATATCATTGGTGATGATTACCCGAATTATTTATATAATGTCACTGTAGACGATGCGCAAGAAGGTGCTATGAACAAGCAAATTATCGTTGATGATACCGATGTGGATTATACGACACCAGGAACATATACAATCACATTCACCATCACCGATAGCGATCAACATACGACCACTGAATCAAGAACTGTCGTCGTCTTTGAAAAGCGCTTAGATAGCAGTTTTGACATTTATTATGTCAATGATTTTCATGGGGCTGTGCTACCGGATGGCAACGAAATGGGATTGGCAAACATCGCTAATTTAATTATGACAAAAAAAGCAAAAAATCCAAACAGTACGCTTTTCATCACCGGTGGTGACATGCTACAAGGGGCATTGTTATCAAACTATTATCATGGTGCATCCGTTATCGATATGTTAAATTTAATGGGGCTCGATGCGTTTGTTATCGGTAATCATGAATTCGATTGGGGCTTGGATGTACTGCTGCAGTACTTTGATCAAGATTCCGATGCACCGGTACATGCAAACTTTCCACTCCTTGGTGCCAACGTGATTGAAAAAGCGACTGGCGAAAGACCAGCAGGTATCGATGCCTATACGGTCATTCGCAAACAAGGTTATAAAATCGGTGTCATCGGCACGATTGGATATGGTTTGGAAAGTGATATTGCGACAAGCCGCGTTGAAGACTATGAATTTCAAGATCCTGTCGATTGGGTTGAATACTATTCAACATACTTAAGAACCATTGAAAATGTTGATATTGTACTTGCCGTCAATCATGGGGACAGTGATTATTTCAACTATTCCGTAGCTGCGTTGTCGGATGATGCACGGGTGGATATCATTTTCAATGGCCATTCCCATCAACAGTATGTTAACACTATAAACCAAAACGAATTTAATACAATTTTACTGCAGGCTGGTGCCAATGGCAAAACCGTTGGCCACACCACGATAAGCATCGATCAGGGAACAGTAGCAAGCGTCAGCGGACGATTGCTCACGCAATCAAATGAGCATTTGTTGCTAGCAAGTAAAGATTCAGTTCAATGGCTAATCGATGATTATTCGGCCGAAATTCAAGGCTTAATGAACGACTCTATTATCACCGCCGGTGAATACTTATCGCAAATGGATTTGACACTATATTTATCAAAACTTATGCGCTTAAAGACCGACAGTGATATCGCCTTCCACAACAATGGCGGGACACGAGCATCTGTCAATCAGGGAGAACCGATGACGGTTGCGCTTGCTTATGATATCTTTCCGTTTGATAATACGATAAATACGGTAAAACTCACCGGTGAATCTATCAAGTTATTGATGAACAATCCATCGCTCGGTTATGATACGACGATCTCTTCATTTGATGATGACACCTTCTATACTGTAGCAACCAACGACTACGTGTTTACGTCACTTGATTATGCTGATATATTTGATACTGGCATTTATTCTATGCATACGGATATCTTATTACGAGACCTATTCATTCAAGTACTAGAAAGTCTACATGCTGCTGGTTATGACACATTCTATTTATATCTCGATATTCCGGAACCGCTTTCACTCGACACGTATATCTTGACACGCAGCATGAAACAAGGCTATCTCATGATATAATTAACGCATAGAAAAGGAGTATGTTATGGTACCCTCATTTGAAAAACGCGTTAGAGCGTTTGCCATGGACACATCGCCTGTAGCGATAGTCCTCATTATTTCAGCGTGGCTTGGTAGTGAAAATATCCTCATCCCTTATTTGCTTTCTGGGACAGCATTTGTCGGTTTTTATTTTTTTCCATATTTTTTGAAAAGTTCAAGGGGACAGACATTTGGTAAACGGATTCAAAAAATACGGATTGTCAATCTGGATGATACGCCAGTCGAATTATGGCGTGTCCTATTGCGCGATTTATTCAAACTGGCATTGAGTATTGGGACGTTTAGCATTTACTTAGTGGTCAGCTTTTTTGTCATGAATGAAAAGACAGGGAGAACTATTCATGATTATATCTTCAAAACGAAAGTCATTGATTTGGAAGGACCTAAAAAGAAAAACGGTAATATTTTAGGAACATCGGAATCATTAAGAAAGCGAGGACTATCATGAAAAAAGGAATCATAAGCGTATTACTTTTGGCATTTGCGTTTACCATAGTCGCGTGTGTTGAACCCATCATAACACCACCAGAATTTGATGATAATCACGATATCTATTATGAAATATTTGTACGGTCATTCGCTGATAGCGATGATGACGGTATCGGTGATTTAAACGGGGTGATTGAAAATCTCGATTATTTGGAATCATTGGGTATTACAGCGATTTGGTTGATGCCAATCAATCCTTCACCATCCTATCATGGTTACGATGTAACCGATTATTATGCCATCAATCCAGATTATGGAACGATGGCGGATTTTGAGAACTTGCTCGATGAAGCAGCCGATAGACATATCGATATTATCATTGATTTGGTTGTTAATCATACGTCGGATCAACATCCCTGGTATGTCTCAGCATCAGCTTCGACCAGTTCTGAATATCGCGATTGGTATATTTTCCCTACGGGTTCTAATATCGGATATGAATCATTCGTCGGTGGCATGAAAGATTTGAACTATGATAACCCCGATGTTGATCAAGAGATCAAAAACATCATGCAGTTTTATATTGAAAAAGGGGTACACGGTTTTCGGCTTGACGCAGTGACCAAATTGTTTGAACACTCAGCAACACACCCCGATACTGATCTTGATGCGGCGTTGCTCATCAGAGGATGGGACACGTATATCAAGACGCTCAATGAAAAAGCTTATATTGTTTCTGAAGCATGGTACAACGACTATAGCGATTATGCTGATTATTATTTGGGATCCGATTCTCTTTTTGATTTCGATTTGCAAATGGAAATCATGACACGTGTAGGTCTTGGTAATTCCCCGTATTTGTTTACTGATCACTTAGTTGACATTTATGAAGAATATGCCTTATATCATCCCGATTTTATCGATGGCGTGATTATCGGTAATCACGATATGGATCGAATCGCTTCTAGAACGGGTTTTAATTCATATGATAGTTTAGAAAAATTAAAGCTTGCTGCATCTATTCAAATGACTTTACCCGGTAATCCCTATATCTATTATGGGGAAGAAATTGCAATGAAAGGGTATCGCGATTATAGCCATGATGGCTTTTTACTTGACGGTTATGGCGTCGTCTATGATGAAGTTAGAAGAACACCTTTTGTATGGGGTGATGACACATATCAAACATCTTGGTATAACGATGATCAAAATAATCAAACGATATCAGTTGCTGATCAAATGACCTCATCTGAATCCATATGGACACACTATCAAACCATGATTGCGTTAAGAAAAAACAATCCTGCATTGATGTATGATAATTTCTTTAGTCCCTTTAGGGAAAACAGCAGTGCGATTCAAGGATTTGTACGTTACTATGAAGACGAATCTTATAGACAAGCGGTGCTCGTTATCCATAACATGTCGTCTGTTGAAAGAACAGTAACGATTCCTGGGCAATACACGATTTTATATGGTTCATTGGTATTGCCGCGCTATGGCACATTAATCGTTGAAATCGATCCAGATCAATTAGGAGATTACATCTAATGTTTCTGATACGCTTTTTTAGATATTCATTCAATCCAGCAATACTCATTCCAAACGCACATCAAAAACTGTGGAAAGCACTTATCTACTTTGTCATCATGAGCTTGATTACGCTGTTTCCATTAAACTTTCTCATCGTTCAAGAAAACGGCTGGCGTCTTGATTTTATCGAAGCGAACCTCTCAGAAAACACACCTGATTGGGTCTTACCAGAAGATATGAAAATTTATGCGTATCGGTTGGTCGTTGCGGATCCTACAGTCACTTATACATTTGAAAATGATGGACTTACCTATATCTTTAACGCGACAGGTGATGAAGAAATTACTGGTAGAACCATCAGCTTCTATGAAGACCATATCATCTATGAGGATGGTGAAGGGCATCAAATGAATGCATATGGGTATAAAGGGTTCTATGATGAAGTGAACTTTCGTGTCTTAAACCTTTCTACCGGAACGGAGAGAGCTGATTTATACAATGCGTTTGGATCGATGCTTGAAGCGTCATTCGGTAGTTATGTCGTACTTTATTCATTGCTGATGAATACAATTGTCAATATGAGCATTGGCGTCGCCTTTATTTTGATGCTGTCACTGGTCATGCAGTTGTTTAGATTTGGATATACAAAATTCTTCAGTTATAAAGATTCGCTTGTTTTCATTATTTTATCCATGGGCATGCCGGCAATACTGAGTTTTATCATCGGTTTTGTCATCCCATCATTCGCACCGGTCATATATCAATTTGGTGTGGGGATTGTTGTAATGGCAGTGATGCTCAAATACGGCAAATTATATTTTTCTTAGACATAAATAAAAAGCCCTCAAGTTGAAGTGAACACGCTATCGTAGACACTCAAAGTGAAGGCTTTTTTTATGTTTAACTATGCAATCGTTAAGTGATTTGTTGAGACTGTTAAACCAGGAGAAGTCAGCGTTTCATTAATCATGAAAGTGATTGATCCATAGGTAATCGATGCGCCATCATAATTTGCTTGACTGTCATATAGATAAATATCCAGTGTGTATGTTTCAGTGCCAATAGCATCGAAATGTCTTTCATAGGTTTGACTAGCAATACTATAAGCAAGTTCATCTAATTCAGCCATGGATTCAATGGTAAAGGGAACGACCACGTGAAGTTCTATATGATGAAATGTCACGGTTTCTTGTGCAATATTAACATCAACAGCATCACCATTCTTACTACAACCAACGAATGTTAATACAACCAATAGCAATAAAATAAAGTAATTGATTTTTCTCATTTCATTCACCTACCAAACAATATTGACATCGAAGCGGTTACCATCAACGATGAGTGTGTAATAGTCTATCTGTTTCAAACCATATGTTTCCACGGTCAAAACAGCAATGGTATATCTGCCGGGAACAGCGGTATCAAAATAACTTGATGTGTAAACGTCTGCTGCACTATTCCCAACGGTTATATTTGACATTGGATCAAACGATTTACCCTGTCCAACATGGACTTCTGATGAATTAATCGTGATTGATGCACCAAGATCTTCAACCAAAATCATCGATGTCGACGAAGGAACATAAACTGTACCAGATATCGTTTCAGTACTGAATAAATCGGCACCAAAAGTATTTGTTAAAATACGATATGTCTTACCCGCAGAAAGCGATACACCGGTGATACCGAGTGTGGGATGTCCGCTGTGGATGACGATAATTTCTGGTTCGCCTGTTTGACCGGTAATCTTATAAGCAATGCCTTCGTTGCCCGCATCCGTATCTAAGAATGCTAAACGAGACTGAATTTGCGATGCGGTATTCAAGGTGAAGTGGTCATACGCTTTTCTAATCGCAATAAGTTCTTTATAATATTCAAAAACATTGACATCATCCAGTTTTCGATCCCATCGCAGTTGATTGACTGTGTCAGGTGATTCATAAGAGTTTTCATCATAACCACCTGAACCATCTGGCTTGGAGCGCATGAAATCGACACCCGCATGTAAGAACGGTATACCTTCAGATGTCAAGATGATCGCATTCGCTTGGATTTGTTCAGCTTCTAATTCATTACTTTTGACACCTGTCAAACGTAATTTATCATGCAGTGTATTGTTGTCATGAGCAGAAACGTAGTTAATCGTCTTTGTTGGACTACCATGCCATGCCGTAACGTTTACTTGATTGTGGGAAATACCGCCAACAATCCCATACTTCACATTTTCTTTGAATGAACTTTGATTGACGCCTTGTACCCAACCCTTATCACGTGAATTGAAAACAGAACCTTTGATACCATCTCTTACGGTATCGCTAAAGGCACCGACTTCATTGAGATTGATGATATGGTCTTTATTGGCCGCTTCACTTGATGGCAATAGCGATGTACCACCAGTCCATGGTTCACCATAAATAATGATGGTAGGATCGATAGCATGTAATGTTTGGGATATCTCATTCATCGTTTCGATATCATGCAATGCCATTAAATCAAATCTAAAACCAGATAGGTTGTATTCGGTTGCCCAGAAGGAAACGGAATCAACCATGAACTTACGCATCATCGAACGATCAGATGCAGTTTCGTTACCTGTACCAGAACCGTTAGCGTATGTACCATCGGTGTTTAATCGATGATAATAACCCGGAACGATTTTATTAAAATTGGATGTATCTGATTCACCGGTGTGATTGTAGACGACATCCATGATAACACGAATATCGCGATCATGAAGCGCCATGACAGCAGTTTTAAATTCAGTAACTCTAGCTGCACCATCAAATGGATTAGTTGCATAAGAACCTTCTAATGTGTTGAAATTATAAGGCATATAGCCCCAGTTAAAGGTATTATTATAAGATGGATTAAGTGCCATTTGAACTTCATCAACATAACCAAAATCAAAAATCGGTAATAGTTGAACAGCAGTTACACCTAATTCATCTAAGTGATCCAAACCGGTCGTTACCGTGACATCGTCTTCGGTATAGGATGTCCCTCCGATTGACAACCCCATGAATGTACCACTATATGCAGCGGGGCCACCCCAAGATTCATGCGTGGTCAAATCGCGGACATGCAATTCATAGATGATATAGTCTGTCATGCTTGTTATCGTTGCAGGACGATCATCATAGGTCCAATCGGTTGGATTGATATCCTCAAAATTGACAATCATACCACGAAGACCGTTTGCACCTGTGGAATAGGCATAAGGATCGACAACTTCATTAATCACGCCAGCATTGTTTACGGTAAACGTATAATACATGCCATCATAATCTTGCGTGACAGTTACACCCCAAGCGCCATTGCCGATTTTTTCTAAGTCGTATATAGCAACTGGTGTTAACGATTCATGAAGCACACCGGAATCCGTATAATTAGGATGACCTTGTTCATAAATATTGACGGATACCGCTTCCGCTAGTGGTGCCCATAAACGAAACGTTGTGTCATTACCCGCTTTTATTACCCCTAATTCACCCGTATAAGTATACAAATTTTCAAAATCTTGCGTGTCATATAATTTTGATAGGGAAATCGTTTTTTCGGGCTGCCACGTTTCATCAAATTTTACTTTTAATTGATAACTTTTCGTTAGATCAATGGTTAGACCACTCATGGTAAAATGACTAACAGCAGTCGTACCAGATGCCAATAGCAATCCATCTTCATAGACTTCATATCCCAACGTCGGTACATGCGAAAGACTGACTTCTATTGAATAATCTGTATTAAATGTCGCACTTAGAATTTTTGCACGATAATCAGGTATGTTATTTGCCAAATCAGCTTGTGAAACACCAATGTTTAAATCGCTTTGCGCCAAGTAAGCGTGAACAACACCACCACTTTCTTCAGCCTGACTCAAATCGATGTATCGATCTCCTCCCGGTTCACGATAACCATCCCAACCACCTTGTTTAACAATAATACCTAAAGTGGTGGCTGTTGGATAGTCAGTCGTCAGATCAATTTCTATATATGCACCATAAGTATCAGTCATTGCATTGTCAAAATCATGCTGAATACCACCGAGTGATGATGGTTGATATTCCCAAAGCCATATATTGAAATTCGTGTAGTCTTCATCATAACGATAGTAATGGATGACTAATGTTGTTGGATTTGTTGCAGCAAAAGCTGACAAACCAGCAAAAGTCAATCCAATAGCCATCATTAGAAACAGTATCATTTTCTTCATAAGTATAAAATACCTCCTCATCATCACTATATCAAATATCAGTAAGAATCAAGCAAAAAATGATAGCGATTACAAAAAGAGAACGGTTGTATATTGCTTTCACTGTAAAAGCGTTTACATTTTTGTTGAATCATAGTAAGATGGTATTGCTAGAATGTAAAACATTCGAAACTAAGGAGGAAAAAATGAAAAAAGTTCTATTAGTATTTTTCATGGCTGTCAGCGCAATCATGTTGTTTGCATCAACATCGTTTGCTGAAGCAACCTATGGAGATGTCGTTGTTCACTTCCAAAGATGGAATGGCGACTACTCAGACATAGGCGTAAACTCATGGGGTGATGGTGCTGTTCCTGGCATGCAAAATCCTGACGATGCGCCATGGGTAGTAGATGATTTTGGTGTTCATATCTTGATGGAAAATGTGACAGTTTATGAAGCTGGCGTTACGGAAGGCGCCATTGGTTTCCAAGTTGTTGTCAACATCGGTAGTGCGGGTGCATGGACAGCATTTGACTGGACACAAAAACTTGCAAATTTCGAAATTCCAAGAGAATCAGTTGTTGCAGGTAAAACACTTCACGTTTATGCATTTGAAGGTAGTGTCAATAGAGAAACTGACATTCCAAGTGCAGATTATGCAGATCCTATTTTTGCAAATTCAGACGCACAAGGGATGTTAATTGTTTATTTTGACCCTTCAAATTCTTATGAAGAAAATTTAGGTGTTCACTCATGGGGATGGGCGGATGGTTTCAACGCTTCAGGCTGGAATGTACCACTTGAAATTTTCCAACCAGTTGGTAGAACATCTGATGGTACTGCCGTTATGGCCGGTATCATGGAATATGCAGATCCAATGGGCACACCTGGCGCAATCGTTTATTATGGCGATGGCGATGGCAGTAAGAAAACCAATAATCTTGAACCAGCAAATGAAACAAATGAAGCATATATCGCAACACCTAAAGCTGTTGGTGAATTAGACATGGTTTACGTGCTCAACAAAGGCAATGGTAATGTCTCAAACAACAACGTTTGGGTAAATGATCCAGTTACATTTGCAGCAGAAGCATTCACATTTAGAATTGCTGATTTCAAAGTTGATGAAGAAACAGGTGCATTCTCTGGCACATATGCGGTTGATCCTAACACAATCATTGTTAAGTTAAGTTCATTATTACCAAACCCATATGAAGCAGCTGTTACAGCACAAGAACAAGAAGATGCCATTGCAGCAATTGAAAGTTGGTTCACAGTTCGTGAAATCACCGGTGTTGATACTTTTGGGACACCACTCGTGATTGAACGGGTTGACTTTGCGAAATCAAATGAAACCATCGATACTTTCGTTGTTATTCTCGAAAGCGCTGGTTTAGACAACACCCTTCAATATCAACTAGACTTTAATGATTTACTTACTGAAAACCCACACGTGGCTGACATTGAAATCGTCATGGATGCTCAAGCACCAGTGTTAACTTTCATTTCACCAACGGCAATTATCGGGCAACCTGCAGCAAGCAGAATCATCGAAGTTGCTTGGGGGCAACCTTTTGATCAAAACTTATTCCCTGGCTACAGAGTAGCAGATGACCGCGATGGCGACTTAACACCATTCGTATATGTACCATCTGGCGATTATTCAACACTGGATACACGCACAGAAGGCGATTATACAATTATGCTGATGGTTGAAGATAAATGGGGCAATGTAACAAGCGAAACATTTATCTTTAGAGTCACCAAAGGCGAGTAGGAGGTAAAATCATGAAAAAACTATTATGACTGTAACTAAAGCCCAACTTTTGTAATCTGTGATGTGATACAATTCATATGGTGATAACATGTCAAAAGAACTTTCATTAATCCAGTTTATCGAACGATTTAGTACAGAAGAAAAATGCATATCTTATTTGTTTCGTGTGAGAAATTCGTTAGGTGTTTGCTCTCAGTGTGGAGGAAACAGGATGTCACCCATTTCAACACGACCTCATCAGTTTTATTGTAAAGACTGTCATCGTCAATACTCAGTTTTAAAAGGCACCTTATTTGAAAATTCAAAAATCTCACTCAATAAATGGTTTCTAGCTATATTTCTTGCATCTAGAGATAAGCGTGGTGTTTCAGCTTTGACGCTTTCAAGAGAACTTGACATTGCTAGACCACATACGTTGAGTATGTTGAGAGAATTGCGAGACCTAATGGCCAGTAGAGATCGAAACTATAAGCTTACTGAGATGATTGAAATTGATGAGTTCTATATCGGTGCTTCTGGAGGTAAACAAGGTAGAGGAACCTCGAAAAATAAGGTTATTATGGCATTATCGTATAAAACAGTTGCCAAAAACATAGAAACCGATGAATTTGTTAATGATTATGAAGATTCAACCTCTGACATGTTTAATGATTCAAGCCAGTATGAAATCATTGATATTCCAATGTATTGTAAAACGACTGTAGTTGATGCATTGGATTCAAAAACGATCAATCATTTTGTTGGAGATAACATTGAAATTGGATCGAAAATAATCACTGATAAATATCGGGGATATAATAAATTGTTAGAAACTAAAAATGTTCATGAACAGATAGAATTTGACTTGAATGGAAATCAATATAAGAATTTGCATATCGTCATCTCAAATTTAAAATCGTTTGTTCTTGGTACATATCATGGATTAGGAAATGAATATCTTCAATCCTATCTTGATGAATTTTGTTATCGATTTAACAGACGGAAAATGCATGATATCTTGTTTAATCGATTGTTAGATTTAGCTATTGAAAATAAGTTAGATTAAAATGTGAAAAGTTGGGCTTTAGTTACAGTCATA
>WOZH01000039.1 GCA_011620375.1 Acholeplasmataceae bacterium
TGAGCTACGGGTGCTCATTGATGCTTTTATACTTTCTCACCTGGTTTGTTGGTATACATCTTTGTGCAAAGCAAATAAAACATCATCGTATATCACATCTTTATATGCTTTGATTGCTTGTTTTAGATGCCCTTCTTCAACAAATCCTAATTTTTTTAATAAGCTGATTGATGCTGTGTTTGGTGCGAACACTCGGGAAGTGATAACCGCATATCCTCTATCATCAAAAAGGTGTTTAATGACAGCTGCCAAAGCTTCTGTCATCAACCCTTTACGCGCATAATTTTCACTCAGCCAATAACCGATCTGTATAGAATTCACGCGATGCCTTAGGGTATCAGGTTCAATACCAATTTCACCTATAAATTCAAGGTTATCTTTTTTGCAGATTGCTAATTTATCGTTGTCATATTGATGGTGTTTTATCATCGTTAATATTTGCTCTTTTGTCAACTTAGGCATGCCATTAAATCGCAATACAAAATCGGTGTTGACAATTTCAAAATAAGCATTCAAATCCGCTATTTTCAAATTTCTAATGATGAGTCTATCTGTTGTCATTTCCATATTAATGCCTCTTTACGATGATTTTATTTAAAACCTAAACCATGAAAATTATACCATACATATGCAATCTTAAAGACATGTTTTGTCAGTTCAAATCATATGGACAAAAAATGCGTGAATGATTTCTCAACGCACAGATGGTTTAAAATGCTTTGTGAATTATTCCTGATATGATTTTTCTTTAATCTGCTTATATATGCTTACGCTAAACAGGTAGATAAAGAAAATGGCACCAATGATATAAAGATAATAGGTCAAGTTACGCCAACCCAAAGTCTTATTAATCGCGTCATTGATGAATCGAAACGGTTCATCGATGACTACTGAAAGCATCAACAGTAATGCAGGGAATTCAAGCCCAATCCATAATGCGATTAACGGTAAAGCTAGAAGGCTTATAGCCGTGTAAAAGTTTTGAAAAATCCAAACAAATAAGAATAACAAAACCCCCGCTACGAATGTTTTCCCTTTTAGTGGCTTTGTTGTGATGCCTCCTTCTAAAACATATGAAGTAACGATTAAAGCAAGATAGGCAAAGATGACGAGATCAACAAACATCTGTGGTGTAAACCCTGGATTATAACTAAACGGACTAAATTGAAGTCTAAACAATGCATTGATAAATATTGTCAAGCCATTGATGTACAACCCTAATAAGAGTATAGCATGTCCAGCAAGATTTTTTTTATACAATACCAACCATACAGCACTTCCTGTAATGAGTATCAGCGGTAACAGTATCGTAATAATATTAAAGAATCCACCGGCATAAGCCACTTTGAAAGCAAGCGTATATACAGCAATCACGATGACTAACACTAATTGTACGACTTCTGGTACCAACGTTTTGAAATTTTTTACAAATGATAACATAAGCTTCTCCTATTCTCCCACTTGATATACATATCATATCAATTTAATAATGGTTTTTACAGCAATTGATGAACTTTTTTGTTTTACCCATGTTTTTTCTAATTTCAGTAGACGGTATTTCTAAAGTTTAAAAGGTTTTAAATAACTTTGTTTTTAGGGATGCCCATTAAAAACAACAAACACAAATATTCGCTTGATGCTATATATTTTTGATCATTGATGCAACCAAAACTTAAACCAATCGGTTTTGAAGATGAATCAATTCTTGCTGTAGTTCCTTCGGTAATTTATAACCAATCGATTGATAGAATGCCTTAATTGATTCAATTTCTTTTTGCCAGTTCTTGATGTCTATTTGAAACAACTGATTGATTTGCTCAGGTGCAATGTTAAGATTTGTCAAATCGAGTGTCCCCTTTATTGGCACATAACCTATTGGTGTTTGTGCGGCTTCGACTCTATGATCACATCTTTCGAATATCCACTTAAGAACTCGTGCATTTTCACCAAAACCAGGCCATAAAAATTGCCCTTCTTGATCAAGCCTAAACCAATTCACATAAAAGAATTTTGGTTGGTTCTCTTCAGCTAACGTGAGACCCATATCAATCCAATGTTTTAAATAATCACCGACATGATAACCAATAAACGGCAACATTGCAAACGGATCTCTCCTCACTTTACCGATCTCATTCGTGAGGGTTGCCGCCGTTATTTCAGATCCCATCATTGATCCCATGAAAACACCGTGATTCCAACTTAAACTTTCATGGACTAGTGGCATCGTATCCGACCGTCTACCACCAAGCAAAATGGCAGAAATAGGTACGCCATCTGGGTCTTCCCATTCACGTGCGATGACGGGTGATTGACTAGCTGATACCGTAAACCGTCCATTGGGATGTGCTGCTGGTCTATTTGAATCAGGGTACCAATCCTGTTTTTGCCAATCCACTAAATGTTTAGGTTTTTCACCGTCAATGCCTTCCCACCATACATCCCCATCATCAGTAATCGCAACATTAGTGAAAATCGTGTTTTTGGCGATGGTCTTCATCGCGTTTGGATTCGATCGATAAGAAGTGCCTCTTGCGACACCAAAAAACCCGTATTCGGGATTAATCGCATAGAGCCGACCATCTCTCTTGACCCATAACCATGCGATATCATCACCTATGGTTTCAATTTTCCAACCCGGTATGGTTGGTACTAACATCGATAAATTTGTTTTACCACAAGCTGATGGAAACGCACCTGTCATGTATTTTACTTGACCTTCAGGATTGGTCACTTTCAAAATAAGCATATGCTCGGCCATCCAGTTTTCTTTTTTTGCCATCACACTTGCTAGACGTAGAGCCAAGCTCTTTTTACCCAATAGGGCATTTCCACCATAACCTGAACCAAAAGACCAAATGAGTTCCTCTTCCGGAAAATGCGCGATATATTTTCGCTGAATAGGTGCTGATGGCCATGCCAAATCTTTCATCCCTTTTTCAAGTGGATATCCAACAGAGTGAAGGCAAGGCACAAAATCTTGTCCTTGCTTGATTTTTTCAAGTACGCGCGTTCCCACTCTGGTCATTATTCTCATATTAACAACCACATAAAGACTGTCTGTAATCTGTATGCCATTTTTCGATAAAGGTGAACCAAAAGGTCCCATCATAAAGGGTATTATATACATGGTTCTACCACGCATTGAACCACGATATAAATGTTTCATTTCTGCTTTGAGCTCAACAGGATTTCGCCAATGATTTGTTGGTCCTGCATCAGTTTCATTTTTGCTTGCGATAAAGGTACGTTCTTCGACTCTAGCAACATCCATCGGATCACTAAAAAAAGCATATGAATCCGGTCGTAATTGTGGATTCAATTTAATGGCCTTGTGCTCCTTGATTATCTGGTCTAAAAAACGATCGTTTTCTGCTTTTGACCCATCAACCCAATGGATATGATCGGGTTTACAAAGCATTGCCATCTCATGAACCCAAGCAACGGCCATACTGCCCTTCATCATTTGCATTTCACCACTTTCTCAACATAAAAAATCAACCTAAAAAAGGCTGTTCGTTTATTGTTTTACCCAATCATCATATAATATT
>WOZH01000038.1:0-5184 GCA_011620375.1 Acholeplasmataceae bacterium
ATTTCTTCCAAAATTAACTTTTATACGCTCATCATCATTCAGTTTTCAAAGACCTTTGTTGCATACGTTCCCACGCGTGCTTTAATATTCTATCATGATGAAAGAACCCTGTCAATATACTTGGTGTAATTAAGTCATTTTGTATGAACAAGGACTCATAAAAATAGAATGGTGGAGGGGGGCAGATTCGAACTGCCGAACCCTAGGGAACAGATTTACAGTCTGCCGCGTTTAGCCACTTCGCTACCCCTCCATTTTTGGGCTTGCTTATATATTCTAACTTAACATCATAAAAATAGCAACCGCTTTTCTTAACTTTTTGCGTGTTTTTGGGCAACCCGTTTAAAATATTGTGTAATTATTGTTTTTTTTCAGTTTTGTTTATCTTCTCAATGGCTTTAATTCTTTTTTCTAATGTAGGCTTAAAAAACATAACTTCACGTCCACACTTTTCACATTGGATTTTCACTTCTGCGCCTGTCCTTGTTACAATCCAACGATCCGATCCACAAACGTGTTTTTTCTTCATGATTAAAATATCATTTAAGTCGATTTTCATATGAATCACCTGTTATTTAAAGTGGATTTTTCTTCATCGTCGCGAAAGTTCTTGGATATCCGGTAATATGTTGATTTTTTAAGAAAACCAAATGCACATGATTGCCCATATCGAAAGGCAGTACATATTCTGACACTTTTTCTAGTTTTACACCTAGTTGTTTGATTGCGTTCTTGCCGTCAAATAATTCTGTTTCATAATGACGTCCTTTATAAGCAATGAACTCTCCGCTCACCTTTAACATAGGGACGCCCATTTCTAAAATCAACGATAGATTACCCAATGCGCGGGCAGTAACAACATCAAACATTTTTTGATGCTCTTCTGCATGTTTTTCAATACGATTATATACAATATCGACGTTGTGCAAATCAAGTTTTTCAATGAGTCGTTTTAGAAACATAATTCTTTTACCTAATGAATCGATAATCGTAATTTCTAGATGTGGATAAATGAGTTTAAGTGGAATACTTGGAAATCCTGCTCCAGAACCCATATCACACATGGAATTCACATCCTTTAAATCAATCGTTTTAGCAAGCGTTAAAGAATCATAAAAATGTTTGATATCCACATCATCACGAGTTGTAATTCGTGTTAGATTGGTTTGTTCATTATATGTGACTAGTTCATTATAATAGATATCGAATTTTTGAATTTGCTCATCAGATAAAGCAATATTTAATCCATCTAAAACAATTTGTTTAAGCACGTTTTTTCATCCCCGATTCAATATAAACAACTAAAACTGATATATCTGCCGGATTAACACCGGATATACGCGCTGCTTGACCAATTGTCCGTGGATTAATTTTCAATAGTTTTTCGCGACTTTCTGACGACAAATTATTGATATCTTTATAATTGATATTTGCGGGAATTAATTTATGCTCTAGGTGGGTCATTCGATCGACTTCTTTTTTCGCTTTTTTTATGTAACCATCATATTTAATATCTATTTCAACTTGTTCTAGGATGTCTTCATCATAACCGTTACCTAAAAAATAAACGATGTCTTTACGATTGATTTCTGGACGTTTCAATAAATCGGCGATTGTCATGGCTTCATAAATGCGAGCTGATCCGCGTTGTTCTAAATACAGGTTGTTTTCTTCAGTTGGCATCACACGATATTGATTAACTGCTCGACGCAGTGATTCGATTGTTTCCGTCTTTGTAAGAAAGCGTTGATAAGTATTTTTATCGATCAAACCAATTTGATATCCATATTCAGTGAGTCTACTGTCAGCATTGTCATGTCTCAACAATAAACGATGCTCTGCTCGTGATGTGAATAAACGATATGGTTCAACTGTACCCTTCGTTACAAGATCATCTATTAAAACACCAATATATGCCTCATGTCTCTCTAGTACAAATGGTCCTTTATTATCGAGTTTAAGTGCTGCATTGATACCGGCCATTAATCCTTGACCGGCCGCTTCTTCATAACCACTTGTACCATTGATTTGACCGGCACAAAAAAGATTTGTGATGCGTTTTGTCTCTAGAGATGATTTTAATTGGATAGGATTTATGGCGTCATATTCGATTGCATATGCATATCTTACAATTTTAACATGTTCCAATCCTGGAATTGTTTTAATCATTTCCTCTTGAACTTCACGCGGTAAACTCGTTGAAAAGCCTTGAACATAGAGTTCATCTAGAGATAGACTCTCTGGCTCAATAAAGATTTGATGTCTATTCTTATCTGAAAAGCGCACAACTTTGTCTTCGATAGAGGGACAATATCTTGGCCCAACACCTTCAACAGCACCACTATACATGGCTGATTCTGTTAGATGTTCGTTGATAATTTCATGTGTCTTTGGTGTCGTGTGTGTCAAATAACAGACTCTCTGTGGATTCTCATCATGATAATTGTTTTCATAACTAAATGTCCATTGGATGTCATCGCCAGGTTGTACGACCATTTTTGATGGATCGATAGAATCAATTGCTATGCGTTGAGGTGTCCCTGTTTTTAACCTAACAACATCAAACCCTAATGCTTTTAATTGACTAGAAATACCAAAAGTTGTTGGTTCCCCATGCGGCCCACTTGTGGTTTTTTCCTTCCCAATTAAAATGTTGCTTGACAAATAAGTTCCCGTAGTTAAAACTACAGTTTTACCATATATTTTCTCGCCTGATTGAAGGACAACTCCTTTAACTTCATTTCCTTCAACAATAAGTTGATCCACCAATTTCTCTAATAATGTTAGATTTTTAGTTTCTTGTAACACTTGAAGCATGATTTTAGGATATAAAAGTTTATCAATTTGCGCCCGTAGTGCCCTAACAGCGGGTCCCTTTGATGCATTCAACATTTTTATTTGTATTTGCCCTTTATCAGCGCTCTTTGCCATTTGTCCACCTAATGCATCGATTTCTCTTACAACTATTCCCTTAGCTGGCCCGCCAATAGATGGGTTACAAGGTAAAGAAGCAACCTTGTTAAGGTTGCCCGTAATAAGAATCGTATTTTTTTGCATGCGTGCCATTGCTAATGCTGCTTCTACACCAGCATGACCTGCGCCAACGATGATACCATCGTAAATCATATCAATCACTTCTTATTTGAATATCTTCTTTGCATAATCCGCCAAATCTTCGGGTGTGAAATGATAATGTGTCAATGCGACATCCATGGGTGCACTGATGCCAAACTCGTCAAGACCATAAACGTCTTTGGTGTATTTGTACCACGATTGTCTTGAACCCATTTCAACCGCGACGACTTTTGCACGTCTGGGTAAAATTTCTTTTTGATATTGTTTTGTCTGTTTATCGAAGAAATAGTGCGATGGCATACTGATAACACGAATGTCTTTACCATCTCGGGTCAATATTTTCTTTGCTTCAATTGCTAAATTTACTTCTGATCCTGCAGCCAAGAAAACACCATCAATTTTTTCTTTTTCTGGAGAAACGATATAAGCACCTTTTATTAATCCTTCATAGTTTGTCGATGTGTGATTTTGAACACCTTGTCTCGTCAAGATAATAACAGTTGGTGTCGTGGTTGATTCAATTGCCACCTTCCATGCTGCTGCAACTTCTCTTGCATCTGCAGGTCTAATAACATTCAATCCTGGAATCGAACGTAATCCTGCTAGTTGTTCAACAGGTTCGTGGGTTGGACCATCCTCTCCAACAGCAATTGTATCATGAGAGAATACAAATATTGTTGGAATTTGCATAATTGCGGCAAGTCTAATCGCCGGTTTCATATAATCACTAAAAACAAAGAATGCCCCGGTAAATACTTTTAAACCGCCATGAAGAACCATGCCATTTGCAATAGCCCCCATCGCATGTTCTCTAACACCGAAGTTTATATTACGTGCTAATCGATGATCTTTGTCATAATCGCCCTCAGCGCCTTTTGCTTTTGTCGATGCCGTCAAATCTGCTGAACCACCAATTAAGTTCAAATATTTTGTGGATAATGCGTTGATCATTTTACCACTTGTGGCGCGAGTCGCTTCCTTCTCAACGTTCATAATATGTTGATAATCATTTAGATTAACAGTCATATGACCATCTACAAATGATTCGAGTAATTTTGCTTCTTCGGGGTAAGCATCACCATATGCACTTAATAATTTCTTCCAGCGACGATGAACACGTTGTCCCCTTAACGTAACTTTACGACGGTAATGATTATAGATTTCACTAGGAATTTCAAATGGTGGATACTCCCAACCTAAATTCTGCCGTAATAATTCTGCCTCACCTTCGCCAATAGCCGCTCCATGTACCTTACTTGTGCCAGCAAGATTTGTTCCATATCCAATTACTGTTTTCACTTCGATGATTGATGGCTTGTTTACTTCTCTCTTGGCTTTTTTAATCGCTTTTTGAATTGCAACTAAATCATTACCATCTTTTACGAGAATGTGTTGCCATCGCATAGCCTCGAATTTGCCTTTTGTGTCATCGCTGAAAGCAAGTTTTGTCGGTCCATCAAGTTGAACATCATTAGAATCGTATAAGACAATAAGTTTGCCTAATCCTAAATGACCAGCTAGGCTGGATGCCTCTAGAGCAACGCCCTCTTGAAGATCCCCATCACCACATAAGACATATGTGTAATGATCAAAGATTGGAAAATTCTCTTTATTGAAACGTGCTGCCAAGTGTGTTTCAGCGAGTGCCATGCCGACACCATTGCTGATGCCTTGTCCAAGTGGACCGGAAGTTGTTTCTACACCCTCTGTGTGTCCATACTCTGGATGTCCTGGTGTTTTACCAATTTGTCTAAAATTTTTTAAATCATCCATGGATAATTTGTATCCAATAAGATGATTTAAAGCATACAACAACATAGAACCGTGACCGGCAGATAATATAAAGCGGTCACGATTAATCCATTTTGGATGTTTCACGTCTATATTCAAATGCTCAGTAAAAAGTTGATATGCCATCGGTGCGGCGCCTAAAACAATGCCCGGATGCCCACTGTTCGCTTTATTGATGGCATCTACACCTAAAAATCTAATTGCGTTTATTGCTTTATTTGTCATTTGATATTATTTATTCCTTTGGTTTTGCAGTTGTTTTCTTAGTTGTCGTTTTTTTCGCTGTTGAAGATTTTGCTGTTGGTTTTTTCGCTGTTG
>WOZH01000038.1:5284-17297 GCA_011620375.1 Acholeplasmataceae bacterium
TGGTTTTTTCGCTGTTGAAGATTTTGCTGCTGGTTTTTTAGTTGGTGTCTTAGGTGCAATCTTCTTTTCTTCAACAGGTTTTGGTTCTTCTTTTACTTCTGGTTTTGATTCTTCAACGGGAGTTTCTTCAACTTTGGGTTCTATTACAGGGGTGACAACTTCCGGTTTTTCTTCTTCAGTCACTGGCGCTTCCTCTTTAATGGGTTCGTTCGTTTTAAAGTACTCTGCATAGAAGGCTTCTTGACTGCTAACGAGTTCATTAAATGTTTCTTCACCTACAAATGATTTGATTTTGTCCTGGGTTGCGTTATTTTCTTCCTTGACCTTCTTATTGATAATCCTACTTTGTACAGTGTTAGTAACAACCACCCCAACAAGCATGACAATCAATAATACAATCATCTGTTCACGCCATAAGAACGAAAATAGTGTTACAAGAATAACATATAGTGCCATAGTTGGAATCAAGAACCATAAGTTGATTTTTCTGCTCAATGCAGCAACATTGCCCAAGAAACCTAGCCAAATTTTGTTGACACCTTGTTCATAAAATGGCTTCATTGTTTCATAATACTTTTGTTCGATTAACACTTTATAGTCTTTGCCATCGGATGTCCAAATTGCAAAACGACCACGCTTTGTGTATTCTGCCAAATATGGCGTATCATCCATATAATGAAATTCGACTCTAACACCGTCTATTTCTTGAACAGCAAATGGTTCCCCAACAAGTGCTTTGTAAACCTTAGGATTTAATTTCATGTTTCATACCTCCGTTATTTTTCATCACTTTTATTATAACACTATATATATCTAAGATATAAGTATTTTTCTCAAAAGATGAAAAGCCTGCTAAAAAGCCCCACTTGGGCATCATCACCCACATCATAGACATTGCTTATGGCTGCTCCGATCAAGGCCTGACCAGGTTCGCATGCTACAATTGGATGATGATGCCCAAGTGGGGCTTATTTTTTTCTCAATTTTTTAAAAAATTCTTTGAGGATTTTCTCGCTTTCTTCAGCCATTATCATACCCTCAACATGCACCTTATGGCTAAATGGTAATTCAAACATTTTTAAAACACTGTCAGCAACACCGGATTTATAATCTTTGACACCATAATATAAGTTTTTAACACGTGCTTGAATCATAGCCCCAGCACACATTGGGCATGGTTCCATCGTGACATAAACATCACAATCTTCCAATCGCCAACTTCCCATCTTTTTTGCTGCTTTTAGCATGGCCAAAAATTCTGCATGTCCGTGAATCAATTGTTCACCTTCACGCTTGTTATGTCCGCGAGCGATGATTTTGCCATCATACACAACAACAGCACCAACCGGTACTTCATTTGCGTTAAACGCTTTTTCGGCTTCTTTGAGTGCCGCCGTCATAAATTTAATCTTTTTTTGGTTTTCCTGGAACTTCATGAAAATGTCTCGATCTAGGTTCATACGACTCGGTCGCACCAATCAAAACTAGTGGATCTGTATAATTAGCTGGTTTACCATTAATGATTCTTTGTGTTCTTGTTGCAGGCAATCCGCTTTTGACACAGATAGCTGTCAATTTGGTGACAAATTCGGCACGTGCAAGTAAATCCGGCATCGCACCAAATGGTTCACCACGAAAATCTGTATCCAGTCCACCAATGATAACGCGTACACCATGATCTGCAAGGTGTTCGGCAACATCAACGATACCGTGATCAAAAAATTGGGCTTCATCGATGACAACGGCATCCGTTGCATCCTGAACGTATTGCATAATCTCCTCGCTTGATCTAACGACAATTGATGGTTTTTTTGACAAATTATGTGAAACGATTTCGTCTTTTTCATAACGTACATCGACAGCAGGTTTAAAAACCAAAACATTTTGTTTTGCATATTCCAATCTTTTAATGCGTCTAATCAGTTCTTCCGTCTTACCTGCAAACATCGGTCCACAAACCACTTCAATAAATCCTTTATTATATGTATGATACATCCACAACACCCCTTATGTGTTTGTTATGTTTTTTAAGAAAAAACGTGATCGGCATCACGTTATTCTTCTTCTTTAACTTCTTCTTGGGTTTCTTCGTTTTGTGGTTGTTGCTGATTGCTATTAATGCCATAACGTTTATTGAATCGTTCAACACGTCCAGCTGCCTGAATGAACGTTTGTTGTCCCGTATAGAATGGATGGCAATTTGAACATGTATCAATTCTAAAGTCTGTAGCCGTTGTTCCAACTTCATGTTCAAATCCACAAGTTGAGCACTTAACCTTGATAACGTTGAATTTTGGATGAATTCCTTTTTTCATCGTTTGGTCTCCTTCCGCCATGGCTTTTAGTTGGCCATAGTAAGTTTTGCGAATACATTATATCATCAAGCACAGTTAAGTGCAAGCATTTGTTTCCACTTTTAAATAATTAGGTTTTTTCGTTGTGTGTCGCCGTCCAAACCGATATAAATTGGGCAGCAATCATTCCCGTTAACACACCTGCGGGAATACTAATTAATAACATAATCGGTAAATATGCCAAAACAGCAGTACTTCCAATCACGAATATACCCGCTATAATCTGCCCCACACTGTGGAAAAATGATCCAAGTACACTAACGCCAACCGTTCCAAATAACTTAAACCGGTGAATAACAATCATGACGATGAGTGAAAACACTGAGCCAGATATACCCAAGTAAAATGTTGGTCCTAATAGTCTACCACTCAATACAGCGACCAAAAGTACTCTTAACAAGGTTACCGTTACTGCCTCCTTATAACCATAGATATAAATGATTATAAGGGTCACAATATTGGCAAATCCAATCTTAGCGCCAGGAACTGGAATGATTGAAATCATTGATTCAATGATGTTTAAGACTATTGCTATTGCTAGAAAATTAGCAAGTAGCACCATCTTCTTCGTTTGTTCTCTTTTCATAGGCTAACTCAGATAATCAATGTCAACATCACCCGATGTGACAAATTCTACACGCACACGATTGGGTAGACAAATAAGTGGTACACCTGTTGACACACCCTGTCTACTACAAATATTTTGAGGACTTTCCTCTTGGATGATTTGAATTGATTGTCGATCTAAATCAAACTCAACAACTAGTTCTTGCCTTACGCCATTAATTTCATAATCACCAAGTAATGTGACCCAAATGACGGCATGACCGGCATCATTTTGTCCATCTTCCACGATTGGGTATGTTTTTTCATATGTATTTGGAATATCTTGTTTGTAATTTATATTTGCCGTACCTGTATCAAAATTCACCGATACGATAGGTTCACTTGATGTCCCATAATAAACATCTGCATAAGAAGGGTCACCATTAAATGTGATATATCTAACAACAAGAAAAACGCCGCCTGCAAGCAGTAATAGCACAGCCGTTAAAACGATATCTCTCGTTCTTAGACCCCATTGCTTCATCCTAAGCTTCCTCGTAATATGTATCTATCAAATATGTGGTTATCGTACCATCGATGTTATAGCTGATTGTTTCAATACCTAATTCGGTCTGCTTACCCGAAAGCCATGTTTCTAATGTTTCTGGTGACATTGAAAACAATGCAGTCGATAAAGCATCAAGTATTCCTGCATCATCAGCAATCAATGATAACGAATGATAATAGTGCATCGGTAGTTTCGTTTTAGGTGAAATGATATGATGATATTTGATATCGTTATAAAGCACATATTGTCTATAATCCCCACTGGTCGTTAGGCTAATATCTTTAACATGGACAATACCATATGGATTCCCTGGGTTTGTTGGATTGTCAAGTCCAATGTAGAAAAAACCCAATTCTCGATCAATCTTTTGACCGAATACGAATGAACTTGTTCCATTGTTAATCATGAAATAAGTCAATCCTTTTTCAATTAAATATTCTCGTATTTTCTGTGTAGCATACCCTTTAGCAATTGCACCGAGATCCAATTTTAAATTCGTACCGGCTGTTTCTATATAATATAAGCCATTTTCTTCAGATAACGCAATAATGCTATCTGAAAAGTCCATCGCTTGTGCTGTTGCGACGACACTATTAAACGCCTCTTCGGTCATGGTATTATTGGGATAGACGACTTCATCATATTCATCTAACATTTGTGCTTTCCATAAATCAATTAGTTTACCGATGCCAATATCAAAGTAACCATCCGTCAATGTTTTCATTTCTTCAGACAAGACTAAAACATCATAAAGATCCTTATGAATCGCTAATTTTACACCAATGTTTTGATTAATCTCATAGATATTTGGACTATAGGCATCGTCATCGGGTAATTCGAAATTATTTGTTAAATCGTCATATTTTGCAAGGATATTCTCAACACCTGTAGCAATCTCTAAAGCGAGATCTTCATCATCAGTTGAATAGTCCACGCGAACATACGTATCCATATAGGTGTTGATGAAAGATTTTGTATAATCTTCCACTGGGCTTTTGCATGCTGAAAGCAGCATCAAACTAATGATGGTCAACAATAACAATAGTGTTTTTTTCATTTTATCTCTACTTTCTCATATGCAAAGAAAAGGACAGCGATGTGTCCTTTAGATCTTTACATCAATATGTGATCCATCTATATTGGGGTGATCTTTCAAGAACTCTAAAATTGGATTAAAGTGTTTATCTGGTTTACCCGGTTTGCATCGGGATAATTTTTTAACTTCACCATTTACAATACCTTCAGCAAAAGCATGACAACCAGGCGTCCCACATGCACCGCAATTATAATTGGGTAGTAATTTTTCAATTGCGTTTATACGGGAGTCTTCCTCGACAACAAGAAAACGATTAGCGACCGAAAGAATAACCCCCATCACGATGCCTAAACCGCCTAAAACTAGAAGGGGGTAAAATAACGTCATTATAATTTGGCCTCCTTCATGAATTCAATGGCATCTTTAAATCGATCTTCATTACCCGCAATTGAACATGATCCTTGCAATCCACATGCGACACATGACTGTGCCTCATCATATGCTTTTTTACATGATTCAGGTACTGCAACAGCTTTATTTAAGTACATGGTTGCTATATAAATACCGATAATACCACCAATGATGGCAAATAGAACTAAAAATTGAACAAATGTCATTAAATCATACCTCCTAAACCCATGAACGCCAACGCCATTAAGCTTGCTGTAATAAATGCGATTGGCAAGCCTTTAAATGCTTTGGGCACATTAGCAGAATCGAGTCTAATTCTAATGGCAGCAAACACAATGATAATGAATGCATAGCCAATAGCAGACCCTACTGCATATACTATTGCAACTGGGTATGTTTTGTCAACTGCAACGTTTTGAAGCGCAACACCTAAAACTGCACAATTGGTTGCAATCAACGGTAGATATACACCCAATGCTTTATAAAGTGAATGGCTCACACGTTTGATTACGAGTTCGGTTAATTGAACAAGTGATGCAATAACTAAGATAAATGCAATCGTATCGATATATTTAATATTTAACGGATCCAAAACGTAATAATATAATGGCCACGTAATGATTGCTGCCAATGTAATAACAACAATAACCGCTAACCCCATACCAACGACAGACTTCATCTTTGTTGATACACCAAAGAAACTACATAGTCCTAAGAATTGCATCAAAACAATATTATTGATTAATATTGAGGAGATCAATAAAAGTAGTAAACTCATGCTTTATTTGCCTCCCTTTTCATTTTCGCTTTTTTGGCATTTCTAACAACCTTTGCTTGCTTATTAGCAGTGAAGATTGCCAGTAGTACACCAATAGTCAAGAACGCACCAGGCGGATTAACAAGCACCGTCATTGCATAATCTGATAAACCGAGATTGCCAAATAATACGTATTCAAAGCCAAGTGGTAGTGTATAGCCAATTTTGATTACGCCAGTTCCTAAAAACTCACGAAGAAAACCAATCATTGATAAAGAGAATGCAAAGCCAATAGCAACACCTAAACCATCGAGCATAGATTTAACAACAGTGTTTTTAGAAGCGAACGATTCTGCTCTACCAAAGACGATACAGTTTACGGTAATCAATGCAATAAAGACGCCGAGCACGTTTGCTAAATCTGGAGCAAAAGCATCAACCATCATCTTTAACACTGTAACTTCAGTAGCAATTATTATAACATAAGTTGGAATACGTACGGTGTTTGGTACAAATTTTCTAATCAATGAAACTGTTGTGTTTGTCGCCGTTAAAATAATCATAACGAGAATGCCCATACCAAATGCACCTTCAAAAGTTGAGGTGACAGCAAGTGCCGGACATAAACCAAGTGCCATGACAAAGATACCATTTTCTTTCCATAAACCTTTTGTGAAAATTTCAAGTAGGGATTGATCTTTGTCTTTCGCTTTACCTTTTACGACAGGTTTTTTTTGAACTTCTGTCATTAGTTTGTCACCTCACTTGCAAGTGCATTTAAAAGTGTTTGAATCACTGCGTTAGTATTTGATGCGCCAGTAGAACCATCAAGCGTTCCAATTGTTGTTGTGATATCGGCTAGTGTATCGCCAATGAATCCATCTAAATAATCCAAATTATTGCTTCGTAATCCAGGTGTGTGACCATAAAGGTCTACGGGCATTAAGATTTTAACGATTTGATTATTATTATCAAAAATCACCCATAATGTAATCGCTCCAATGCTACCATCGAAATATTCGCCTGAGCCCGTCACTTCATAAATCACCCCATTAGGAATTTCTGATGATGCAGTAATGTTGAGTTTACCTGTGACATGTGTGGTTGCAACGAATGTTGTATCATCTTCTAATGTGTATTCATCACCAAGTACACCTTCATATGGGTCGGTGATGATGCCATAGTGGAGATTAACAACTTTTAATACCGTTTCTTTAATTGTACCTGTACTGTCTGTGGCTGTTGCTCCTGCAGAAGGTGCAGCAGCATCAAATTCAGGCAGTGTTTCAACATCTTCATAATCAATGCCATTAAATGTCTCTAAAATATAAGCTTGGATGCCCATAACTGTCCATGAAGATTGATTAAGTTCAATAATTGATACATAAACTTTATCTTCTTGATCAATGCCAACTAATAGCTCAATGGTGCCATAATGTGAATCAGCATCAAGCGTATATGCGTTTCTTATTTTCACATTATAAACTGTCCCAACTTTTTTACCATCGGAACCATAAGCTGCCGCTTTAAAGTCGATATATGAGAAACTTTGTCCACCGGGTGAATCATCGACATTCGTTTCACCACGCAATTCGATTGTTTCGCCAAATAACAAATCTAGTGGATTGTCTGTTGTGGATGTGTTGATTAAAATAATCATCACAACGCTTAGCGCGACCATTACTACCGCACCGACAATTAGAAATAGTGTGTGCTTTTTCATTATGCACCAGCTCCTTCCGTATCGATATGGCTAAATGCAGCAGTTATGTCCGATAACAGCATATCCATTGTTGGAACTGTATCCGTTGATGATGGTGCTGCTAAGAGACCATCAGTTAAATCCGAGTTGATTGAATCACCAACAAGATTATCCATGATGGTTGTCATTTGTGTTTCAAAATAACTATTGCCATATTCTACAAATTCAGCAGCTAAAATTTGTCCATTTTCATCTGTAACGATAACCATGTGTATGCGTCCAAAGTTATTGGTTGCTGATGCCTCAATGGCATAACCAATCACTGCAGCACTTGCGTCCCACAATTCTGCTTTGACAACAATGGATGCGGGATCATTAGCATTGTCGGTAATATCAACATATGCTGCCGTTTCTACTAATAGTCTTTGATAGCGCTCTAACCGAACTGTTGTTAAATCAACCGGTTCTTCAATATCAATATGACTAAATGCTATTTGAACATCTAACATCATCGCTGTTAATGTTTCAAGCGATCTAGTCGCCCCAGACAAGAAATCGTAATTATGCTGATCGGCAATGTTTTGTCCAACATACATTTGAAGATTAGCTCTTGTGTTATCTAAATTCAATGTTTGGTTTAGTTGCAGAAAATCGGTAGAAATGATCGTACCATCCGCAGCAATCGCTATAACGATTTGGATATTACCATATCCATTTGTTTGATTGATGTTAATGATATAACCAATGATAACACCATCCGCATTTTTAGCTTCCACTTTTTCTTCAATGCTATCTGGATCATTAGAAATATCTAGTGCTTCAAAATCATCCATTTCCGGTAAAACAGCTTGGTAAGATGCCAATTTTCTTGAATATTCGTTTTCTTCAATGATTGGTGCAGTCCATGCATTGATGCCGCCAATTAAAAGACCACATGCAATGGCGACAATTGTCAAAACGACCGTATAATGAACGATGGGGTTGTGTTCAAAGAATTTTCTCACGATAAACTACCTCCCGCACCAAAGAATACGACAAAACACATCGCGATAACAAATCCTGAAAGACCAACTATAAACCATGGTTTCCATTTATTGCTTGACCACTTTCCAAAATCAATTAATGGCACGAACATATTGGCAAAGAGAATCGCGAAAGCGACACCCTCAGGGAAAGAACCAAAACTGCGTATTAATACGATTACTGAAGCCACTAACGCACCATATAAGAATCGCCCTGGCGAAGTGACGGGTGATGTCACAGGATCAGTCACCATAAATGCAACCCCAAACAATAATCCGCCTGAAAATACACTGTAAAGAATATAATTACCAACATGATTGGGATATTTCGCTAGCGCCACAAAAAGTGTGAGTAAAACGAACGTTCCCAATGTAGCAACCACTATTCGCCAATCAGCCGTTCTTCTAATTAAAAGATACGCTAATCCCAGCAAAATCGCTATGGCATTGATTTCACCCATAGCCCCTGGAATATTTCCAACAAGCAAGTCTACAATTGAATAACTATACAGCAAATGACCAAAGTCGTTTGTTGCTAACGCACCAAGTGGCGTTGCACCTGCCAGCGCATCGACCCCCGTATAAGCACCACTAAACATACCTAATAGTGCAATGTTGATGAACATGCGTCCACCTGCTGCGACATTAAAGATGTTAGCGCCCAATCCTCCAAATACCATCTTAACGATGATAATTGCAAATGCCGCACCAACGACAACCGCATAGATTGGCAGTTTTGACGGAATAATCAATGCGAATATTACAGCACTTACTGCCGGTGCAGTTACATTAGTGATTGAATAATTTGCGAACCGTGATTTTAATCTTTCTGAAAAAGTGTCACCTTTTTCTCTAGTTGTCATTGCTACAGCTACTGCTTCTAGCCCAATCATGACAACGAGTGAAACAAGTAAACGAATGATTGCATCAGATTGAAACCGATAAATTGCGAACAATGTGACCGGAATCAATGCGATTAAAACATCAATCATCATTTTGTTTGTGCTGGTGTCTTTACGAATATAAGGGCTTTGCTTTTTAACAAACTCCATAAATTATCCTACTTTCTCAAATAGGTCTTTGCTTTTCTCATATACTCTGTCAATTGAATTTTGGATGGACAGACATATGCGCAAAGGCCACATTCAATACATTTGTTAACATCGAGTGTTTGAATCATTTCTTTATCTTTTGCCTTGTAGGCGTTCATGATTTGTATTGGTTGAATATCAACAGGACACGAATATACGCATGATGCACAATGAATACATGGTTCTTCTTTTTCAGGTTTATCATTCATGACAATCAAACTCGTCGTCGTATGTGTCATGACGATACTATCATCTGTTGCGTTGACACCCATCATCGGACCACCAAGTATCAACACTTTGGGAATTTCAGGATCTTTATAACCCCCAGCGAGTTCGATCAGTTTGGGAATTGATGTGCCGATACGCGCTCTAAAACTTTTGTTATGAACACCATCACCACTGATTGTGAACAATCTTTCCAAAACGGGTAGCCGATGCTTAACGGCTGCATAAATACTTGCCAGTGTTGAAACGTTAAAATTCAAAATGCCATATTTTGATAACAGTTCACCATGTGGAATTTTAATACCTGTTGTGTTCTTGATGACTTCCAATTCCCAACCCTGTGGATAGTAGTTACCAACTTTAACGATTTTAATATCTAAATGTTCATATTGTCTAACACAAAACGATAAGCGTTCATATAATTCATTGTATTTCTTTTTGATTGCGATAATACCATGCTTGGCATTACTTGCTTTCATCGCGTAAATCAACCCTTCAAGAATCGGTAAGGGATTTGTCATAGTGAGACCATAGTCTGCAATCAGATATGGTTCACATTCAACACCATTTGCGATAACCGTATCGATTGGATCTTTGGTTTGTAATTTAATATACGTTGGGAAAGCACTCCCTCCCAATCCAACCAAACCGGCTTCTTTTGTAATTTCTACATAATCTTCACGGGTCAATGCATCGATTTCTTCATCTGTTCTATCCTTAATGGATTCGTGAAGTTCATATTTAAAATCATTTTTAACGATTAAACAGTCGACGAGCTTACCACTTTGGTCAATATGTTTTTCATATCCTTTAACTTCTCCGCTAGCTGTCGCGTGCATGGGTTGTTCGAAAAATGCACCTTTTCGTGTACCGATGATTTCACCCACTTTAACAAATTGACCACCGATAACACATGTTTCACCTTCCGGACAACGTGCATTTGTCACGGGGTAATAAAGATACTCTGAGTCAAGATAATGTTCAATTGGCAAGGCTTTTAGTTCTTTCTTACCATCTGGAATATGCCTTGTTTTTGCAATCATGCGTTTGCTCCTTCCTTATACAATGGAAACTTTTTTGTTAGTTTATATGTTTCTTCCTTAATTTTTTCTAAAACATCTTGATTATCTGAATTCGACAATGCCCGGTCAATAAGTTCAGCAATAATCTCCATCTCGGGTTCTTTAAATCCACGGGTAGTGACCGCTGGTGTTCCTAATCTGATGCCACTCGTATAAGCAGGTTTTTCACTGTCGTTGGGAATCGTATTCTTATTGCATGTTATACCCACACGATTTAGTAAATCCTCTGCTTTTTTGCCAGTAATGCCAAACTTTTTCTTGACATTGATGGTAAATAAGTGAGTATCTGTGCCACCTGATATAATGGGATAACCACGTTTTTCAAAGGATTTTGCAAGTGCTTTAGCATTCTTCAAAACTTGGTTTTGATATTGAACGAATTCGGGCAACAATGCTTCTTTAAATGCAACCGCCTTCGCGGCAATGATATGCATTAATGGTCCCCCTTGCATACCTGGAAATACAGTTCTATCAATCTTTTTGGCTATATCTTCATGATTCGTCAATATAATGCCCCCACGAGGGCCGCGTAATGTCTTATGTGTTGTCGATGTAACCACATGTGCAAAAGGCAGTGGAGATGGATGAAGTTTAGCAGCAATCAACCCGGCAATATGTGCCATATCAACCATCAAATATGCGCCGACCTCGTCTGCAATTTCTCTAAATCTTCTAAAATCGATAACTCTTGAATATGCTGACGCCCCTGCAATAATTAAATTAGGTTTTACTTCAAGAGCAATTCTTCTAACATCATCATAATCGATTCTTTCGGTGTCTGCTGATACACCATAATGAAAACTTTGATATAATTTTCCGGAGAAGTTTAAATGAAATCCATGTGTCAAATGCCCACCCTCATTTAAGCTCATACCCAAGATTTTATCGCCAGGATTTAAAAGTGCCATATAGACAGCCATGTTGGCTTGTGACCCAGAATGTGGTTGCACATTCACAAATTCAGCATCAAATAATTTTTTCAAGCGTACGCGTGCGGTTTCTTCCACAAGATCAACCACTTCACATCCGCCATAATAGCGTTTGCCTGGATAACCTTCAGCATACTTGTTTGTAAGTATAGAGCCTTGAGCTTCTAAGACGGCATTAGAAACAAAATTTTCAGAAGCGATCAATTCAATATGATGCTCCTGTCTGAGCATTTCTTGATCAATATAATTTTTAATGTCGGGATCAAATGATTTTAAGTTCATCAGTTCCT
>WOZH01000003.1 GCA_011620375.1 Acholeplasmataceae bacterium
TCACCGGTTATTTCTTCAGTGACCGAACGGGTATCGTTAATGCATCCCTTTATTTCTTTGCTATCGCTGTTATTATTTTATCGGCATTCGTGATGAAAAAAGTAATATTCAAAGGTAAGATTTCCAATTTTATCATGGAACTTCCTGAATATAAAATTCCAAATGTCAAATATGTAATTAAAGATGTCTATTTCAAAATTAAAGCATTTATTACGCAAGCAGGTTCGATTATTTTAATAGCATCAATTCTGATATGGTTTCTCATCAGTTTCTCATTTAATATGACATATGGTATTTCACCCGATCAAAGCATTTTGTCATATATTGGACGTGTGTTCAGCTGGATTTTCTACCCATTTTTAGGAGAGTTATCATGGGCTGCTTCCGTTTCAGCGATTCAAGGATTAGTCGCTAAGGAACAAGTCGTTTCTTCAATGGCAATCATCGCGAATTTTTCAAATGAAGTTAATACGGGAACATTGATATTCAATAGTCAAATTTTCCAATTTTTCACACCTGCATCTGCGTATGCCTTTATGGTGTTTAATCTCTTTTCAGCACCGTGTTTCGGAGCAATCGGCGCGATGAGAAGAGAACTGGGATTAACATCGCTCTTGTGGAAAGCAGTTTTATTTCAAACGGGCATCGCTTGGGTATTAGCAACACTTGTATATCAAATCAGTACATTGATAGGAGCATGGTTATGACTTTTGCAGATATCATCATTTTATGCATACTGATGACAATCGTTAGTAGCATCATGTATGTAAAGTTTAAAAATCGGAAACAATCATCTTGTTCGGTTTGTGCGTATGCACCTAAAAACCGAAAAAATTAAGAAAGAGATGAGCATATACAACTCACTAGAGCGAGATAAAAGTCTTTGGATATAAGCTGATCCGAAGATCTAAAAAAAGGCGAATTTCAATTTGTTATTTTTTAGGACAAACAAAGTCGTAAAACAGTGGTTTATAAACAATAAAATGTCTATTTTGATTAAAGCTAAAAATATAGGAAATGCGATTGCATTTCCTATATTTTCTTTGTGTTGTTACTTTTTTATAGGTTTTTTAGCCGTTGAATTCGTTTTCTTTTTTACAACCTGAGCCGTTTTTTCGGCTGCTAATTTTTCTGGCGTTGTTGTCTTTTGAAGTGCTGGATTATTAACGGTTTGAGATTTTGAAGTGTTTGTTAAGGGGGTTGTTTGTTTCTTTTGTTTAGGCTTTGCCTCGTGAACGACGATTTGTGGGAAAGGAATTTCGATGTTGTGTTTATCTAGGGTTGCTTTGATGAAGGCGCGAAGTTGTCTTTCAATATTGAAATGTTGATTCATTTGTGTACGCGCAATCACTCTAATATTAACACTGCTGCCAGCCAGTTCAACAACACCTAATATTTCTGGGTCTTCAATAATTTCCGGATAACTTTTACTGAACTTAGGAAGTTCTTTCTTTAATAACGCTATTGTTTTTTCAACATCTTCAGCATACGCAATACTGAAGTCAACAATGGCAAGTGACGGATTTCTAGAATAATTGATTGTATCTGAAATTGAACCATTAGAAAGGATTTTCACTTCACCCTTCCAGTTTTTGATTCTTGTCGTTTTTAGACCGATGTCGATGACCTCTCCTTTAAAACCGTTGGTTTCAATAATGTCGCCAACATCATAGTGTTGTTCGAAAATGATAAACAAACCGCTGATGAGGTCATTGATGAATTTTTGAGCACCAAGACCAATAACTAACCCTAAGATTCCAAGACCTGCTAGTGCAGGGCCAATGTTGATACCCCAAATGGCTAATACGATGAGTAAGGCTATAATCCAACCAAGATATCGTGAGACGCTCAATGTTAGGTTTGCAAGTGTCCGTCTTCTACGATAGGTGAAACCAGGCTTTTTGCCAATGTTTTCGATGGTGATCTTTGTGATTTTCAATACCAAAAATGTTAAAAAGAATACGAGTATTGTAGATATGATTTTTACAAGACTATCTTTTAATATAGTAGCGATGCTATCTGATAAAGACACAAGATAGGTATTATAATCAAATTTCCACACCCAAAACAAAAACAGCGTGGCACCGACAAATAAGACGAAGTAAAAGAAATAGGCAACCACATAAAGCCATTTTTTCAAACGATCGCCGCGACGTTTAGTAATTGTTTTAAATAAGAGATAAATGAGAAACAAAAATAAAATGGTACCAATCGTAAAGAGTATATTGATACTCGTTGAAAAATCAGACATCGAAATCACTCCTTTTTCTGCCTATATTTATCATATCATAATCTTTCAAAAATGTATGAATTGCACGAAAAAAGTGGTAGAATAGTCTCGGTTGAAAAGGAGGTTAGCAATGGACAAAGATCAACAAAAAACACCATTTTTGACAAAACTTATTGAATACGCAAACAGCGATATCGTTTCACATGATGTTCCAGGTCATAAATTAGGGCGCATCGGTAATGATCTTGAGGATTATGTTGGCGAAAAGACATTCAGATTAGATGCTAACGCACCACGAGGGTTGGATAATTTAAATAGACCGACTGGCGTGATTAAAGAAGCGTCTGAATTGATGGCTGATGCGTTTGATGCTGAACAGGCATATTTTTTAACGGGCGGCACAACATTAGGTATCCTTGCAATGATTATGTCCACCGTAAGAGCCAAAGAAAAGATCATTATGCCTCGTAATGTTCATAAATCCGCAATCAACGCATTAATCTTTAGTGGTGCAGTGCCGATTTTTGTACAACCACATATTGATCCAGAATTAGGAATCGCCAATCATTTAGAGGTTAGTGAAGTCAAAAAAGCGATTGAAGCCCATCCAGATGCGAAGTGTGTATTTGCCATTAACCCAACCTATTTCGGTGCGATTTCTGATTTAAAAACAATCGTTGAGTTAGCACATGAAAACAATATGATTGTCATGTGTGATGAAGCGCATGGATCTCATTTGGGGTTTTCTGATAGATTACCGTTGTCGGCTATGCAAGCGGGGGCTGATCTATCGTCTTGCTCACTACATAAGACGTTAGGATCTTTGACACAAAGTTCCATTTTGCTTGTCAACAGTGAAAATGTTGATCATCTGCGATTAAGATCGACTATCAACATGCTGCAATCGACATCGCCATCAAGTCTTTTGATGGCAAGTTTGGATGCGAGTCGTAAAACGTTTTGTATGGAAGGCGAAGAACGGTTATCGAAATTGATAGATATGGCCAATGATACAAGAAAGAGAATCAATAAAATTCCGCATCTAAAAGCATTGGATAAAGACTATTTTAAAATGCTAGGTTCATTTGGCTATGATGAGACAAAACTCATCATTAAAGTATCGAACCTTGGTATCAATGGATTCGAGGCATATAGAGAACTTGCCGATATTCATCATGTACAAATGGAATTAGCCGAAACGCACTTAATTTTGGCGGTATTAAGCATAGGGACTAGACAAGAAGATTTGGATGCACTCGTTGATGCTCTTCAGATTATCAGTGACAAATATAGCGGTCAAAAATTAATGCCGATTAAACCAAAGGTTCGCTATACATTCCCAGAAGTTTTCACAAGACCTCGTGAAGCTTATCACGCACCGAAAAAATATATGCCTTTGACGGATGCTGCTGGCGAAATTGCTGGCGAATCAGTCATGATTTATCCACCTGGTATTCCAATTGTAATACCTGGAGAAATCATTTCTGAAGATATCATCAACGAACTCGATTTCTATAAAAAAAATGGATCAACCATTTTATCGGATACTGAATCCGGATTTATAAAAGTAATTGATAAAACCGAATGGATTAAATGGGAGAAAATATATGAAGATGAATAAGGTTGACTTATCTTTTCAAAGTTGTAAAGCTGATTATGATGAATCAGATGTTGTTATTTATAGTGTGCCCATGGATGCGACAACGTCGTTTCGACCAGGAACTCGATTTGCAGGTAATGCGATTCGCGTGGATTCTTTTGGTGTTGAATGGTATTCTCCATATCGTGAAGCAGATCTAAACGATTATAAGACATGTGATATTGGTGATTTGGACCTGCCGATTGGTGCAGTCGAAGATGCTTTGTCCATCGTTAAAGAAACAACTAGGCAAATACTTGAAGATGGTAAAACACCAATGATGGTTGGTGGCGAGCATTTGGTAAGCTTACCCGTCATTGAAGCAATTTATGAAAAATACCCCAATTTACATATCATTCATTTAGATGCGCATACGGATCTAAGAGAACATTTCTTTGGCAGAGCATTATCACATGCAACATTTATGAGGCATGTCCATGGTTTTGTTGGAGACGGTAAAATATACCAATTTGGTATTAGAAGTGGTGAAAAACCTGAATTTGATTGGGCGAAAGCAGGACATGTTCATCAGCGCAAATTTGATTTCACAGGACTAGATAAAGTTGTTGAAATGATTAAAGACAAACCCGTTTATGTCACCATTGATCTCGATGTGTTGGATCCTTCTGTTTTTCCTGGCACCGGTACACCGGAACCAGGTGGCATGCAATACAAAGATTTACTATGGGCGTTCGATCAATTTGAAGTGTTGAATCATCTAGTTGGTGCAGATATTGTTGAACTCTCACCGATGCTTGATCCAAGCGGAGCATCAACGGCGGTTGCAGCGAAGTCTTTACGTGAATTGGTTTTACTTCTTCATAAAAACAGGAAAAAGAATCACACAGAATAGCCTAAACTGTACCCTATAAAATGGACGCTTTGAAAAAAGACCCGGGCTATAGGGTACACATTACATTAGCCATACTCAGGTATGGTTTTTTTATTTAGAAATTTCTTTTTTTTAACTAAATAGTGATAAAAATCATTTATTTATAAACCTTATGTTATATATTGCGATATAAGCATAACTTTTGAATAAAACACATCTATTAAGTATAATGAATATGCAATGAAGGAGGTCATGATGACACTATTTGAAGCATATGATCCGCTTAAGAAAAAACAATTAAAAATTCTTGATCCCAAAGGTAAAATTATTAAACCGGATCTTGAGCCATCTATTGATAACGAAATATTATTAAAACTTTATGAAACCATGGTTTTAGGAAGAATCGCTGATATCAAAGCACTTCAATATCAGCGGCAAGGTCGTATGCTCACATACGCACCTAATCGTGGACAGGAAGCTGCTCAACTTGGTGCAGTGGCTGCTATGGAACCACAGGACTGGTTAGCACCCGCATTTCGTGAACTAAACGCGATGATTTATCGCGGTGTGCCACTAGAAAAAATATATCTTTATTGGTACGGTAACGAATGGGGTTCACATTATGCAGATGATGTTCGCGTCTTGCCCATCGATATCATCATTGGTTCCCAAATCAATCATGCCGCAGGTATTGCATATGCGAGTAAGATTTTAAAGAAAAATGAGGTTGCTTTGGCATTCATCGGTGATGGTGGCACATCTCATGGTGAATTCTATGAAGGGCTAAATTTTGGTGCCAGTTTCGACGTACCGATGGTTATTGTTGTCCAAAACAATCAATATGCCATATCAACACCAAGATCTAAGGCAACGAAAGCAGAAACACTGGCACAAAAAGCAATTGCTGTAGGTATCGAAGGCATTCAAGTCGATGGTAACGATATATTAGCAATGTATGTTGCTACAAAGTATGCTATCGATCATGCAAGAGCAGGCAAAGGACCGGTTCTCATTGAGGCAGTGACATATCGCTTAGGGCCACATACGACCTCTGATGATCCAAGCATTTATCGACAAGATGACGAAGTTGCTGAGTGGGAGAAAAAGGATCCGATGATTAGATTCAAACAGTATCTTATCGATAAGAAACTATGGACAGAAGCAAAAGATAAGAAATTGAATGAAGAAAAAGCTGAATTTGTGACTGAAACATTTAAGAAAGTCGAAACGAGTGGGCCAGAAGAATTGCTGGATATTTTCCAATACACATACGCAGAAATGACGCCACAATTAATAGAACAATATGAAAAACACAAGAAATTTCTAGAAGAAGGGGGCAAGTAATCATGGCTGTAATCAATCTTTTAAAAGCAATCAATGAAGCGCTTGACCTCAAATTAGCTGACGATCCGACGGTTGTCGTTTACGGTGAAGATACTGGTTTTGAAGGCGGTGTGTTTCGTGTGACTGCTGGTCTTCAAAAGAAATATGGTGAAGATCGAGTATTTGATACACCAATTGCTGAGGCGGCGATTACGGGTAGTGCTATCGGTATGGCCATCAATGGCCTTCGCCCGATTGCAGAAATCCAATTTGATGGATTTGTATTTACTGGTTATACGGAAATTGTCACACACATGGCACGCTATAGGAATCGTTCACGCGGTCGTTTTGGATTACCAATCGTTGTGAGAATTCCAGTTGGTGGTGGTATTCGTGCACTTGAGCATCACTCCGAATCAATTGAAACATTAATGGGACATATTCCTGGACTAAAAGTCGTTTTCCCATCGACACCATATGATGCAAAAGGGTTGCTGATCTCAGCAATTGAAGATCCTGATCCAGTCATCTTTATGGAGCCTAAACGTATTTATCGTTCAGGTAAACAAGAAGTTCCTGAAGGTCTATATCGGATTCCTATCGGTAAAGCAAAAGTTGCTCAGAAAGGCACAGATATTACCGTTGTTGCCTGGGGTGCAATGATGCGTGAAACTGAAAAGGCTATTAAGTTATTAGAAAAAGATAATATCAGTGTTGAGTTAATTGACTTACGTACGATTAACCCGATTGATGAAGAAACGATTATAGAATCAGTTAAAAAGACCGGACGTTTTCTAGTTGTTCAAGAAGCGGTTAAGACATATGGACCAGGTGCGGAACTGATTGCACTTGTGAATGAGAAGGCGTTTTTGTATCTTGAAGCAGCACCGACACGCGTGACCGGATTTGACATTATTGTCCCGCTTGCACGTGGTGAAATGTACCATTTTATACAACCAGAAAGAATTGCGGCTGAAATCAAAAAAGTCGTAAACTTTTAGGAGGTGATTTTATGTATGAATTTAAATTCGCCGATATCGGTGAAGGTATTCACGAAGGCAATATTTTAGAGTGGAAATTTAATGAAGGTGACGCAGTGAATGAAGGTGACACATTGGTCATCGTCGAAACAGATAAGGTTAATGCTGAATTGCCATCACCAGTTACCGGAAAAGTTCAGCAAATCAATTTTAAAGTTGGCGAGACGGTTAACGTCGGTGAGGTACTCGTCGTCTTAGACGATGGTACTGATGCACCAGCACCAAAAAAGGAACCTAAAAAAGAAGAACCGAAAGCAGCATCAACACCTGTTGCTAGTGGCTATGAATTTAAATTTGCAGACATCGGTGAAGGTATTCATGAGGGCAATATTTTAGAATGGAAATTCAATGAAGGTGATACCGTCAAAGAAGGTGAAACACTCGTCATCGTTGAAACAGATAAAGTCAATGCTGAACTACCTTCTCCTGTTGATGGCAAGATCACTAAAATTAATTTCAAAGTTGGAGAAACCGTAGAGGTTGGCCAAGTATTGGTCGTTATTGGTGGAGCATCATCCAAGGAAACGGCACCATTAAACGAAGAAAAAGAACCTCAAGGCGTTATTGGTGAAATTGAAGTATCGCATGATGTGATGGCTTCAAGCGATGAGCATGAAGGAGAACAATCAGCATCGAAAGTCATGGGAAAAGTGCTTGCAACACCAGTAGCAAGACAACTTGCAAAAGACTTGGGCGTTGACATTCAGTCCGTCACAGGTTCCGGTGCGAATGGTCGTGTCATGAAAGACGACATCAAAAAAGCAGCAGAGCAATCATCCGTAGCTACGCCACATACGGCTATACCAAAAGTTAGTGTGTCAACACAAGGCGATGTTGAACTCGTCAAGATCACGAACTTGAGAAAAGCGATTGTCAAAGCAATGACGATATCGAAACAAGTCATTCCACATACGGTTTTACTTGATGAGATTAATGTTAATAAACTCGTTGACTTAAGAAATCGAGTTAAGGTACAAGCAGCTGCACAAGACATTAAATTAACATATATGGCGTTCATTATGAAAGCTGTCGTCTTGGCATTGCAAAAATTTCCCTGGTTTAATGCAAGTTTCGATCAGGAAAACGAACAAATGGTACTAAAGAAATTTTATAACATTGGCATGGCTGTAGATACACCCGATGGCTTGATTGTTCCTAATATCAAAGATGCAAACAAAAAGAGTATTTTAGAATTAGCTTCTGACATACAAATTATAGGCGACTTGACGAAATCGCGAAAGATTCAATTAGATGCATTAAAAAATGCAACATTCAGCATTACAAATTTCGGTACTGCTGGTATTGCTGCGGGTACACCAATCATCAACCATCCTGAAGTTGGGATATTGGGTGTTGGCAAGATTGAGCAAAAACCCATCGTCGTTGATGATAAAATCACAATTGCTTATATATTACCACTATCGTTAGCGGTCGATCATCGCGTGATTGATGGTGCAGATGCGGGCAGATTCTTGAATTATTTGAAGATGCTATTAAGTGATCCAATCATGATATTATTAAATTGAGGTGATCACGATGTCAATATATGATGTATTAGTATTAGGTGGCGGTCCTGGTGGTTATGTTGCAGCAATCAAAGCCGCACAAAACGGGTTGAAAACAGCACTTGTTGAAAAAGAGGTGGTTGGCGGTATATGCCTAAATCACGGATGTATTCCAACAAAAGCACTACTAAAAAGTGCAAAATTATATAAACAATTCCAACACGCTGCTGATTATGGTATCCAGTTGAATGGTGAAATTGATTATGATTGGACAAGCATGCTCAAGCGCAAAGATAGTGTTGTCAAAAAACTGACAACCGGCGTTGCGGGCTTACTAAAGAAAAATGGCGTAGCTGTTTTTCAAGGCTATGGTGAAGTGTTATCAGCATCTAAAGTCAAGGTCAACGATGAAACATTAGAAACCAAGAACTTAATATTAGCGACTGGTGCGTCACCTGTTGTGCCACCAATTCCAGGATTACAGGAAGCCTATGATAAAGGGATTGCTGTTACCTCAAGAGAATTGTTGCAAATTGAGAAAGCACCAAAATCGCTTGTAATTATCGGTGGCGGTGTTATCGGTGTTGAATTTGCTACAATATTCAGTTCTTTAGGTTCCAAAGTCACAATCATCGAAATGCTTCCAGGGATATTACCGCCAATGGATGATGCGATTCGCACACAATATACCAAATTATTGAAACGCGATGGTGTAGACATCTTAACGAGTGCAGAGGTGAAATCTGTTCACAGCAACAAAGTTAACTATCAACATGCTGGTAAAGATCATGAAATCACTGCTGACACCATATTAGTGGCTGTTGGTATGCGTGCAAATTCAAAAGGGTTAGAAAAACTAAAACTTAAAATGAATCGTGCAGCGGTTGATACAAACGATCAATTACAAACAAGTGTGCCACATGTTTATGCAATCGGTGATCTAAATGGTAAGTACATGCTTGCCCATGTTGCTTCACATGAAGGCATCGTGGCAGTTGAAAACATTCTTGGTCATGAAAAGAAGATGAACTATGATCGTGTGCCGAGTGCGGTGTATGGTTCCCCAGAAATCGCGATGATTGGAAAAACCGAACAAGAATTAAAGGGTAATAATATTGCCTACAAGGCATCGACGTTCCCCATTCTCGCTAATGGTAAATCACTTACTGACGGACAAACAGATGGATTTATTAAACTGCTTGTTGGTGAGAAATATAAAGAAATCTTAGGCGTCCATATCTTAGCATACAACGCATCTGATCTTATTGCTGAGTTGGGTGTAACGATGACATTAGAAGGGACAGCATATGAACTTGCTGATACCATTCATCCGCATCCGACACTGTCTGAAATTATTATGGAAGCGGCCGAAGGAGCCATTGGTAAACCAATCCACATTTAAATTCATAGAAGTTCTAGATGCACTGGAACTTCAGACTGTAGATAAAAGGATATATTCAAAGCGATTTTTTGTGAGGATACGTCCTTTTTTATGTGGTGAAGTGCGGCTAACTTTTTCAAGTAGTACATACTAAAAAATCACAAGGCTTCAGTCTTTCTTCCTTTTTAGATCGCTATAAAAGGTAAACCATAAACAGTACTTCATTTTTGAAATACCAAACGCTATTACAACCCATGTATTTCTTTTTGGATAAATGGGTTTTTCGAATACAAACGGTCTAATTTTTTGCTATTTACTGTCGCCTTCATATAAATGTCTCATGATGGTTCTTTTTTGATTGAAGTTGTTAAGCGCTTGTTTTTCTCAATGCTTAACTCATTGATTTTTTCGAGGGGTCATCTCATGGAAAGAATATTAAATAGATACTAAAAGGATAATTTTAAATAACATTACATAATCTATCTTTTGGATTTGGACGATGCTCACTTTTTTCATAATCAAACCTATAAGAACCAACAAGGATCTTCACACCTCTACTTTATGATAATCATTAGAAATGTACCCTGACAAACGATATGATATTTTATCTATAATTTGTAATGTGATAAAAATAGTTTTAACGCATTTATATGTTTTTGTGGCTATGACTCACAATAATGGGTATATTTTATTTTGATATGATGTTATAATTGTATTACCAAAGATGACAAAGGGAGGAAATATATGAAGGCAACAGAAAAGCAAATACTGCTTGCCGCTACGAAACTATTTTCCGAATCTGGTTATGCAAGCGTATCAACCAAAAAAATTTCAGAACAAGCAGGCGTTAGCGAATTAACATTATTTAGAATATTCAAGAGTAAGAGCAATCTATTACAAGCAGTTATCAGACATTTCGCATATGAAGGAAACATCGTAGAAAAAGTTTCAAAAGATCTGACGGGGGATATCAAAAAAGATATACAGATTTTTACCAACACTTACTACTTGTTTTTGGAACACAACATCAAAATGTATTTAATTCAAATAAGAGAAATAGATGAAGAAGGCTTGAGATTTACCAACTCTATTGATTATACTAATTTTATGAAAGATTATTTTGCTAAAAAAGTTGAAGAAGGTCAATTTTTGGGAGATCCGAACTTGGTAGCCACAAGCATTGTCTCCATGATGATGGGTATATTCACGTTTAAAGTGCATGCCGAGTCAATCTATGAAAATGTTGATTATAAAACACTTATCGATGCGTTTGTTAATGATTTAATTAAACTATATGTAGTATCATAGAATCGCGCTGAGCGATTCTTTTTTTGCTTTTTTTTGAAAGCGCTTGTATTTTTAATTTAAAGTAATATAATGTAAGTAAGTACTTACACACATTTTTAGAAAGGAGTAGTTGAATGAAGAACAAACTGATCTCGAAAAAAGATTTTGTTGCTATGATTCCAAATGGCGCAAGTATCATGATTGGTGGGTTCATGAACGTCGGTACACCAGAAGAGATTATTGATGAAATGCTAAATACCGATGTTTCTGATTTGACGATTATCTGTAATGATGCGGGTTATCCAGGTGTTGGTGTGGGTAAACTCATTGATGCGGGTAAAGTCAAAAAACTGATCGCATCCCATATTGGTCTAAACCCGGTTGCTGGAGAAAAGATGACCAATAAAACGATGGCAGTAGAACTTATCCCACAAGGAACCTTAGCAGAACGCATTCGTGCAGGCGGTGCGGGTTTAGGTGGTATCTTAACACCCACTGGTATTGGAACTATCGTAGAAGAAGGCAAACAAATCATTACAGTGGATGATAAAAAATTTATTCTTGAAAAACCACTTAAAGCTGATTTCGCTTTTTTATTGGGACACGTCGTAGATAAAAAAGGAAACATTATCTATCATGAAACAATAAGAAACTTCAACCCATTAATGGCGACCGCTGCAGAACATGTTGCTGTGTTGGCAAGAAAGATTGTGGAAATTGGTGATATTGATAAGGATAGTATTATCACACCATACATTTTTGTTGACTACATCATAGAAGGAGGAAAACAATGAATCCAAAAGAGCTCATAGCGAGACGTGTATCAAAAGAATTGAAAGATGGAGACGTTGTCAATTTAGGTATTGGTCTTCCTACGATGGTCGCAAATTATGTTGATCCCAATCTAGATATTACCTTTCAATCAGAAAATGGCATGTTGGGATTAGGACCAGCACCCGATGCTGAGCATGAAGACTGGGATTTGACAAATGCCGGAGGGAAACCCGTAACGATTGCAACAGGAGGAGTGTTCTTTGATAGTGCGACATCATTTTCCATTATTCGCGGAGGACACGTGGATGTTACGGTTTTAGGATCACTTCAAGTCGATGAGGAAGGGAATATCGCAAACTGGATTATTCCAGGTAAGATGGTTCCAGGTATGGGTGGTGCGATGGATTTACTCGTCGGAGCGAAGAAAGTCATCGTCGCCATGACACACACCTCAAAAGATCAACCTAAAATATTAAAAAAATGTACATTACCATTCACCGCTGTAAAAGAAGTGGATATGATTGTAACCGACCTTGGTGTGATGGAAGTTACCAAAGAAGGTATTGTTTTAACAGAACTAGCACCAGGTGTTACAGTCGAAGAAATTCAAAGAAAAACCGAGGCTAAACTGATCATTAGTGATCATTTAAAAGAAATGTAAAAAAAAACAAAGGAGAAGAATAATGAAAAAGTTTTTTGACAAAATGACGCAAGGATCTGTCAAACTTGTAGAAAAGTATTTACCAGATCCATATATTTTTGCGATCATCTTAACGTTTGTTGTATTCATCATTTCAATGATTACGACAAAATCTGGACCATTGACGATTGTTGATGCATGGTACGGTGGCTTTTGGAGCTTGTTGGCATTTGCTATGCAAATGGCTTTGATTCTTGTCACGGGGACGATTTTAGCTACAGCGCCTTTATTTAAAAAGGGGCTAGGAAAATTAGCATCACTTCCAAAAAACAAGATTCAAGCTGTTGTCATAGTTTCAGTCGTCGGCTTAGTTGCATCCTTTATTAACTGGGGATTTGGTCTTGTCATCGGTGCGATTTTTGCTAAAGAAGTTGCTAAACGCGTCAAGGGTGTCGATTATCCATTGTTAATCGCTGCTGCTTATTCAGGATTTTTGATTTGGCATGCCGGTATGTCAGGGTCAATTCCATTGACGCTTGCAACAGGTGGGGCTAGTTTAGTTACTCAAACAGCTGGGGCACTTACCGAAGCCGGTATTCCTACAAGTCAAACCATTTTCTCATCATATAACTTGATTATTGTTGCTATCATTTTAGTAACACTACCTATTTTATTAGCTTTAATGCATCCTAAAGGTGATAAAGTGAAGGCAGTTGATCCAGTTGTATTTGAAGAAGAACCAGAAGTACCAATGAAACCTAGAAGCGAAATGACACCTGCTGAAAAACTCGAAAATAGTAAAATTATTAATTATGTCTTAGCAGCTATGGGATTCTTGGGTATCATTATGTATTTCGTTAATGGTGGCACTCTGAATCTAAATATCGTTATTTTCATATTCTTATTCTTAGCCATCGCATTGCATGGTACACCGATTAACACTGTAAAAGCTGTTAGTAGTGCGGCTAAAGGTACTGGTGGTATCTTATTGCAGTTTCCATTCTATGCAGGCATTATGGGTATGATGACTTATAAAGGTGCCGTCAATGGTCTATCATTAGCAGGCGCAATCTCTGATTTCTTTGTCAATATTTCTAATGGCACAACATTCCCATTATTTACATTCTTATCTGCAGGTATCGTTAATATATTTGTACCTTCTGGAGGTGGACAATGGGCAGTTCAAGCGCCAATTATGATGCCAGCTTCAATTACACTTGGTGTAGATACAGCTAAAACTGCGATGTCAATCGCTTGGGGCGATGCTTGGACAAATATGATTCAACCATTTTGGGCTTTACCGGCTTTAGGTATTGCTAAACTTGGTGCTAAAAATATTATGGGTTACTGTTTGATGGTTTTATTATATTCAGGTATTGTTATTGGCTTAGGTTTAATGCTTCTTTAGTGGAGGATTATTATCATGCCAAAAGTATATGTGGTAGCCGCTAAACGCACAGCGGTGGGGAGTTTTTTGGGATCTTTATCCAATGTAGCTCCTTCGGATTTTGGCGCAAAAGTAGTTAAAAAAATATTGGAAGATACAAAAATTAATCCGAAAGACATTGATGAAGTGATTTCTGGGAATATTTTACCGGCTGGTCAAGGCCAGGGTATAGGGAGACAGGTTTCAATCAAAGCAGGTATTCCTTTTGAAGTTCCTGGTTATGCGGTCAATATGGTCTGTGGTTCAGGTATGAAAGCGATGATGGATGGCTTTTTGAAAATTAAAGCAGGATGGGAAAACCTAGTCATCGCAGGTGGTATTGAGTCAATGAGCCAAGCACCTCATTTGATTCCTTATAAAGGCAGAAGTGGCTATAAGATGGGTAATTTAGAAGTCATTGATCATATGATTTATGATGCATTAACAGACGTGTATAATGGTATTCATATGGGTGTCACTGCTGAAAATATCGCTGAAAAATATCAAATCACAAGGGAAGAACAAGACCGTTTTGCCTTTGCGTCACAACAAAAAGCCATTAAAGCAATTGATAAAGGTCGTTTTGATGATGAAGTCGTTGGACTCGATGTTAAAATTGGAAAAGAGATTTTTCATTTTGACAAAGACGAATATCCAAACAGAAAAACATCTTTAGAAAAACTAGCAACACTGAGACCAGCATTTAAAAAAGATGGCACTGTCACAGCAGGTAATTCATCGGGTATTAATGATGGAGCAGCATATGTGATGCTCGCAAGCGAAGAGGCTGTTAAGAAATTTCATTTGACGCCACTCGTTGAAATCGTTGAAGTAGACCAAGCAGGTGTAGATCCTAAAGTGATGGGGTTAGGTCCTATTGGTGCAATAGAAAAGGTATTGAAACGGGCTAATTTAAAACTAGACCAAATTGGATTATTGGAACTCAATGAGGCGTTTGCTGCACAAAGCATTGGCGTTATGAAAAGTTTATGTGAAGATTTGAAAGTCGATTATGACGAATTGTTGGAAAGAACAAATGTCAACGGTGGTGCGATTGCTATCGGTCACCCTGTTGGCGCTAGCGGTGCTAGAATTGTTGTAACATTGATTCATGAAATGAAAAAGCGCCAAGAACCATTAGGACTAGCGTCCTTATGTATCGGTGGCGGTATGGGTACAGCAATCATTTTAAAAAATGTTTAATAAAATGATTTGATTATGATTGAAATAGGGATGATGTATATCGATACATCATCTCTTTTCATTTGTCGCTTGTCGTGCTAAAATAGATTAAAGGTGGTGTGCAATTTGAAGTATTTATTATTGTATAATCCTGTGAGTGGCAGACAGTCATTTAAAAAACATATTGCGTTAGTCAAAAATATGTTTGCTAAAACAGAACACGAATTGGACATTTACGAGTCAAAAAAAGGAAATGACTTAAAAGAACAAGCAACAAAACAGGCATCAATGTATGATGTTTTTTTGGTTGCTGGTGGTGATGGCACGATTAATGAAGTTGTTAATGGCTTGATGCAAGTTGAAAAAAAACCGGTTATAGCTGTAATCCCTGGGGGGACAGCCAATGATACGGCTGCGATGTTGGGTATCCCGAGAAATTTAAAAAAAGCAATTAAGCTCATTTTGGAAGAAGATCCAGCCATGATTGATATCAATCGGATGAATCATCGCTATTTTATTTATGCTGCAGCAAGTGGCGTCTTATCTAAAATTAGTTATGATGTGTCCAGAAGACATATTCATAAATATGGATATTTAGCATATGTGTTTGCAGCAATGAAAGATTTGGGGAAAGATTATAAATATAACCTAACCATTGAGTGCAATGAACAAAAATTGAATTTGGAATGTATGATGGTTTTAGGGTTGGCTTCAAAAAGAGTCGGTGGCATGTGGCTATCGAATTTCGCTAATTCAAAATTGAATGATGGACTTTTCGAATTTAGAATTTTTAAACGCCACCACGCCTTTAGAGTGTTTAGGCTGGTATCATTTTTCTTAAGAGGTGGTAGACAATTAAAAGCTGATTATCATTTTGTCTCAAATAAGTTTAAAATCACAGCAAACAATGACGTGAATTGGAATGTCGATGGTGAATTCGCGATGAGTGGTTCTATAGACATCGAGGTTTATCAAAAAGCGTTACCGATTATAGTATCGAAACGCGTGAAGAAACGTTCATTTTAGTTAACACCTAGCATATCAAGTTGGGACATGTTACTATAATCTAGTGTTTTAGAAGGCATCGTTAAGGGGTTAAGTTAAAAATATTTGATATGATGAAGAAAGACAGGTATGATTGATGGATATAATCATAAAGAAAATTGAACTAAATGAAACGATTAGGGATCAGCTGATTAAACTTTCCAAAACATGGGCTAATGAAAATATATGTCATGGCATAGTTGCGAATACCACAGAAGATCTACAGGATAAAACGATTTATTTAGCGTATCAAAATCATGAAATTATTGGATATTTATTCGGCCATATATACAATTATGATAAGAACTTCTCGGTGATAGAAAAAGACGCGAAAGTCTTTGAGGTGGATGAACTATATATCAATCAAGCATTCAGGTCACGCGGTGTTGGTAAAAAACTGTTTTTCTTTGTTGAAAAAGATTTGGAAAACGATGTTGATTATTTCACATTGTCAACGACTAATAAAGATCGAAAAAGGATCTTTCATTTCTACTTAGATGAACTTAGCATGGATTTTTGGTCAGCTAGATTCTTCAAGAAAATATCATGATTATTCATATTACTAAATACGAACAACATATGCTATAATATCAATGCGTGCCGAAATAGCTCAGGTGGTAGAGCAGCTGTCTCGTAATCAGCAGGTCGTAGGTTCGAGTCCTATTTTCGGCACCATTACTATCTGAAATGACTCCAAAAAGTTGGAGAGAAGGTATCATAATAATACCTAATCTTAAACTAAGAAGTCTTTCGTATACTAAGGGACTGAAAGAAACGCTATTTCCTTGTTAAAAAACTAAAAATATAGTTTTAATAAGCAAAAAAGCATCAAAAATATATGTAAAAAATCCGCAACTTCCTTTCTTATAAACTTGGTAATGAGAACGTTATAAAGATTCAT
>WOZH01000014.1 GCA_011620375.1 Acholeplasmataceae bacterium
TCATTGAATATACTGAAACATTTTATAATTCCGATCATTATGAATATCGAACGCATCTTTATTACCGCAAGAAATAACTTGCGGTTTTTTTTTAAAATTTGATAAAAAAAACAAATGTATTATAAATGTATTGTATTATTGATTTGTTTATGATATATTTAGAATAGAAAACGCTTGCAAGAATGGTGAATAATATGAGACGTGTTTTATTGATAGTCCTCTTGGGGATGATGTTCATGTTAATGAGTTGCCAAGAAGAGGAAGAAATCATCATCATAGAAGACTGTGGATTACAATTCACGCAAACTTTAGGAGAATATATTCCGATACAATCTATTGAAATTCCATACTCTACAACGGATGGCGATTTAGAGAATTTTATTAACTATTGCAAGCCGGTTTCAATCAATCCAATCTTTTTCTCAAACTCAATTATTAAAACACATCAATTCATCATCAATTTTGATGCCATCTATCCGATTGATCGTATGGAGTTAACGTCATATATTGGTAACCGGGCACAAACGATTGAATCTGTGTCTATTGATTATTCATTAAATGGCGATTCATTTACGAGATTTTTAACTCATGTAGAGTTGAATGATGAACTAAATATATTAACTCTAGGAGGAATAATGGCAAAATCACTTAAATTCACATTTGCTTCAACCGATGAGACTTTCGGTCTCCAAGATGTAAAATTTAAATTAGCTGATGGGATAATCGTCAAAGAAGATAAAGCTTGGTCAGATTCATTTTTAAGGTTTAATGGGTGGACAGGAGCCGATGGTATCTTTTCATTTAATTTAACCGATGGAAACGACACCATAGGCGCAGAGAAACATACGACAGGATTTGTGTTTAGTGATACTTTTGTGGGTGAGGTTTACGAAAATAATCATTTAAGAAAATCTTCTGTCATGATTAATAATTCGTTGGGGTATTTCTCTCATGATTTACCATTTGAACAGGCTTTTAGTTTTGATTATCCAGTTGTAGATGGCGTTGCACAATCTGCGTTTTTACCTAATGCATATATTGGTTCAAAAGGTAGAAATTTATTGGATGGTGATGGATTGTCCATCACACATCACTTTGATGGATTATTGACAAATAATAATGAGGGAACGATGTGGTTGACTGATGAGTCTCAACCAGATGTCTTGATAGATCTAGGACAAAGCGAAAACATCAAAAAATTATATTTTTGGAATTACAATGCAAATCCAGATTATGGCGTTAATGATTTCACACTCAGCGTAAGCGATAATGGCAACGAATATGTTGATATTGATTCATATCAAATGCCTAAAGCAAGTGGATCAGATGAAGCGCCGTACACCTTTTTTGTAGAACTCACAGACGTTCATGCAAGATACATAAAAATTCACATTAATCAAGGGTATAGCGATTCATTTGTTGGACTGGGTAAAATCATGGTTTTTGACGAAAACGACAGATATTTATTTGGACAGAGTACCGCATCGTCATCGATAGCTACGATTGAACCGAATGAGTTGTCAGCAAGACTATGGCTTCAAGATGGTGTTGTAATTGGTGACCATTTATATGACTTTCCAATATTGGTTAAGGATTATTCAACATACTTTAAAGTTCATCATGTTGGCATGCTTCAAATTCCCATTCAAAATGAAAGATTGGATTACGAAAATACCGCGTATTATAATACACCACTTCAAGTTCATACGGCTGATGGTGGAACCATTTATTACGGTGCAGGACTTATGAATCATACAGCCAAAGATGGCTATATCTATATTTATGGTTATAAAGATTTAGGGGGGAGATACCTCGTTGTGGGAAGATTCCTACCAGATGACATCATGAATTTTAATAACTGGACATACTTTGACGGAACCACATGGTCAAAAGATATCAATGATTCATATCCATTAATAGATGGTGTATCAGCAGAACTTTCAGTTACCTATATCGAATCAGGAACTTTTGCTAATCAATATATGCTTGTTGTTATGGAAAATACGACTAGTGGTAAAATCAGTTATTCATTAAGCGATTCACCTTATGGTCCCTTTGCTCCCTATGTTCAAATCTATCAGACAAATGAAGCAAGTTATTTACGCTCCGCATTTACATATAATGCAAAAATGCATCCTAACCTTAGCGAACCCGGAAACTTTCTTATATCGTATAATGTGAATACAACCGCCGTAGGTGCTTTAAGTGATGCCAATATATATTATCCGAGATTCATTCGAATCATCGAAGTCAAAAAATAGGAGATTTTATGAAAAAAGGACAAGTGATTAAGCAAGTTAAAATAAACAAAGGACTTCAAGTTATAAAACTCGATAAAATCTATCCGATTGAACCCATTAAACATCAGGATTTAAAGCAAGTGATTTATATGATAGATGATCAAAAAAGCGAAATAGAACCATTTTATGCCAATTCAATACAATTTGATGCGCACGTGGATGGCCTCAAGATTGATATCATTTGTGGTACTGGTTATATTGCAGAAGAACAGCCTGAGTGGAACCAATTATTCGTAAATTCAAGTGGTTGGTCTGGTGGAGATGGTATTTTTTCATTTAACATGGAAAATGGTAATGATTCATTCGATCAAAAATTTCAAGGTAAAACACTATTTGTGTTTGGTGATACATTTGTCGGGAAATCAAATCCAATCACCCAACATCGCTTGCAGCCACATTTAATGCCTAATAACACAATAGGTTATTTAGAAAATGGCAAGGTTGATTTAAAAATCAATTGGCAAGAAGATGGTTCGGTTTCTGGTTTTTATAAGATGAATCCAAGATTTGATAATGCCGGAACGGTTGCTTTAAATTTGGTGAACTATGATCGAAAAGAAAAAAATGTTGGCTGGCTCTCAGGATATAACCCAAAAGACATTGAACTGCTCTTTGATTTATATAAGGAAAGAACCATCAGTCATATGGAGCTGTTCAATTATTACAGTGAAGAAGATGAGATTTTAGCAAACAGAGGGCTAAAAGAAATTAAAGTGATGGGCTCTAAGGATAACGCATCCTGGACATTGATCAGCCAGAACACTTTAGAAAAAAGCACAGGTATAGACCATAAAACAAGGTTACCCATTGAACATTCATACCGCTTTATTAAAATAGTTGTTCCTGCTAAAAATGGTTTAGGTAATTATAATTCGAAGGATTATGAAGAAGGATTATACGGATTAAATCTCATTAAATTTTTTAATGGAACGCAACAATACCGAGATGTTTATGCACAAAGTACATCGACACTATTAAAGGATTCAGAACATTCATGGATTTGGCTTCAAGACGGTGTTATCATCGGTGAAAATCTATACTTTATCCCAATGGTTATTAATAGTGATCTAAATCAACCTGAAGGATTACAGTTTTGTGTTAAAGGTGCGGCTTTATTTAAAACACCAATTGTAAATAAGACATTAGATATTTCTAAAGCCACACAAAAGATGGCACCGCTCTTTGTTGAGAAAGATGATAGTCAATGGTTGTTTGGGAATGCTTTGATGCCAAATACTGAGCAAGCAGGAGCAAAAAATCCTGATGGATATATCTATATATATGGCTATAAATCAACCAAGGGGTTTAGAGAGTTAATTCTAGCAAGAGTGAGAGCAGAAAACTTTGAATACTTTGATGATTGGAGATTTTTTGATGGATCAGAATGGCAGACGGATATTTTCTCTTGCAAACCATTGCTCAGTCATATCTCTTGTGAGATGAGCGTCTCTCCATTGTTGAAAGGGGCATATAAAGATAAATATATCGCCGTTTATACATATGATACAAACACACCTTATGTCGCTTTTAGTCTTGCAGATCATCCTTGGGGACCATTTACAAATCCGCAAAAGATCTATCATACGCCAGAGCAAGATATATTTAAGAGCACGACGTATACATACAATGCTAAAGCTCACCCTCATCTATCCAGTAGCACAGATATTTTAGTGACCTATAATACCAATACGTATAATTTTGATCACAACATGTCATCTTATTTGATTTACAGACCAAGATTTATTAAATTAATGGATACGAGTAAATGACAAAAATTGAGGTAAGCACATGACAGATGCTGTAAAAAAGCCAAGGCTCAATAAAAAACAAAAAGACCGCATTACTAAAATTATTTTAAATATTGTTTTAACCGTCTCTAGTTTTGGGTTTATATTTCCTTTTCTTTGGATGCTTTTTACAGCGCTTAAAACCCCTCAAGAATTACTACAAGGAACAAGTGTATTTTTCCCGAGTGATCCACAGTGGAGCAACTTCCGAACAGCAGTTCAAAGTATTCCTTTTTTGATGTACTTAAAAAACAGTTTGATTATTGTTACATTGGTTATGCTAGGAACATTAATCTCAGCAACGACGGCTGCTTATGCTTTTGCTAAACTGACTTGGAAAGGCAGAGATAAATGGTTTATCATCATGCTAGCGACCATGATGATACCCATTCAAGTCATTTTGATACCCACTTATATTATGTATGCCAAGATTGGTTGGTTAGGCACAAGATTACCTTTAATTGTACCAGCATTCTTTGGTGGAGGTGCTGCATTCTATATTTTCCTATTGCGTCAATTCTTTAAAGGGATTCCAAAAGAACTCTCTGAAAGTGCCATTATTGATGGGGCGAATCATTTTCAAATCTTCATTAAAATAATGCTTCCCTTAACAAAGCCAGCGATTATTACTGTAATGCTCTTTACGTTTATGGGCGCCTGGAATGATTATTTTGGTCCACTGATTTTCTTAAGCAACCCCGATCATTGGACATTAGCTTTAGGATTACGAGCATTTCAATTACAATATGGTGGTAGATTTGATTTGATGATGGCTGCGGCTATCTTAATCATGTTACCGACACTCGTAATTTTCTTTTTCGCACAGAAACAATTCATTGAAGGTATAACCTTTAGTGGAATCAAAGGATAGGAGAAAATGTATGAAAAAAATAATTTTATCGTTATTTGTCATCTCTTTATCATTATTTATGGCAAGTTGCAAAACAGATGACACCGAAGGAAAAATCACGATTGATTTTTGGCATATGTCACCAGTTGGTAGTGAATCATATTCTGGAATGAGAAGTATCATCAACGAATTTAATGAGAGCCAAGATGTTTATTTTGTGAAAGGCACCGGATTTTCATTTTGGGATTACTGGGACAAAATCAATGTCGCTGTCTCTTCGAGAACAGCACCTGACCTTGGCCTATCCACCATTGATGATGTTGTGTCGAGAGCAGAATCAGGCGTTTTATACAACATATCAGATTTGATGGAGGGCGATACCACAGCTAATCATATTGATTTAAGTGAGTTTAGACAAAGCCAACTAGATTTTGCTACGTATCAAGAGAACTTGTATGCCATGCCGTTTACAGCAACCACAAGAGCGCTTTATTATAACTTAGATATGTTTACTGAACTCGGATTGACAGAGGCTGATGTTCCAGAAACTTGGGATGAACTGAAGACGGTTGCTAAATTGTTTGATGTTCAGGAACCAAATGGTAATATTACCCGCATTGGATTTGATCCAACATATGGCAATGCAACTTATCATGGCTGGTTATGGCAAGCAAATCTTGATTTCTTCGATGAAAATAAAATGCCAACATTAAACACTCAAGGTCATGTGGATATTCTCAATTGGATCATTAATTTCAATGATAACTTTACAAGAAACGAATTAACAGCCTTTGGTGAAGGAAATCAAATGCTTGGCATTAACCCATTCGCATCAGAACGCGTCGCAATGATTGTTGAAAGTGATGGATTATACCAACAAATCATTAATGCCGGTGCAACGTTTAATTATGGTGTCGCACCAATTCCAATTCCTGAGGGTGGAAGACATGTCAATTGGGGAAGTGGATTTTCAATTGAAATGTACGACAATGGCAAGAATGAAACGGCACAAAGAGATGGAACTTTTGAATTCTTAAAGTATTTACTGTCGAAGGATACACAAATCCAATTGGCTGAAGTCAATGGATGGCTCATGAGTCACATTTCTGCGATGGAAGAATATGCCGCTGATAAACCGATTATGCTAGATTTACTCCATGAAGTTGATTACGCGGTTGATAAGGTTTACATTCCTTATGCACCATCTTGGCATGGTAATGATTGGCAACCTTACTATACAGAAGCTTTAAATGGAACGAAGACTGCAGAGCAAGCACTTGCTGCTGCAAGAGCCAACTATTTACAAAAGAAAGAAAACTACGACGCCGTGCATTAATATAAGGGGCTTTATCTATGAAAACAACAGTCACACTTGAAAAACTAAAAAAGAAAGAAAATCTGGCGGGATATTTATTCGCATCACCATGGTTGTTCGGGTTGATTGTTTTAGGTATGTTTCCAATTGTAGCCTCCTTGTATATTAGTTTTACTAATTATGATATGCTTGCGACACCAGATTTTGTAGGATTTGAAAATTACCGTATTCTTTTTACAAATGATACCCTATTTTGGAAAAGTTTAGGTAACACATTCTATCATGTGGCTATTGCCATCCCATTAGGCTTAATAGTCGGTATATCACTTGCACTATTACTCAACAATAAATTAAGGGCGATGAGCGTTTATAGAACAATGTTTTATCTGCCTAATGTTGTCAGTATTGTCGCAATGTCACTGCTATGGTTATGGCTGTTTCAACCCAGTTTCGGATTAATCAATGAAATTTTATCGCCATTATATAAACTTTTTCAGATGGAACCACTGAGGTGGCATCAAGATCCAGCAACATCTAAAATAACGTTAATCATTATGGGCTTGTGGACAGCTGGTGGGTCAATGGTCATCTATCTTGCACAAATGCAAGATATTCCCAAAAGTTTGTATGAATCTGCCGAGATGGATGGTGCTAATTGGCTTAAGAAAACATATTATATTACGTTGCCATTAATGACCCCTTCTATATTTTTTAATTTTATTATGGGATTAATTGGCGGATTTCAAGTGTTTACCATTGCATATATTATGACGAATGGTGGTCCATCGCGATCAACGTACTATTACGCTTATTATATGTTTGATAAGATGATACAAGATCAACAGATGGGCATGGCAAGTGCAATGGCATGGATCTTATTAGTTATTGTTTTAATCATAACAGTTATCGCATTACGCTTAAATAAATATGTCATCTATTTAGGCGAAGAAACATAAAATAATAAAAAGGGAGAAATAAAAATGAAAAAATTTGGTTTACTCGTTTTAATGGCTATTTTCGCATTAGCGTTAACCGCGTGCTGGCCAGCTGAAGTAGGTGTAGTAACACATTTTAATGCTGACGGTTCAGGAACAAGAGTTATTACGGTTGATATTATGGATGATACTTTATCAGCCACGCCTATCATTAATCCTGATGATCCTGATCAAACGGAAGGCAAAGGTGCTGTTTTAAATGACAAGCATGTGACAGGCGGTATTATCGCTATTCAAACTTGGTTAGATGAAAATGCACCAAGTTTTATCACGGTTGAAGAAGCAACCGTTGATGGCTATCATCGCTATTTCACAATGTCCTATGAATTTTCTGATTTTGATGATTTTCTAGCTAAATATGAACAGCTTGTTAATTTGTCACCTAACCTATCATGGGATGACTTTGATGATGCTGAAAAACCTATGTTAGAAGTCACGGGTGGTTATACTAAAACATTAGTATTCTCAGAATCTAAAGCGATCGTAGAAGCTTCATTAGATTGGGCTGTTGATGGTATTTGGAATGATATATATGATGAAGCTGACCTTGCTGGTTATGTGACTAAAGCTGATATTTCTGTTTTTGCAAATTACGAAGTAACTATCGGTGAAGAAAACTATCAAGAACTCCAATATTATGATCCAACTGCTCCAGATGGTGATACAAATGTTGGGAAAATGATTTATGTAACTAGCGAATCATTTGAAGTTACTGGTACGTACCCAAACACAGGACTACTGATTGGCACAATTGTCGGTGGTGCTGCTGTAATCGGTTTAGGTGTATTTCTTGTCATTAAGTTCAAAAAATAAGGTTTTAGAAAGTTAGGCACGATGAAAGAGTTCTATAAAAAACTAACAGATATCATCTTTGTTAATCTACTATGGATTTTTGGTAGTTTTTTGGGGCTACTCATAACAACGGGTGCTGCCACAACAGCGATGTTTCGTGTCACGTTTCAAATCTTAAAAAAAAGTGAGCCAACCAATGTATTTCATGTCTTTTATAAAAGTTTCAAGGAAAATTTTGTAATCAGTACATTGGTTTGGCTAACACTTGTATTATTGGGTTTATGTCTTTTTATGATGTATAACTACGCCCTTAATACAAATGTTCCGGTCTTGATTGTGTTTGCAATCGTTGGCAGCTATCAATTAATCGTTTTTGCTTTGTATTTTTTTCCAGTGCTTGCTATTTTTGAAACAAAAAATGTCAAGCAGTTGATAAAAAATGTGCTGTTCCTGTCGAACAAGAACATTTGGACTAATTTTAAACTTCTCGGAAGTTTAGCGTTTGTTATTTTGGGTATTGTTTTTATTCATGAAATGCTTATCCTTGTTTTAGTTGGTATATATGGGGTTCTGATCAGCTTTCATTTGCAGAAAGTATTTAATCCTTATTTAAGACAATTTGGCGAAATAGATGATGAAGAGGGGAATTACTAAGATGAAATATTTGAATTTCGACTCTGAATACGATAAAAATCCAATCCAAAAAATGACGTTAAATCATGCCTTGATATGGGATGAAGCATCTGAAATTGTTTCAGAACTTTCTAAAATATCGTCTGGAATTATCGTTTTTGAGACATATCCAGGCATTGATTTAAAGGTTCTTAAAGAGCATATTTTGGATAAACTTCATCCGAATCATATCATCAATATCGAAGCTTACACAAAATCGGCGAAAGCCATTGATAAAATGATTAAGCCGAATCTAACAGATGATCGCGTTTTCGGTTATTATTCCCATCATGTCATTGATGATTTTTATGACCAAAAAAAACTTCATATCCTTAGAGAAGACCTTAATCAGAAAAATGGACTAATCATTGTTTACGGCTTTGGAGCAAGTCAAATCAAAGCTGATTATTTAATTTTCGTTAGTTTGACAAGGTGGGAAATTCAATTAAGATATCGTCGTGGACTGACAAATTTTAAAAAGCATAATGAACAAGAAGATATTTTAAGAAAGTATAAAAGAGGGTATTTTGTTGAGTGGCGAGTTGCTGATCGTATGAAAGACGATGTGATTAAGCAAATGAATTATTTCATCGATTATTCGACGCTCAATCATCCCGTGATGATTGATCACCAAACCTATCATCAATCATTAGATCAATTAGTAAAAAAACCATTTCGAATGGTACCCTATTTCGATCCTGGCATTTGGGGCGGGCAATGGATGAAAGAAGTCTGTCTGCTTGATCCCAATGAATCCAATTATGCATGGAGTTTTGATGGTGTTCCAGAAGAAAATAGCATTAAATTAGATATCAAAGGTAAAATCATCGAATTACCTGCTCAAGATGTTGTTCAATTTAGGCCAGTTGAACTCATGGGTCAAGAAGTGTATGATCAATTCGGTCCAAATTTCCCCATTCGTTTTGATTTACTGGATACGATGGATGGTGGCAATTTATCTTTACAGGTCCATCCCTTAAAGCATTATATTCAAGAGACATTTGGCATGGCTTATACACAGGATGAATCCTATTATATTTTAGATTCAGGTAAAGATGGGTCAGTGTATTTAGGATTTAAAGAAAACATTGATCAAAAACAGTTCAAAAAAGATCTAATTGCAGCACAAGCAGGTAAAAAAATATTTGATGATAAACTTTATATCAATCGTTATCCAGCAAAAAAACATGATCATTTCTTGATTCCCGCAGGGACCATTCATTGCAGTGGCAAGAATACCATGGTTTTAGAGATTAGTGCGTGCATGTATATTTTCACCTTTAAATTATGGGATTGGGATCGCAAAGGATTAGATGGTAGACCACGACCAGTTCATTTAGAGCATGGGTTTAAAAACTTACAGTTCGATAGAAATACTACATTTGTTAACGAGCAACTCATCAATACAGTTAAACCGATCAATGATAAAGAAGAATATACGGGGTTACATGAACTAGAGTTTCTAGAAACGCGCAGATTTACATTTAGTGATTTCGCTGATATCGACACATATGATCGTGTGAACGTCGCTAATTTGGTTGAGGGCAAAAAAGCAGTCATCCAATCCATCGATGGTCGTTTTGAAGATTATGAAGTGCATTATGCAGAAACATTTGTCATCCCCTCGACCATTCATAAGTTTAGGATCACGTGTTTAGATCGTAAACAATGTATCATCATAAAAGCACATGTGAGGTAGAAAGATGTTCTTATATTATATCATCGGCATTTTAGTTATAAGTTTACCCATTGTTTATTACATATCTTTTCAAAAAGGTATTAAAAAAGGTATGGCAGATTTTCTTGCTTTACTGCTAGTTAATGGGTTTGATAGCAAAGTTAATGCTTTTAAGAAACAAAATCTTTATATTAAAAAAGGGGGTATCGCTTTTGTTGGTGACTCCATCACCCAAGACTATAACGTCTATGATTATTTTGCTGAATACCATGTTTATAACAGAGGAATTGGTGGGGATACAACCAAAGGATTATTAAAGCGACTTGATGTATCAGTTTTTGACCTAGAACCCAGCCATGTTTTCTTACTAATCGGCACCAACGATTTTGCTTTATTGGGTGCAAAACCAAAAGAGGTTTATGATCGAATCAAAGAAATCACTGAGATCATACAGCATCAATTGCCACATACAAAAATCTTTGTTCAAAGCATCTATCCTGTTAACATAACGATGGATAAAAATACGGTCTATCCAAGGAATAACAAAGATATTCAAAATTGTAATCAGCTTTTGAAAAGTCTAAAAGGCATCACCTTTATTGATGTTTATGAAAAGCTTATTGATGAGCAACATCACTTAAGGAAAGCATATGCTGTCGAAGGACTACATATCAATGCGGAAGGATATGAACAAATCACAAAGATTTTAAAATCATATTTATAAAGATAGGGCGACTTATCTTTTTTCTTATCATGATATAATTATTTTAGGAGTGTGTTTTATGAATGATATATTATTTCTTAAGCCTGTCGTAAAAGAGCGTATATGGGGCGGTAAGCGTTTAAATACCGAATATGGCTACCAAACACCTTATGAGCATACAGGTGAATGCTGGGCTATTTCAGCTCATCCTAATGGTGATTGCATGATTACGTCTGGCAGATTTGCAGGGAAGACCTTAAGTCAAGTCTATCAGTCGAATCGAGAACTCTTTAACGATTTGAATTCAGATAGATTTCCTTTATTGACGAAGATACTTGATGCCCATGATGATCTAAGCGTTCAAGTACATCCCTCAGACACATACGCGCTTAAGCATTTTAATGATTTGGGTAAGAATGAATGCTGGTATATATTAGATGCAGATGCCGATGCGGCTATAATTTATGGCCACCGCGCATCTAGTAAAAAGGTATTTAAAAAGATGGTGGATGAAGATCAGTGGGATGAACTGCTTATTAAAAAATATGTTAAAAAAGGGGATTTCATTTTTGTGCCAGCAGGAACCGTTCATGCGATTGGTAAGGGATTATTGATTTTGGAAACGCAGCAATCTTCAGACACAACCTTTAGACTTTATGATTATCATAGAAAAGATGATCAAGGAAATGAAAGAGCGCTTCATATCAAAGAATCCATTGATGTCGCAACGATTCCTTACCAGGAAGTCATCATAGAGACTAAGGTTCATGATAGTAAACCTCACAGGTTCACCGAACTCATCCACACGGAATACTTTGATGTTGAAAAATGGGAAATTAGAGGTGTTTTGCATAAACCTAGTGATCACTATTTACTGATGAGTGTTATTGAAGGTCAGGGATTTATCAACCAAAACCCAATAAAAAAAGGTGATCATTTTATTGTTACAGCAAATGTCCCGCAAATTGAACTATCTGGAGATTTAGAGATCATTGTTTCAAAGTAATAAATCCTTTTTGACAAAGGATTTTTATTTTTTTATGAGATAGAAAAGCTCATCTTTTGGTATGTGACTCGTTATTTGAGAAGGATGGCTGAAATCATGATTATCAGTCGTTTTACACTAAAATGAAAGAAAAGCACATTGTGTATATTTGGTGATATATTCACAACAATGTTATAATTTAACTAAGTATCCTTAAAATAATAGAGGGAATTAAGCCATATGCAGATGATCATTGATATATTTAAATTATATGTAGAAAGATGGGATTTTTTTCAAGAATTACTGATTCAACATCTGGTATTAACACTTATTTCAATTTCGATTATCACCGTTATCGGATTGACGATTGGCATTTTAATGACAAAAAACAAAGTTTTTGCTCAGGTGATGCTTGCGTTAACCAATTTTTTATATACCATACCTTCTATTGCCTTATTTGGCTTCTTAGTCTTTTTTACCGGGATTGGCAATACGAGTGCGATTATCGCACTCGTCATCTATGGGATGCTACCGATTATCAGAAATACATATGTTGGCATTAATGATGTTGATGATCAGATCATCGAATCTGCAGTCGGCATGGGATGTACGAATACGCAACTACTCTTTCGTGTTCAACTACCGTTAGCTTTACCCGTTATTTTTGCAGGGTTTAGGACGATGGTCATCATGACGATTGCTTTAGCGGGAATCGCTTCGTTTATTGGCGCTGGCGGGTTAGGTCGAGCGATTTGGCGAGGGATAACGACTTACTATCCCGAAATGACGTTTGCCGGAAGTTTACTGGTGGCTGGCATGGCGATTGTTGCAGATCTCATCATGGAATGGATTGAACGATTATTGAAGCGTCGTATATTAGGCGTTAACAAAAATAATAACAGGAGTGTATTTATATGAAAAAGATGTTTGTTTTATTACTATTAACCTTCACTGTCTTGACGATACAAGCGTGTGCGAAAAACGAAGAAACCATCGTGATTGCCAGCAAACCCATGACAGAACAGTATATTCTAGTAGAGATGCTGACGTTGCTTATCGAAGCTAACACGGATATCACTGTTGAACAGCAATTAGGTATCGGCGGTGGCACATCAAACATTCATCCAGCGATGATTAGTGGTGAAATTGATATGTATCCCGAATATACAGGAACTGGATGGTTATTTGTTTTAGAAGAAGCGCTGATTGCAGATCCGGATGAACTATATAATGCAGTGAAGGCTGCTTATTTAGAAGACTTTAATATTGTATGGAGCGAACAGTATGGATTTAATAATACGTTTGGTTTAGCAGTAAAGCAAACGCTGGCTGATGCGCATAACTTAGTTACTTATTCAGATTTAGCTGCGATTAGTTCTAGTCTCACTTTAGGTGCTGAATATGATTTTTATGAACGAGAAGATGGCTATCCTGGACTACAAGAGACCTATGGCTTTGATTTTGGGACAACGACGGAGTTAGATATCGGACTTAAGTATCAAGCTATCGGCAGTGATCAAGTCGATGTCATTAATATTTTCTCAACGGATGGTCGATTAGAAGAATATGACTTAAAAGTACTCGAGGATGATTTGAATTTCTTCCCCCCTTATTATGCAGCAACCCTCATTCGTAAGGAGATACTAGATACGTATCCAGAACTAGAAGCAGTACTAGCCATGATGAATGGACTAATCAGTAATGAAGAGATGGCTTATATGAACTATCGTGTCGAAATTAATAACGAAGATCCGAAAGTTGTTGCTCGCGAATTTTTAGTAGAAAACGAATTGCTTGCATAATGTCAATTATTGAATTTAAGCACGTTTCTAAAGCATATGATCAAGTGTTAGTCATCAAGGATTTATCGCTATGTATTCCTAAGGGTGAATTTGTGACAATCTTAGGTCCTTCCGGATGTGGAAAGACCACGCTTTTAAAAATGGTCAATAAAATGGTTCCTTTCAGTGAAGGTACCATCACTGTCAAGGATAAAGATCTTCAAGCATGGGATAAAATCAGTTTGAGAAGAAGTATCGGATATGTCATTCAACAAATAGGGTTATTACCTCATTTAACCATTAGAAAGAATATTACGTTTGTTTTAGACATTCAAAAAAAAGATAAAATCATTCAATCCCAAACGCCAGAGGAACTGATGGATCTCGTGGGTTTGGATATGGAAATGTTAGACCGTTATCCCAGAGAGTTAAGCGGTGGACAAAAACAGCGCGTCGGTGTCGCTAGAGCGTTAGCAGCAAATCCAGAAATTATTCTGATGGATGAACCTTTTGGCGCGGTGGATGAAATCGCCCGTACGATTTTACAAGATGAGTTAATCAAAATTCATAAAAAATTAAAAAAGACGATTCTTTTTGTTACGCATGACATTCAAGAAGCGTTGAAGCTTGGCGGGATGATCGTTTTAATGGACCATGGAGAAATCGTCCAAACGGGGACAAAAGAGGCATTGGTATTTCATCCCGACAACGATTTTGTTAAAAAGTTTTTAGGGATTAAAGGATTTCAATCTTCACTTGATAAAACGGTGATGCAGGAAGTTTATGATCGCATGTTAAATAGAGAAATAACAATCGAAGACTTTTACGATATGATACATAAAACTGTAAAAGAAAAGAGTGGAGGAGCATAATGTCTAAAGAAAAGATAAGTATCACCCCATCTCAGCATGGACCCTATGTTGTAAAAAATGTGGATGAATTAACGGAATCAACAGGCCGAGCTGTCGCAGTGCATCAATCGGTGATTACTTTATGCCGCTGCGGGGAATCAAACAACAAACCATTTTGTGATGGGACGCACGGAAAAATTGGCTTTACTTCAGAAAAAAAGGAAGGTCGTGTTCAAAGAAGGCATGATGTCTATCAAGGAAAAGCAGTCACAATCCATGATGATCGTGGTATTTGTTCTCATGCCGGATTTTGTACGGATGGGTTACCGGCCGTTTTTCAGATGGGTAAAGAACCGTGGATAGATCCCAACGGGGCTTCTAAAGACGACATTATTAAAACGATTAAAAAATGTCCATCAGGAGCTTTAAGTTTTGAAGTTGACGGTGATCGAGTGACGAATTATCACGACCATCCACTCATTAAAATCACCGAAAATGGCCCTTACTATGTTGAGGGATCGATTGATTTGATGACTGATGACAAATTAGAATCAAATGAGCATTATGCGCTTTGTCGCTGTGGTTACTCGAAAAATAAACCGTTTTGTGATGGCACTCATTGGTATGAAAAATTTATAGATGATGGCGCGGTTAAAAAAAAACTTAATTTAGCAAAAGAAAGTATGGAAATCACCGATAACCATAAAGATAACCATATCAGAGAACTCTCCCAAAATCCTGCAATCAAGCATAGTGCTATGCGTACATTAGAAACATTTCCTAATTTTAAGACCTTACTGTTTAAAGCTAATCAATTAGATCGTATGCCGCTTGATAAAGACGCTCCCGTCAGTTTAAAAACAACCATTGGTCCTAAAACTAAACACCCACTAACGATTGATTTACCGTTTTTTATCTCGCATATGTCATATGGTGCGTTATCAAAAGAAGCGAAAATCGCTTTAGCAAAAGGGAGTACGATGGTGAAAACCGCTATGGCATCTGGTGAGGGTGGCATGCTTCCTGAATCTCGAGATGCGTCTTTATATTATATCTATGAACATGGCACTGCAGCCTTTACTTATGATGAAGCGGTGATGAAAAAAGCAGACGCGGTGGAATTAAAATTTGGACAAGGCGTAAAGCCTGGCGTTGGGGGTGAACTTCCTGCTAATAAAGTTACAAGGGCATTAGCAAAAATCCGCGGTTTAGAGCCAGGTGAAGCATCAACCGCACCTAACCGCCTTGCCGGGGTAGATGCCATTGAAGACCTTATTCATTTAGTAAAAAAAGTAAGAACCGTCATCGATGGTAAACCTGTGGGTATTAAAATAGCGACCAGTCATTTAGAGAAAGATATCGAACTAGCCCTGCGTGCTGACCCTGATTTTATCACCATTGATTGTCGCGGTGGCGCAACTGGGTCATCACCTACGTTTTTAAAGGATAACGTTGGCATACCAGCTGTTTTTGCAATACCAAGAGCTAGAAAAGTATTAAACGATCATCAGGCTCATGTCACATTAATCGCGACAGGGGGATTTAGAGATAGTACGGATATCGCCAAAGGGTTAGCACTTGGTGCAGATGTCGTTGCCTTAGCGACAGCATCATTGATTGCTATTGGTTGTCTGCAATCTCGCATCTGTCATACTGGTAAATGTCCAGTGGGGATTGCTACACAAGATGAAGCCCTAAGAAGTTTGGTGGATATCGATCGGGCAGCTAAACAATATGCGAATTTTGCAACAGGCACGGCCAATGAACTTGAAATGTTGGTTCGGGCACATGGTATTGATGATATCCATCAATTAACAAAAGATGATTTAATGACCATATCAAATGAGGTATCACAAAATACAGAGATAGAACATGTCTAAGAGGCATCACAGGATTTTAGCTATTTGCTAGAATCCTGTTTTTTTATACGTAAGCCTTGACAAAGGGTATATATTCATTTCATTTGGTGCTTTTTCTAAGCATGGATTTTCTGAGTCACTTGATGATGAGTCCTATGATCTAATTTCAATTGAAGAATTATTTCTCTAAAGTAAAAAAAACGATAGTAAAATGAATTTCTAAAAAGTCGTGTTTTTTTTGCTTTATAGTGGTATATTGGCTTAGATAAGATATTTTATGCACTTTTCATGTTTGATTTTTTGAGCCATATGTGATTACACCGACATCCATATTGGTGAACTGTCGATTACTATGTCGTTTCTATGAACGGCTTAACATCTATTATTCATAAATCTATAATTAACCTAATGACAGACCAAAAATCTGTCATTTTTTTGTTTTATAGTTTAATTTACCGTTTTGAATCTTTCAGACAACGCGGAATGATACATAATGGCTCTATATGGC
>WOZH01000020.1 GCA_011620375.1 Acholeplasmataceae bacterium
GACGGAAGCAAGCCACATATAACCGTTGTCTGCCAAAGTTGTCGCTAATCCATAACGATCATTACCAACATAATAATAGTCCCATTCTTTTAATCGATAATGCGGTGTAACAAGCGCACTTCTTTGATAGGTTTTTATGAGAGATGTGTGATAACCGGCTTCAGTCAGTTTGCCATCATCATCAATCAATGGTCCTTTTGTTAATAAATGTTGTTTGGACATTTGATACACACTACTTTCTAAAATACCATTTGATCTAATAATTCTCTAAGAATATTTGCGGATTTTTTAAGTTTGTTGACCTCATCAGATGACATGTTTAATTTTACGACATGGTGAACACCTTCACGATTTAAAACAGCAGGTAATCCGATGTACACATCAGATTCGCAAGGGTAGACACCATCATTCAAAACGGAAATAGGCAAAATGCGATTTTCATTATCGAAGATTGCTTGTGTCAATTTTGCAAGTGTCATACCGATACCGTAGAAAGTCGCGTGTTTTCGTTTAATGATTTCATAAGCTGCACCTTTAACATTTTGATAGATTTTATCCATATCATCAAAAGTGATTTGGGGTGACATTGTCTCAATCACGTCACGTATTGGTTTTGCACCTACATAAGCATTTGACCAGCAAACAAATTCGGAATCACCATGTTCCCCTAAAATATAGGCATGAATATTGGACACAGAAATATCGATTTTAGAAGCAATCTCATAGCGTAATCTCGCGGTATCCAAAGCTGTACCACTACCAAATACACGATGAGATGATAGTCCAGATTCCTTCCATGCGACATAGGTCAAAATATCTACAGGATTTGTCGCCATCATGATGATACCATCAAAACCCGAATCCATGACCGAGCGTACGACAGATTTAATAATTTTCGCATTACGATTCAATAAATCGATTCTTGTTTCCCCTTCTTTTTGGTTGACACCTGCTGTGATAACAACCAAACCGGCGTCTTTGCAATCACGATAAGTACCCGCTTTAATCGACATTTTCCTCGGTCCAAAAGCTAAGCCATGATTCAAATCCATTGCTTCACCTTCCGCTTTGTTGGTATCGATATCAATTAAAACTAAATTTTCAATTGTCCCTTGATTAACCATGGCATATGCATAACTCATACCGACTGCACCTGTACCTACGATGACAACTTTACTTGTTTCCATGATAATCTCCTTTTATATCATCTTTAGAAATAAAATAGATGAAATATTGTTTATCTACATTCATTTTATCACTTGCTAAGCATAAAACAAAGGCAATTTGCCTTTGTTTAATTGGTGCGGACGAAGAGATTTGAACTCTCACGGCATTACTGCCACATGCGCCTGAAGCATGCGTGTCTACCATTCCACCACGTCCGCATGAGTACTGTGTACATATTGTATCAAAAAATCTACTGATTTTGTACTACATTATCAAATATATCATTCATCTTCACCGTTAAATGATCGCTTTATCCATATGAATCACACTTTTTAATTGTGCACGTTTTGAGAAAGTCGTTTTCTGTAAAGTATGCAATAAAAAGGGCTTATTAAAAATCATAAGCCCTACTCTTATTTACTTGATGTTTTTTTGTTGATAAACTCACTTGACAGACCATAAATTATAATGCGAATTTTTCAAAATGAACACGTTTTTTACGAATACCCATCGCTGATAGTGCATCAATGCAAAGATTCATTAGTATTGAAGGGCCACAAATATAATAACCAGCAACACTTTGATTAATTTGAACTTTGTCTACAAGTTTTTGAATCATCTTTTGATTAATGTATCCTTTTTCACCATCATAGGTGTTGTCTTTGGAAATGACTGGAATAATCGTTAAATTTTTCATTTTAGCTGCTATTTCTTTAAACATCTCTTTAGCGACTTGATCGGCCATCGTATTCATACCCCAAATAAGCAAAACTTTACGATTTGGATCGTGTTTCGACATATATTTTAGCATGCTCATGATGGGTGTGATTCCAATACCACCAACAATGAAAACTGTTTCTAGTTCTTCAGGATGAGCGATATAACTAAATACACCAAAAGGTCCTTCGACAAAAACGGGATCATTGACTTTGATTTGACCGATCGTTTTAGTAAAATCCCCTAATTCTTTCACCGTAATGGATAAATCATCATCGGGAGATGAGCTAATAGAAAAGGGATGCTCTAAAATTTTATTTTTTTCATTCTTAAATGAGAAAAACGCAAATTGACCTGGAATGTGTTTTTTCAATTGCTTTTTAGTTGACTGCATCTTAATAGACCAAACAGCATCATTTTCTTTGATAACATCTGTCACAAGATACTTATTGTTTTTTAAATGAACAGGTTTGATAAATTTATGATAAAGATAAAACGAGATGGAGACGACAAAATAAACGATGTATAAAACCGTAATGAATATGCTATTTCTCGCACTCGGTGTCAACAGTACATGAATATTTAAAACAACAAAGGCTACAATCGTGAAATTATGGATAAACCTTAATTGTTCATACGTGAACTTTTTCCAAGATTCAATGGTTTTCTTGAGCCATTTGAATGGTCGATATTTTAATATAAATGATGGTGTCATCGACAACATTGTTAATAAACTGATCAGAACAAATAAAATTAATGCAAGCGTTCCGATTGTCGTAATAATGGATTCACCAATCACCTGTTCATTAACAATCGCGTGTACGATTGCAAACAATATAGCGACGACTGCCATAATGCCATGGAAGCGATAAATTTTATCCATGCCAAATGGTATTTCGATAAACTTGGGCCGAGCGCTTAATACAAATTGTAATGAAATCCAAGTATAGCCTAGTGCTCCCATCATCATGGTCATCATGATTAGTGGGTCTGAATATTGATCAGGATTGGTCAGCAACAAAGATAATATCAATATTACAGGACTAATAAAATAAAACGTTTTAAAGAGTATTTTTTTTATCATTTTGTTTGTGCATTAAATCATCCTCATCGAGATGGTTTAATTATCCTTTCTTTTTATTTTTCTATTATTCTTTTATCATCCTTTGAAAGATGATATTAAGAGTTATTATTTGTTGGTATCACTTTTTATTATGCACGTAATTAAATTATACCATTTTTTTCTACAGTTTTTTGTAAAAATTAAATGAACCTCTTGTGCGCTTACTGAGGATACTAAATGATTATTATCAACATGATTTCCTAATCGTCAATTTTTTAAAGTACACACTTGTTTCCCCCAACGATAACCCTAAAAAAAACCGTATAAGACAACTCATATATGTTTATCAAAAAATCATTTTCAAGCATACACAAAATCAATTATGTTAGCAGTTTGAAATTACTTATTGAACA
>WOZH01000057.1 GCA_011620375.1 Acholeplasmataceae bacterium
TCCCCGTTGGATTAAGACTCACCTATATTATACCACGCTAAAAAAAGAATGCATTTTTATCATTATTCTTCGGTTTTTAATCAAATTATTAAAAAGCTATCAATCAATGACCTTCCCTGGATTCAATATATGCTGAGGATCAAAAGCATCCTTAATACCTTTCATGATTTCAATTTGTTTTTTACCTAACAAGCTAACCATATATTGTTTTTTTGCAAATCCGATACCATGCTCACCAGACACTAATCCACCATAACTAAATGCTTTTTCATACAGTCTCTTGAACCCTTCTTGTATTTTAGATTGCCAAAGCGTATCATTCACATCATCTTTACAAAAATATATATGTAAATTACCATCACCAATATGGCCAAAATAAGAAATTCTTAATTCAAGATCCTGACTGGTTTGTCTTATATACGACAAAAAATCTGATATAGCAGATCTTGGTAGCACAACATCACATTCATCAATTTCATTCGTGGATGCTTTGATTGCTTCTAAAAATCCACCTCTCACATTCCATATTACTGATCTTCTTTCTTCAGTATCTACTAAAAAAACATCAATTGCACCATACTTATCGATACAAAGCTTACTTGCAATTTCAATATTTTCATCGATTGCTTGTTCATTATCTCCATCATAGGATAACAATAGATAAGCACTGTAATCATTATGAGGGATTTTCTTGCCTAAAAATTCTTCAGAATATTGTATTACTTGTTTTTCCATAAATTCTACAGCTGTTGGTAATACATGCTCGATGATTAATTGTGGTGCTGCCTTGATTGCATCTTCTCTATTTTTAAATGGGACTAACAAACTGACTGTTTTTTTAGGTTTGGGTATTAGTTTTAATGTCGCTTCAACAATAATTCCTAAAGTTCCTTCAGAACCAATCATCAAATTTTTTAAGTCATAACCTGTTGAGTTTTTAACAACTTTTGATCCAAATTTTTCAATTTCACCGCTCGGAAGAACTACTTCTAATCCTCTAATCCAATCTTTTGTCACACCATATTTAATGGCACGCATCCCTCCAGCATTTGTTGAAATATTACCACCAATTGTCGCAGTTTTCTCACCAGGGTCAGGTGCATAAAATAAATTCTCCCTTTCAACATAATCATAAATATCAATTAATAAGACACCTGGTTCAACACGTAATGTTAAATTTGTTTTGTCAAGTTCGATGATTTTATTCATTTTTGAAGTATCTAATAATATTCCACCATAAATAGGTACACAAGCACCAACAAGACCTGTTCCTGCACCACGAACCGTAACAGGTATGTTTTCTTTTGTGGCAAAAATCATAATTTGAGAAACTTGTGTTTTGTCAGTTACATAGACATGGGCGTCAGGGTTATGTTCTACAGTCCCAAGTTCATCATGTGAAAAATCATGTGAAATGGATTCAAATGTTTCAATATTATTTAATCCTACAATGCTAGTTAAAATGTCAATATGTGTTTTGTTTAATTTAGCGTACATGCCTTTCCTCCATGATTGATGCTATCATATGACCTAATTTGGGGATAATTTCATAAATATCACCTACAATCGCATAATGACTAATCTCAAACAATTTACAGTTTGGATTACTGTCGATAGTAATGATTAAATCAGCATTTTTCATACCTTCAATATATTGAATGGCTCCAGATATTCCCAAATTGATAATTAATTTTGGTTTAACAGTTCTACCTGACATGCCAATTTGCTTCCGAGGATCCAACCAACCGTTTTCAACTAAGGGTCTTGTACACGCCATTTTTGCATTCAATACTTTCATTAATGGCGTAAGCAATTTCAAATCTTCTTGTTTTTTAAATGCTCTACCAACAGATATAATAACGTCAGCATCAGAAATATCCTCAACCTCTGGTTTAGGATGTTGATCGATCAATCGCACATGAGAAATCATATCAGGCTTGAATGTCTCATGAGAAATAGTGCCAATGGGTGTACCCTTTATGCCTTTACTAAATATTTGGGGCCTAATTGTTGCACATTGTGGCCGATGATTTGGTGTATGAATCTTCGCCATTATATTGCCACCAAAAGCAGGACGTATTTGTATTAAATCTCCTTCATCAGTCAATTCTAACGCTGTGCAATCTGCTGTTAGCCCGGTTTTTAATTTAGCAGCAACTCTAGGTGCGAAACTGCGGCCAAGTGGCGTAGCACCAAATAGAAAAATACTATTTTTGTGTTTTTCGAAAAAATTCTTTGTCGCCTCAGCATATAAATCTATATTGAATATTTTAAAGATATCATCATCATACATAAAAACTTGATCAACACCATAATGCAATGCTTCATCAGCAATTCTTTGATTACCCCCAATCAGTAATGCATATACTTCATCATTCGTTGTTTTTGCGAGTTCTTTCGCTTTACCAATTAATTCCCAAGAAACCGGTTGAGCGATACCGTTGTGATGTTCAATAAAGACGACAATTCCTTTATAAAGAGAACGATCTATCCAAGGTCTCATGGATTCAATAAGTTCACAGACCCCCTCTGGACCTTTTTTTACACATGCTTTACATATTTTACAGTTTGCATTGATAGAAAGTACTTGATTTTCCCAATCAAATGCACCAAAAGGACATATGTTTAGCAATTTTTCAGCTATTTCAGGTGTTACTTTATTTTGATTTACCTTAATATATGCCATCATTTTACCTATATATAACTATTTTCTACGAGTATCGCAGCAAGTTTCTTTGCCAATTCATCAGCATTACCACTCAATTTTATCGATACTTGTTCGTGTTTTGGTGGAAAAATCTCTTCAACTTGTGTCGGTGATCCAGACAGTCCATAATGAATGGGGTCTTGATCTTCAAACTGCGATAAAGACAACATGGGTATCGTATCTTTTTCATGTTTCATTTTACGTTTATATGACGGTAATCTAGGTACATTTGCTTCTTTTTCAATCGTAATTAAACAAGGAAAATCTACTTCCACGGTTTCTTCATACGTATCATAAATACTCCTAAGTCGAATCATGTTATCTGTCAATGATAAAATTTCATTCACATAAGATACATGTGGAATACCTAAAAATTCAGCAGTTTCTGGTCCGACCTGTGCGGTGTCACCATCTGTTGTCTGTTTACCAAACAAAAGCAAATCAAACGGTTTCAATGTATTCAAAGATTGAGATAAAGTGTACGAAGTTGCTAGAACATCTGACCCTGCAAAACGCCTATCTGAAACAAGTAGCGCATCATCTGCACCCATATATAATGCTTCTTTTAATACGGCAGTTGCAGATAAGGGACCCATCGTTACGACTGTTATGTTTGTCTTGGGATATTTATCCTTAATTTGAAATGCAGCTTCCAAAGCATATAAATCATAAGGATTCATTTTAACATCTTTACCATCCCTAATTAAGGTGCCTGTTTTTGAATCAAGGTTTACTTTTGTTGATCCCGGTACTTGTTTGATACAAACAACAATTTTTATCATTTTATGGTTTCCGCCCTTGTGCAAGGTAATCAAATAAAGCCAAAATATCTGAAACATCACTTGATGTTTGATAGTAAATATATGGATCTGAGTACAAAGATGTTTGATATGCTTCAGTACCGCGCGTACGAACTTTTATTTCATAAATGCCACGAATATTTGGCATGACATAACTGTTTGTCGATGTATAATGTTCAACGCCATTGATTGATACATAATAAGCGCTTGCGTCCATCACTTCATCAAAATGAATGATACCATTGTCTAAATAAACATTTGTCGGTGGTTCAAATTGTGGTCGTGTGTCTGGATTTGGAATATCACTCGCCTTTGGAATTAATTCACCTTGAACAAAGAATATCGCATTAGAAATTGATCTTAAACGCCCATCAGAGGGAGAATTCATGGTTATATATCCAGAATCATCTTCGTCCGCAGTTATCATTGTTGATGAGCCACCGCCATCTAAGTTATAAGCGACTTCTGCTTCAAAATAAGCCATAATTTGTGCTAATTCCCAATGGGTGACGCCTTCCATTCCTTCATTGAATTGTCTGCCATCTACAACGACAAAAAATACAGTGCCATCTGCTTTTACACCAATGGCTGTACGTGGCGCTCTAGATCCTAAGGCGGCTCCTGTAGTCCATGTATCGATAGGTGTACCAAACTCAACAAGTTTTTCCCATACACCTATTCCAAATCTAGTATTAGCAAATTCTCCGGTAACATTTTGTTGGACAACGAGTTGATCGCCGTAATTAATGAGTCCTAGGTCGTCGAATGTATCTCCGCACACAACACTAAATTTGTGATCTTCTACTTGATATGCATCATCAATTCGTGTTTCTAATACACCTCTACCAAAATAACGGTCTAGACTATCATCATAAGCAGTCCTAGTTGCTTTAACGATTAATTTTTCATAGCCATCTGGAATTTCGGCATCCCAATTATCAAAATAAACAGAAATACCATCTATATCTGGTAAATCATTGATTCGATCAATCGCGATTTTTCCTTTTGTTGCTCCTTCATCATTTTGAACAACTAAAGTTAACCCAGTAAATGTTGGTCTTGAAAAAATAGTAGTGCCATCATCATAAAAACCAGCCACTGGGTGTGTACTCGTTGTCCCTTTATAAATGATATCATAATTTATAATGTGAGCTTCTGTTGGTTTACCAGTATTATTAATGTCATAAAAATCACCATTAACGCCACCGACCACTTGATAGTTTTCATATCTACTCTCAACTTTATCTGCAATAATGTTAATGTTTGACATGCCCCAACCGCCGGGTGCAGGTGTACTATAATCCCAGTAGTTGTCGCCAACTACCACATGAATTTGATCATCTACTGTAGGATTTGCTGCTAAATAGTGAATGACTTGATTGGACACTGTGCCTTCATAGTTAATGGAACCAACTATTTTTTGATATTTCACACCATGCGTTACAGTGGTAATTTTTGAAGTAATATCAATACGAAATAATGCTTCAGCAGATACTGAGACAAGCGAAAATGTAAATATTGAAAGAACAATGAGCAAAAATAACGTAATTTTCTTCATGCGTTATTTCCTCCTTCTATTATTGGTACCACAATATCTATTGGTTCATAACTAAAAATCATTTCTGTATGATAAATGGCTAAATCAACTTGAATATCAAAATTCATAGAGGCAATTACATCATCAGTTAGTGTAATAGCAAAATTCGATGCTGTCCCATCAGGTATTAATTCTATCACAAAAGAATTAATAGTATCATACTGGCCATAATTAAGTAAATATAAATCATTTGCGTAAGTGAATTGATCATAATTAAAATTTAGGAAAAATAAATGATTCGTGGTAGCTCCTAAATCTGATTCAATGAATGTATTGCCTTGTTTTGTATAACTTAGTAATATGCCATCTAAATCTTGATAAATAACCATTGAACTCCCAACGCTAAACGATGATAAATTCCCATCATAAATAATATTTGCTGCCGTAATCATATCCCCATCATCAATCGAAATTGAAATTTGAAATTGATCTGTTTCACTTAAATCAGCCATTGAAAGATAAAGTTTTTCTGCCTGTCCAGTGATACATACACCATCGACAAGTGTACCCGTGCATGAGATAACCTTTGTAAATGTAGCATTGATGACATCCGACATGCCATTCTCATTTTCAGCTTTTGCGTATACAGTTGTTGTTTCTGTAATTAGTAATGCATTTGTATATTCACTAAATGTTGTACCATCATAACTAAAATAGATGACATCTGCATTCACTGCTTCAATAGTGATTATCATTTCACTCTCAAATGTGGACCCTACTGAATTGATTGTAACAGTAGGCGTTGATCCCGGTATTTCTTCATTTTGGCATGCTATCAAAAAAGTAGCGATAAATAACAGTAGCATCGATAAAAATATTTTTTTCATGATCTATTACTCCATTCATTTAAAATTAATCGATTTCTCACATATATTCTACGCTACTTCGTTTGAAAAAAAGTTTTAATTATTAAAAAGAAACACCGCATATGCGCGGTGTCACTTATTTTTTACCTGAAATCCTATCGATTTTATCTTTAACGTCAGCTTTAAATCTATCTATTGCTTGAATAGTGAAATCCGCTAAATCAAGTGAATCATCTTTAATTAATGGCGTTAAATCCATAGCGAAATTAGATAGTGTTGAAGCATCAACATTATGGGAGGCTGAAAATGTAGCATTTGTATAGCGTCTACCTTTAGCAGCTAAATCATAACGTTTAGCTCCATCAATTTGTGAATCAAATATTTCAATTAAGGCATTTCCTATGTTAGGTCGTTCAGAAACATTAAAGGTTATTTTTTCTTCGTCCTGCAACCAATCCAAATCACGCCACACCTCACAACCATAGAGTACTTTGGGACGATCATTTTTATCCATCATACGAATTGCTTTAATCACTTTGGTTACGATAGCAACATGCGTATCGTGTTTATCAGCAAGATTATGCGTGTAGAGAATTTCGGGTTTTGCTTCTTCAATTAACGCTTTTAACTCTAATACGATACTTTCATTATTAGGATCTTTTGCTTCTTTACTAGAATAATCAAGTAAGGCTAGCGCTCCAAATTCACCAACATAGGCAGCTTTTTTTTGTTCGTGTTTTCTTACTGCCATTATTTCTTCATTGCTAAAATTCGAATAAAAGCCTCCTCGTGCTGAACCCGATCCATTAGTGACAATCACACCAAAATACCATTGATTATCTCTACCATAACATTTTAAAATACCATCGAGAGCCATGATTTCCAAATCATCTTGATGAGCGCCGATTGCCATATGGGTCGTTCTTTTAACACCTTCATCAATAGGTTTTCCATCTGGTATAAACCAAGATGCTGTTTCTTTATTTAATTTCATTTTATCCTCCTAATATCGGGTAGACTCGCAGCAGCAATTGATTGACCAACACGTCTACTTTTTTCATCTGGTAAGGTGATTTCTATCTTTTTACTTAGCGTCTTAAATTCTTCTTTTAAAACACGTTTTGAATTTTTCATAATTAGCGTACCACCCTCGCCGGATGTTACCCTTCCTAAAATCAATACGTGCTCGATGTCATAAAATGTCGCAAAATAAGCGATTGAATAGCCTAGATAAATACCAATAGTTTCAAATATTTGTTTTGCACCTTGATGCCCATTCTCTAGTAATTTTTGAACAACGACAAGTTTTTCAGATGGCGTCAGCTTGTCATTAAGTGAGATACCTGCTTGCGGAGCTAATCGAATGACAGCATCTTGTGACAAATAATTTGTACCTACGCCTTGATCAAGAGACCACTCATCAGTGATGGCTTTTTGATTTAAATCAACAGGTACAAAAGCAAGTTCATTTAACCAACCCATGATATTCCCCTGTTTATCAATATAACCAGCAGCTAAAGATGTCCCCATTGCAATACCTAAAACACGGTTTTTATTCAAACTCATCGATCCGGCAAGCGCTGTAACATCTCCATCGTTTACAACTTCAATCGGAATCTTGCCTAGTTCTTCTGCGATATCTACAAACATATTTTTAATTCTTTTTTCAAATTGATTTCTTGGTATTTTCCTAAATAATGAACTTACCTTTACTTGGTTATCAATGAATATACCAGCAGAACTAACACCAATAGCATCAACTCTAGGCATTTTTTCCATTGCTCTTTTTAAGGAATCTTTAACTCCATCGATATGATATTGTGGATCTGATTGTTCTTTTGGCTGCCAAATGACTTCTTCACTGAAAATAGCGACGCCATTAACAACAGCTGAAACTTTCCGGTCCGATCCTCCAGCATCAAATCCGATACGATAACCTTCTAAATGCCTACCAATCGGTTTTGAGACTTCATTTTTAATGACAATTGATTTTTGATTTACGACATCAATGATAAATGGTTTATCGTAGACCCTTTCCATAAAATCAACATCATATGCACACTTTCCATCTAATTTATAGTGTGATTTTATTACATCTGCTATATTTCTAGGAAGACCTAATATCAAACGATAGCCACCATATATCCATAAAAGTGTTTTAATAAGTCGTTCAACATAATGACAACTTTCTTGAAAATCATTAGCGTTAGTTAATAATTTAAATTGGTAAAAAGAACGTTGCCCATGATTTCGCTCTATGGCAATGATTGCATTAACACTGTCCTTGGATGCCTTTGCTCTATCTTGATAATGTTTAAAAACGAGCACAGGAGGTAAAAAATATGGATCCAATGGTGAAACGATTTTAGGTTTTATTACATCTTCAAAAATTTTCATGAATAACTCCTCATATATAATTCTTTAACATTGGCAATAAATAGTCTTTTATGAGCGTGTGTCCCAAAGCAGAAGGATGAATACCATCGTGTAAAATGTCATTCATTTGATAATGATCTAGTTCACGAGTTAAATATGTTTGCATTGGAACATAATCAACATCATATTGTATAGAAAGTTCTTCTAGAATTTCTTGATATTTTTTAACATGAGGTATCCAATTCGGTTTTACATGTACAATTGGAAAGGCAAAAGGTTCAATTAATATGATTGGCAGTTTTGGATTGACTTGATGTATGCTATCAAGCATAAATTGATAATCGCGTCTAAATGTTGCTGCATCACTAGGCTTATCATAGGTATCACAATGCCAAATATCATTAATTCCTATTAAAATAATCAGTAAATCTGGTTTAGTATCCCTTATTTCAATTAAAATTCTTTGTGATAAATCAATTAAACGATGACCACTTATACCGCGATTAATCATTTTAATTTCAGTTAATTCTTCTTGTAATAAATGAACATAGCCATGCCCTAAATCCGTTGTTTGTCTATTTCTACCACAATCTGTTACACTATCTCCTTCAAACAGCCAAATTGCTTTTTCCATCATCAATCTCCTGAATCTATCGATTATCTTAATTGAGTTCTTTACGCATTATTGTAAATGAAGCCACTTTATGAAAACCAGCATCTTGATAAATATATTTAGCAATATTGTCTGATCCGGTAAACAATGTCATGTATATGGCACCCATTTCTTTTAAGGTTTCGCATAATTTTAAAAATAACATCTTACCTAATCCATGACCTCTTTCAAGTGGATCTATGCCAATACCACCAAACGATCCTTTGAAATCATCTGTTACGTAAAGTGGACCTGTCCAACCGACAATACGCTCATTTTTCACAACAACTAGCATATCTTTGGGTTCTCGTAGAGATAAATTATGCAGGGCTGTTTGTTTCCAACTATTATTTTCTATACGATCAAAGAAATCAATTAATCCTTTATGTTTATTTGGTTGATATAATTCAATTGCGAAATCATCATTAGTTGTTGATGAGTCTGCTTTATTGATGTGAATATGTTCTAAATAATAACCATCTAGTTGTCCATCTTCATAATATCCATTATTTTTCAATAAAAAATAAATAGCTGAATTGAGGGGAATAGCTGGGGTGCCAGAATGATAATGATTCGTATTAGGAATCATCCATTCAAAATTTAATGGTGCTGCAAAATATTGTCTTATAAATGTCTTACCTGTGCTCTGTAAATAAGATTCTAGCAGGTGAAGTATTTGTGTCCCATATCCTAATCTTCGATAAGATCTACATACAACAATTACGCCAATAAAGCCAGGTACAGTTGGATTATCAGATGTTTTATAGGCAACACCATAGCCAATCATTTTATGATTAAGAAAAACAGTAACACTACCTTTTGAATCGAAATATTGATTCATAATTAATTTTCGTAGTGATGATTCGCTTTGTGCTTTATATATTGTGGTTGTAATGACATCATTTTTCCAAATAGCTGCGATTTCTTTGAAATCATTGCTTTTTATTTGTTTATAAACAGCCATCAGCTGCCTCCATTTATATTTTACTAGTCCAAAGATGAATTTAATAGTATCACTTTTAAAATTACAGAAAAGGAAAGATATTTTCAAAAATACTTGCTAAATCATGATTGGACTACAATTTATCCAATGTCGAATTTTTAATTGCTGTGTTCAAGATCAACATCGTCAAGATTTAAATATTTCAATTTCTTTGACGTATTTCATTGAATCATCTTCATTTGTGGAGTGCATCAGCGTCATGATGACCTTTATATTCATGTTTCATAAGTTGCATTAAAAAGACTTCGACAGATGGATCATCATTTATTATTTTTCATGAGGTCGAATCATCTACTAAATGATTACAGTTTATTTAATGAGCATCATATAGCGCAATATGCGAAGTCAATGAAAAAGACTAATGATAAGATTATTTTCTTTGTGAAGCAACCATCCATAAAGTCGATTGTTAATTATTGTAGTGACTTTTGTTTGTTATACTTTAATAAGTGAAAAACAAATATAGTAGTTACAATGACGAACATAAAGAGCACTTGCCATTGTGAAGGGCTAAAGAATGGTAGAAAACTGCCTCTATCATCACCACGATAAAACTCAATAATAAAGCGAAATATTGCATATGATCCCCCATAAATAAAGTAATTGTATTGCCATTTATTTTTATTTAATAACGCCAATAAAACAATTGATAATATTAGCAAAAAGAGAGCTTCAATGATTTGAGTGGGAATGACTCTTGTTGAAGTAGTAACAAATTGAATACCTATCCATGAATCAGTAGGTAACCCATAGCAACAACCCGCTGCTGTACAACCTAAACGTCCAAAAAAATGAGCGACTGCAACTGCGGCTACAGCAATATTAACAATTGGAAAGAAATAATGTTTAACTTCTGCATTACCGAACGCTCGAGCGCCAATGATAAATATGGCTACTCCGCCAATTAAACCACCCATAAAAGTAATACCATGAACATAAAATGCTTCGCCAGTACTCAAGGTTTCTATATAGTTGTATAGTTGTTGAAAACCAAAAGCAAAGGCAAATCCGATGCCTATTGAAATAACACACAATATTAAATAGAAACGAAAAACTTCAAATGGTAAATTTAGTTTTTTTGAATAAATTCTAACAAGAAGTAACGCTGCTAGTAAGCCTAAAAATACCAAGATGTCATATGTATGTAGCCATTCGATACCAAATAAATACGGATACATGATATCACTCCTTCTATTTTATTTTTATCTTTATTATATACTATTTTGATAGCATTGTTATAATCTAAAGAAAAGTGCCAGTTCAACCGGCACTCATTAAATAGATTCTTTACTTAGCGCATGCCTTTTTCAAAAGGAATACCTTCGGATTTAGGTGCTCGCGATTTTTGAGAAGTGAAGACCAACACGATAAGGGTCGCAAGATAAGGTAATATTTGATAGAAAGTACTACTAATTCCTAAACTATAAAGCCATGGAATGAGCACAATAGATGATCCCAAAATATTTAAAAATGCAAAGAACAATGCGGCAAATAAGATTCTAATGGGCTTCCATTGACCAAAAATCATAACCGCCAAAGCCAAGAATCCATAACCATTGACGCCATCTCGACCATTCAAATTCGAATCCAATACGCCAATCGCGTAAAAATAGCCGCCGACACCACCGAGTAACCCAGATATACCAACACCCCAGTAGCGCATTTTAGGAACAGATATACCGACTGAATCGGCAGCATGTGGATGTTCACCGCAAGCTCTTAGTCTTAAGCCAAATTTTGTTTTGTACAAAACGATGGTTGCGACGACAAGAAGCGCAATACCAATATACACAGTTAGATATGTATTGGTGAAAAATAAATTGCCAATGACAGGAATTTGTGATAACCCAGGAACTTGTCTAATATAAAAAGACACATTGGTTGTTACGCCATTTGAATTAAATGCCATTCTGGCAAATAACAAGATCATTGCTGGTACTAACATATTAAGTGCTGTACCTGATATGACCTGATTAGATTTCATGTTAACTGCTGCAAACGCAAGTAATAACGAATAAGCGATACCTGCAATTGCTGCAACTATAAAACCTAGCATTAGCATGACTTGCGGATTCATCGTCGAACCTTGAATATTATAAACGAACAAAACAGCGACAAATCCACCAAATAACATAATACCTTCTAAAGCGATGTTAACAACACCACTCCGTTCTGAGAACATACCACCTAAAGCAACAAGTAACAATGCTATAGCTACTGGTAGCATATGTTGAACTAAGTAATAAACAGTATCCATTACGCTACCTCCCCTTTATGATTAAGATTGGTTGCTATTTTTTCTGGAGATTCTTCATCATTTTTAGTTTTCTTCTTCCGTATATTGCTAATAAATTTGCCAAATACTTGATTGATGATTAATGCAAATGCTGAAAAATAAATAATAATAGCAATAATAACATCAACGATTTCTGGTGCAAAACCAACAACTCTCGCTGCTGTTCCACCACGTTGAATATAAGAAATAAATAATGCTGAAAAAATTATACCAAACGGATTAGAATTACCTAACAATGAGACTGCAATCCCGTTAAAACCAGCTGTGGCAATCACATTAATCGGTGAATATGTCATCGAACTAAACGTTAAAAGTGAAGGTGCTAAGATGGCTAATGAACCACCAAGACCAGCTAATCCACCTGCTATGCCCATAGTTAACACTGTATTGCGTTTGTAATTGATACCTGCATAATGACTAGCATCCTTGGAATGTCCAGTTGCAATTAACTCATATCCAAATGTGGTTTTATACATAATAAAACCGATAATTATGGCAACTGCAATCCCTATGATTAAGCCAATATTCACATTTGTATCAGAACCGAGTGGCGCTAATTGTAATGCTTTATCTATATATTTAGTACTTGATCGTTCTGATGAATAAATCTTATTGTTATTGACGATTAAGGCATCGACAATAAACATCCCAATATAATTAAGCATAATAGATGTAATAACCTCATTGACATTTGAAAATGCTTTTAATATTCCAGGTATCAATCCCCACAACAACCCACCAACAAAACCAGCAAGCAAAGCGATGATTAAATGGACAACTGCATTATTCATTGGCCACATAAAGGCGACATACAAAGTAAAAAACATACCCATCGTATATTGACCAGAGGCGCCAATATTAAATAATCCCATTTTAAATGCGAATCCTACGGATAATCCTGTCATTAAAACAGGAACCATAAAGAAAAGCACATCATTAAATCTTGAAAGACCGCCAAACAGCAACGCTACAATGCCATCTGATGCAACTTCTGGTTTAGAAAAAACCAATATAACAATACCGATGACTAAACCAATACCTATCGCTAATAAAGTTGCTCTAAATTTCTTCATACCCTCAGATTGAATCAATTGACGAATACGTCCTAACACGAATTCACTACGCTTGTTGTTCATGACTGACCTCCGTATCCGACTGTTTTTTTGCCCCACTCATATAAAGACCAAGTTCCTCAGGTGTTGTCTTTTTAGGATTTAAAACACCCGTGATTTCTCCTTCATACATGACGAGAATACGATCCGATAAATCTAAAACTTCATCGAGTTCCAAACTCATCAGTAAGACACCCTTGCCTTGATCTCTCGCAGCAACAATTTCTTTATGAATAAATTCAATCGCGCCAACATCTAAACCTCTTGTTGGCTGAACACAGACTAATAAATTACAAGATTTTTCCAATTCTCTTGCAATAATGGCTTTCTGTTGATTTCCCCCACTCATACTTCTCGCTGGTGTTACTGGACCTTGACCACTTCTAACATCGTATTTTTTAATTAACATTTCACTGTATTGACGCATAGCTTTGGGCTGAAGTATACCATGCTTATGAAATGGCCTTTGCCAATATACTTGTAAAATCATGTTTTTTTCTAGTGAATAGTCTAAGACTAATCCATACTTTTGTCGGTCTTCGGGTACATGGCTCATCCCCAATTTAGATCGTTTACGAATAGGTGCCTTTGTGATGTTCACACCATTTAATTCTATCAAGCCGTGATTGACCTTGTCTAACCCTGTGATTGCCCGGATCAACTCTGATTGGCCATTGCCCTCTATACCAGCGAGACATACAATTTCACCAGCTTTAACATCAAATGAAACATCTTTTACAGTGTGTAAATTAGAGGCTTTTGATTTCATCGAAACATGATCAACGTGTAAAACAACGCCGTCTGCATTAATATCTTTTTTGTCAATATTAAAGTTGACGCTTCGACCAACCATCATTTTTGATAGTTCTTCTTTCGACGTCTTTTCAACATCAACAGTTCCCATATATTTGCCTTTTCTAAGGACTGTACAACGATCAGCAACAGCTTTAATTTCATTTAACTTATGGGTGATAAATAAAATCGATTTGCCCTCTTTAGCAAACCCTTTCATGATGATCATTAAATCATCTATTTCTTGCGGAGTTAAAACAGCTGTTGGTTCATCAAAAATGAGAATCTCATTATCTCTATAGAGCATTTTTAATATTTCGACGCGTTGTTGTTGACCAACTGTTATATCTTCAATTAATGCATCTGGATCAACTTGTAAACCATAGCGTTGTGAGATGTCAACGATTTTATCTCTTGCCTCTTTTTTTGACAAAAATCCGTATTTGTTAGGCTCGTTACCAAGAATGATATTTTCCAATACAGTAAAAACTTCGACCAGCATAAAATGCTGATGAACCATACCAATACCTAATGCATTAGCATCGTTTGGATTTTTAATCTCCACTTTTTGACCATTTTTCCTAATTTCACCAGCTTCAGCTTGATAGATACCAAAAAGGACACTCATCAGTGTTGATTTACCTGCCCCGTTTTCACCTAATAATGCGTGAATTTCACCTTTTTTTAATCGTAAAGTAATATCATCATTAGCAACAATACCTGGAAATTCTTTTCGTATGTTTAACATTTCAATGATATAGTCATCCAAATTAATCACCGCCAAATATATGCTTTTGTTATAGTATAGCATAACTTAAAAAAGTTTCTAACCCCCTAAGTGAAAAAAAAGAGGAGAAGTTGCCTTCTCCTCACATACGAACATCATAATACTATTATTCGATAATAGTTAATGTGACTAATGATAATCCTAAACCATTAGAAATTTCTGCAGCCGTTAAAAGTTCAGCTGGTTTCAAAGCACCTGCTCCACCTTCAGGATCAGCAACTTCTACAACACGAAGAATTGTACCTACTGTACCATCAGCAACATCTGCAAAAATCAAATCATATGCAGCGCGATTAAATGTCGTAAAACGATCAAATGCATCTGTTGATGATCCATCTAAAACTTCCGTAGGAAGACCTACGCCATTATTAGAAGCATTTAATACCGTTGTTTTACCACCAAAATCAGTCCATGTACCTGTTTCGTAAATTGCGGCTAGGACTTGTTGAACAGATTCGCCAAGACCCTTCATAGCAGATGTTATAACTGTAGGGCTATCATAACGTTGGTCAACGTCAACACCAATGACTTTGCCAACAGGAGTTGCTTCTGCAGCAGCTGACATGACGCTCTTACCAACTGATCCGCCAGCAGCAAAGATTACTTCTACACCTGATTGGAACATTGCACTTGCCGTACCCTTGTTCTTAACGCTTTCTGCGAAATCACCAGTGTAATGATATTGAACAGTAACTTCACCAGCAGCTAATTCGAGTTCTGCAGCAGCATATTCTGCACCTTGAAGAAAACCATAGCCAAAGGCAACAACAGCAGGAACAGCTTGTCCACCTTCATAGCCTAGACTGCGCATACCGTCTTTAACAGCAGCATAACCAGCAAAGAATCCTGATTCTTCTTCAGCATATACGATACTAGCTGTATTTTCTCTTGTGTAATATGTGCTATAATCACCAGCTTGTGGATAACCATCTAGCAAAATAAATTTAACATTAGGATGTAATGATTGTGCCTGATAAATTGCAACTTCAAACAAAAATCCTGGTGTGACTACGACTTGTGCGCCAGCAGCAATAGCATCTTCAATCGCAGCTAAATAATAGTCATTTGATACATCTTCTGGTTTGTAGTATTGATGCGTGATTTCATTTGCTACAGCATATGCGACAACGCCTTCCCAAGCGCCTTGATTGAATGATTTGTCGTCGATATCGCCTTTATCTGTAATCAAAGCAATTTCATACGTACTCGTTGCGCCACCTGATGTGCAGGCAAATAATCCGATTGATGCAGCAAAAATCATTAATGCTAATAAAAATTTCTTCATATTTCCAATTTCTCCTTATATTTTATTTTGAGGATTCACTCCCGTCATTCCCCATCATTCTTAGTAT
>WOZH01000001.1 GCA_011620375.1 Acholeplasmataceae bacterium
ATTTACAAACCAATAAAGTCAAAAAAGTCATAAACGAGATAGACTATCTTCATACGCTTGATTCAATTCGTTTAGCGGACGCGATTCAAATGTATAGAGAAACACCATTATCATGTTTTATTCAACTAAATTTGACAAAAGAACTGCAAAAAAGTGGTGTTTTTGCTGAAAATTTGACTCATTTCATGAATGAAATGAAAAAATATGATAAAATTAAACCAGTCGGATTTATGACCATAGGCATGTTAGATGCACCCGCAAAAACGGAAAGTGTATTTAAACAACTAGATGAACTTTCAGACACATTCGACCTACCATTCCGTTCGATGGGTATGACAGATGATTACGCGATAGCTATCAAATGCCATGCGACACATTTAAGAATAGGTAGAAAATTCAAATCACTATTGAAATAGGAGGCACTATGGGACTTTTTGGTAAGCATAAGAAACAAGAAATATCAAAGAATGAAGATACAAGAACGACCTATGACCGCCTGATATTTGAAAAATTGAGTTCGGATGAAGATCGCTATTTGATTGGACTTGCTGACCAGATGATCAAAGGGTCACCACTCATCTTGAATTTTGATGATTTGAATATTGATCAAGCGAATAAAGTCATTGCCTTTTTCTCAGGTGTTGTCTATGCCATCACGGGTGAAATCGTTCATATTCAAGAAAAAGTTTTCTTGTTTGCTAATAAAGAAGTATACAAAGATGGCACAATAGAAGAGTTCTTAAAAGAAATTGTTGAGTAACAACTATATATTGCGATGAAAAGAAAACGTCGGTATCGTAAAGGTTTCCAGCGAATTGGGGATGGTGAAAGCCCAATAACAAACACGAGGAACTGATATCATCTTGGAGCAAATCTATGAAAAGAGCTAGTGATTACGCTAGAACTAAGGTGGTACCGCGGATAATGATTCGTCCTTAGCATAAACTAAGGGCTTTTATTTTTAGGAGGAAAAGTATGAACTATAAAGACACATTACAGATGCCAAAAACTGATTTTCCAATGCGTGGAAATCTTGGTCAAAAGGAACCGGAAATCCAAAAACAGTGGGAAGCGCTAAATCTTTACGAAGAGAATTTAAAGAAAAACGAACATCATCCATCGTTCATTTTGCATGATGGTCCACCTTACGCAAACGGTGATATTCACTTAGGGCATGCATTAAATAAAATCCTCAAGGATTTTGTTTTGCGTTACCAAACCATGCAAGGTAAATACACCAGATATATTCCAGGTTGGGATACGCATGGCTTGCCAATCGAGACTGCTTTAGCTAAAAAGGGTGTGAAGCGTAAGGAGTTAGAAGTTTATCAATATCGTGAACGCTGTTATCAGTATGCCATGGAACAAGTTGAAAGACAAAAAGAGCAGTTCAAGAGATTAGGTATTTTAGGTGAATGGGATAAGCCATATATCACCCTCACAGCAGATTATGAAGAAAGACAAATTAATGTATTTGCTAAAATGGTGGAACGTGGATTAATTTATAAAGGACTTAAACCTGTTTACTGGTCGCCATCTAGTGAATCTGCTTTGGCAGAAGCCGAAATCGAATATCAAGATCATCTATCAACGTCTATTTATGTCGCCTTCCCTGCTGTTACAGAAAATCCGTTATTGAAAGAGGCAAACTATATCATTTGGACAACGACGCCTTGGACAATACCTGCTAATCTAGCGATTGCTGTTAACCCCAAGATGCAGTATGCGATTTTTACTGCAAATGAGAAAAAATATGTGGCTGCTCAAGTATTATTAGATAAATTGACAACGGACTTCGGTTGGTCAACATATGATGTTATCGATGTTGTTTCTGGACAAGATTTAGAATTTGAAACATATAAACACCCGCTGTACGGACGTATTTCTCCTGTCATTTTAGGTGATCACGTCACAGCTGAAGATGGTTCTGGATTGGTTCACACTGCACCAGGACATGGGGATGATGACTATAAAGTAGGACGAGCATATCATCTTGATATTTTAAGCCCTGTTGATGATAAAGGGTTTATGACAGAAGAAGCTGGTGAAGCGTTCGCTGGTTTATTCTATGAAGTTGCTAATGATAAAATCGTCGCAGCACTTGATGAAAAAGGTGTTTTGTTAAAAGCGCATAAATTCTCGCATGCTTATCCACATGATTGGCGTACAAAAAAACCTGTCATCTTTAGAGCCACCCCACAATGGTTTGCATCAATATCGAAATTAAAGACTGAATTATTAGAAGAGGTAAAGAAAGTTAGTTGGCTACCTGAATGGGGCGAAGTACGACTTTCTAATATGATTGCCAATCGTGAAGACTGGGTGATTTCTAGACAACGTGTCTGGGGTGTACCAATTCCTGCATTTTATGCCGAAAACGGTGATGCAATTCTTGATCCTAAAGTGATTTATCATATCGCTAAACTTTTTGGTAAACATGGATCAAACGTGTGGTATAAATGGGAAGCCAAAGACTTATTACCAGAAGGATTCACACATCCATCGAGTCCTAATGGTATTTTCAAAAAAGAAACGGATATTATGGATGTTTGGTTTGACTCTGGGACTTCTCATCAGTTGATGGCCGCACGTGGTGAAACATATCCTGCGGATTTATATCTCGAAGGGTCCGATCAATATCGCGGATGGTTTAATTCATCGCTAATCACTGGCGTCGCTGCATTTGGTAGAGCGCCATATAAAAAAGTTGTATCGCATGGTTTCACATTGGATCCTCAGGGCAGAAAAATGAGTAAATCATTAGAAAATACGGTTGATCCGATTAAAGTTATGAATCAGCAAGGAGCGGATTTGTTACGTTTATGGGTAGCATCTGTTGATTATCAATCTGATGTGAAAAATTCTAATGATCTCATGGTTCAGATTTCTGAAAGCTACCGTAAAATCAGAAACACATTTAGATTCATGCTTGCTAACATCAGTGACTTCAATCCAGAAACAGATCATATCGGTTATGCTATGCGCGGTAATTTAAATCGTGTGATGACTATCAAATACGAACAGCTCAAACGAGATATTTTAAATGCTTATGACAACTATCAATTTGATCATGTCACACGACTGCTTATGCCTTTTGTGATTAATGACTTATCTGCCTATTATCTTGACTATACAAAAGATATCCTCTATATTGAGGGCAAGAAAGACTTCGAACGTTTGGGCGTTCAATCGACGATTTATGATATCCTTCATGGTTTATTGATATTGTTGACACCGATTATGCCACACACGACAACGGAAGCGTATAGTTATTTACCAGGTCCTAAAGAAAAAGACGTTTATTTGGAACGTATGCCGGAGAACT
>WOZH01000046.1 GCA_011620375.1 Acholeplasmataceae bacterium
CAAGGCTGTCAAGTGGTCTTTTTAATATTTTCATCTGTCAAACTCGGGATTATATAATCATCTTGTTGAGGTGAAAAGGATGTATTTTGCTACTACCGCAGTGCTTATATCAACAAATTCATACTTAACTATAACTTGCAACGCGCCTTTTTTATATACAGTAAATAGCTAGCATCAGGGTTATCGCCTTCGGTGCTCTTTATTTTTGCAAAAACAACGATTTTGTATATAAAAACAAAAAAATTCATTAATTTTAGAGAGAAATGGGTGTATTTTAGATGGAAGACAATAAAACAACAGGCATGAAAAGTTTATCAATCAAATTAGAAAATTTAACCAAAATATTTTATGACAAAAAGGGTGGAAAGGACACACGTGCTGTTGATGATTTTGACGTTGTCATTCCCGCTGGCAAACTTATTGGGCTATTAGGACCTTCTGGATGTGGTAAATCAACGACGCTTTATATGATTGCGGGTTTGTTGGCACCAACCAACGGTAAAATTTTCTTTGGCGATGAAGATATTACAGAACTATCTCCCGAAAAACGCGGGATTGGTCTTGTTTTTCAAAATTATGCCCTATATCCTCATATGACCGTCCGCAAAAATATTTTATTTCCGCTTGAAAATATGAATTTACGCAAAACTTCAATTGATGAAGCATATCGTCAAGCATATGATATTGAAAGTCCAACTGAAGCAGAGGCTTATTACCAATATTTGAGTAAATTAGAAGCACTTCAAAATAAATATAGGCATCTCGAAAGTGATGCTAAAGCGATTTATCAAAACGCGTTATTTGTTGAAAATGTCACCTACAAAAAAGCAATAAAAGAAAAACGGGGAGATAAAACCACGCTTAAAGCAAATCACAAAGCCAAACTAAACGAAATTAAAGCAAAATTAATGGCTGAAAAAAAATCTTTCGATGAAAAATACATTGAAGAAAAAAAAGCGATTATCCCACAAAATCTTGAATTGTTATTGCCAACAATTAAAGCAAAATATGAAGCAGTAGAAAAAGCATTTGAAACAAAGAAAAAAGCAATTATCGCCAGCTATAAAGGGAGTAAAAGTAACGACCCTGTTCGTAAACAAGCAGAAATTGATTCAGCAATCGAACAAGTCATGCCAAAGAGCGTGAAACTCGTTCATGAAGCGAAAGCAGTAAACTATAAGAAATTAATGAGAGATAGTGCCATTGATATGGCAAAATTAGTCGGCATCGAAGATCAATTAGACAAAACACCAGCACAATTATCCGGCGGGCAGCAGCAACGTGTCGCAATCGCACGCGCACTTGTGAAAAAGCCAAAAGTTTTATTACTTGATGAACCACTATCTAATTTGGACGCTAGGTTGCGTCTACAAACAAGAGAAGAAATCAAACGAATTCAAAAAGAAACCGGCATCACGACCATCTTTGTTACACACGACCAAGAAGAAGCGATGTCTATTTCCGATGAAATCGTATTAATGAACTTCGGTGAAGAACAACAAAAAGGTGCACCTCAAGAGGTTTACGACAATCCAAAAAACCTGTTTGTTGCTAAGTTTCTAGGCACACCCCCTATTGGCTTATATCAAGGTCACATCAAAGGCTCAAAAGTATATATTGGAGACGCGCCAGTGTTTGACTCAGCTAAACTAAAAGCAGAAAAAGACCGCGAAATTGTCATTGGTGTTAGACCTGAAGGATACACACCCAATGTCAACGGTGCGCTTGGCGTGGATTGTGATTTCATCGAAACTATTGGACGGGATTTGTCCATTGTAGCTACACACAAAGATGCAATCACAAAAACATTTAGAATTATTCTTTCCGATTTAACTGAAAATATCAAAGAACAAAGCGTTATCAAATTTGACCTTAAGCCAAACAAAACATTCATCTTTGATTTAGAAGATGGTAGGAGACTCGCTTAATGTTAGAAAATAAAAAGGACTATAAAGCGTGGTTATACCTCGCAATACCATTATTCCTACTAACAGTATTCACATTCTACCCGCTTATTAAAACCATCTTAATTTCTCTTTTTTCGCAATATAACGCGATTGGAGATTCATTTGGTATGGTGTTTGATGGTGCTGCATATGCCACCATCTTTAACGATAGTGTGTTTTTAGGGGCTTTGAGTAATACATTAATATTGGTGTTTGTATCTGTCCCCGTTTCAACAATATTAGCGCTATTGATTGCAGTTGCACTTAATTCCATCAAACCGCTACAAAAAATATTTCAAACGATTTTCTTCTTGCCATATGTTACCAATGCATTAGCCATCGGGATGGTTTTCTCTGTCATGTTCTCGCATCCGATAATCGAAGGATTCATGGCAGAAGGTCTCATTAACACAATATTTGGACTGAATATCGATTGGGTAGGTATCACAGCAACCAAACAGCACTGGATGAGTGTCGTATTAATTTATACGATTTGGCATGGGTTGCCATTTAAGATTCTTGTTTTCATCGGTGGTTTGCAAAATATTTCCAAACAATATTATGATGCGGCTAAGATTGATTCGACAGCACCCGGAAGAGTGTTACGTAGAATCACAATTCCATTGTTATCACCACTGATCAGTTATATTTTGATCACATCATTTATTGGTGCATTCAAATCATATGAATCCGTGCTTGCTGTAGCTGGTGGTACTGGACGAAATCTAGATAGAAGCAGATGGACTGTTGTTGCTTATGTTTATGATAAAATTGGCAAATCGGGGTTAGATTTGAACTTTGTGTCATATTATTCAAGAGGTGCGGCAGCAGCCGTTGTCCTATTTGTTATTATCTTGCTATTTACGATGCTGAATTTGTTTATCAGCAATAGAAGTGTACACTACTAGGAGGCCTATATGCAACAAGTTAAACTGATTGCTGATTACAGCGAAAATAAAAAACTTATGAGACAAAAAACAGCAAAGACCTTCGGAAAAATCGGTGTATATACGTTTCTTACGATAATGGCTATTATTGTCATCGTGCCGTTCTACTGGATGCTTAATGTATCATTTCAAAGCAGTAATGAAGTATTAAATTCACTCAATACAAGTTTGTTCCCTAAGGTTTTCTCACCAAGTAACTATAGAAATGTATTTCTTTATTCATCCTCATCTCAAGGAAATATTACCTTTTCTAGATACTTGATGAATACATTGATTGTTGCGGGATTTTCAACAATTGGTGGCACAATATTCTCAATTCTTGTCGCCTTTGCACTCGCACGTCTTAATTTTAAAGGGAGAGAAACAATTTTCATAATTTTATTGGCAACCATGATGATTCCCGGTGAAATGATGGTTATTTCTAACTATATCACCGTTTCAAGATTAGGTTGGACAAATGATGAAGGTATTGGGTCTTACCTCGCGATGATTGTACCGTTCTTTATCTCCATTTTTCACATTTATTTATTGCGTCAAACATTTAGACAAATACCGAATGAATTATATTATGCGGCTAAGGTTGATGGATGTAAAGATTTCAAATATTTACGGCGCGTGATGGTTCCTATGGCCAAAAGTAGTATCATCACCGTTGTTATCCTTAAATTAATGGGTGCATGGAATGCATATATTTGGCCAGATATCGTTGCTAATGAAAAATTCAAATTGATTACATCATGGCTAAGAAGTTCATTTACAGATCAAATAAACACAGGGTCAGGTCGCGTTTTATTGAATTATCAAATGGCAGCCACAGTTATTGTGACAGTTCCATTATTACTCTTGTTCATTTTCTTTAGAAAGTATATCATGTCAGGCGTTTCAAGAAGTGGTGTTAAAGGATAAATCCTTTGATATATATAGCAATACACAAATAGGAGGAATAGTAAATGAAAAAAATTTGGTTAATTGCATTATTTATGACTTTTGCAATGACAGTTGCAGCATGTAGTCCCGGTCAAAATTATACGTTTGATGGTCTACCTGTAGATGCCAATCTAGATCCTAATGAAGAAGTTACAATTACATTTTGGCATCGCATGGGTGCCAACAGTCAAGCTTTATTGCAATCATGGATTACGGATTTTGAAGCAGAATATCCAAACATCAATGTTGTAGAAGAAAAAGCAGCAATAGATTATGATCCACTTGCGAATAAAATCGCATTAGCGATTACCGGTGGTAACGCACCAGATATTTCAGAAAGTTATCCTGACCATATCGCGCGTTATATGCCGTCAGGCGCACCACTGCCACTCAATACATTCATCAGTAATCCTAACGTTGGTTATACACAAGAAGAAATTCAAGATTTTTTACCAACTTTATGGGCAGAAGGCACAAGCTATGACAATCAAGGCACCATTTATTCAATGCCATTTACAAAATCGACAGAAGCATTATTCTATAATAAGACTGTTTTTGATCAACATTCAATTGGCGAAGAAACATATACGGAAATTGTAAATTCTGAAGATTTTAAATGGGATGATGTTTTCGCAATCGCAGAAGATATCAAAACATGGGATATTAATGCAGTGCCATTTGGCTATGATTCAACAGATAACCTATTCATCTCAGCATCAGAACAATGGAGTGCACCGTACACAGGACTTAATGATGAAACCGGCCAAGGTGAAATTCTTTTCAACAATGAGACATCCAAAAACATGGTTAGATATTTTAAAGACAAAGTTGATAGAGGGTTAATGTTAACAAGATCACTTAATGGTGATGGCTTTATGTCAGATATCTATAAAACGGGTCGGAGTCTTTATATGTATGTTGGTTCAACAGGCGGGACACGATATGCATATGAAAATATGAGCGCTACCGTATTTGAAAATGGGGTACCGGCACTATACACCGGTGGGGTAAGAGCTGGCGTCGCACCGTTACCTTCTTATGATGGTGTCACAAGACGACAAATTCAACAAGGACCAAATATAAACTTGTACAAGAGTGGCAGTGAACAACAAATGATTGCAGCATGGCTATTTGTTAAATACATGACAACGGCAGAAAGATCACTGGAGTTCAGTTTGCCATCTGGATATGCATCTATACGTTATTCATCTTATCAAGAAGATGCTTGGAGTAACTTTGGTACCCACACGGGTGAACCAATAGATACTAAAGAAGCAATAGAATGGGCACAAGATGAACTTGTTAAACAAGCCATTCAAATTTTCCTAGATAACAGCGATATATTCTTTACTTCAGCAGTCTTTAACTTAAGTTCTGATACAAGAAGCGAAGTGGGATCACTTATTGACAAGATATTTGCTTATCAATCAACGAGTGAAACAGATTTGAATAACTATATAGATACACAGTATCAAGAATCATACGATTTCCTCACTAATTAAACACTAATTAGAAGTTAACAAAATAAAAATAAAAAGGAGAAACAAGTCAATGAAAAAAGTATTACTCGTGTTTACAATCTTTTTGGCTGGTATATTTCTTACTTCGTGTAATAATGGAGAAGAAGATTTACAAGCGGCTTATGATACGCTTGGTGGTGTTATTCAAACACCAGCAGCAGTCACAAACAACTTCTACTTACCAACCGATTTAGTTGGAGAAGTTACAGCAGAATGGTCAACTGATCAACCTGGTGTTATTTCTCTTGGAGAACCAGATGCCGAAGGTCTAGTACTTGCTACAGTCAATCGTCCAGCATTTGGCGAAAACAATGCAGACGTAGTTATATCTGCCGTGCTTACCTTACCGAGCACGAACAACACAATGACATATACTATTACGGTAACAGTAATTGCACAATCAGTTCAAGAACTCACCATTAATAACATTGCTGATTTCTTGGCAGTTACAGATGCAGCATATGACCCCGCTGATGCACAAGACAAGACACAGATCGACCTTAACAACGTGACTGTATTTGCTAAAGGCGATGATAGTGCGTTTATTTATGATGGTACAGGCATCACGGAAGTTTATGGTGGAGCAAGTGGCAGTATGGAAGTTGGCAAAGTCTACAATGTCTCAGGCACAATGGAATGGTACTATGGTCTTTGGGAAATATCAAATTCAACGGCCACAGAACAAACATCAGCTACGCCACAATATCCGACACCAGAAGTATATACGAGCGTTCAAGATGCAATTGATGGATTTGTAGCAGAGGGGTTAGATGAACCCGCTTCCGGTAACGTTACGGATGGTAACATGGAACCCATATACGCTACCATTACCGGTACTGTCTACATGACAAACGATGATATGCAAGATGACTATAACACATGGATTGTTGATGTTAATGAAACAGATAAAGCAGCTGCAATTGTTGGCACAACCTCATTACCAGCTGATGCATTTATGGTTTACTATCACACATTAGATTTTATAGCACTTAGAGCTTATAATGGTCAAACAGTAACCATCGATGTTGTTATTTACACATACCGTTCAAATAATTTAGCGTTTGCTCTTTATTATGTAGGTGGTCCAGAAGGTATAGTTGCCGCTAACTTGACAGACGCTGATAAGATTCAAATTGACGCAAATTCATTATCACTTCCAGCATCGAGTGCAGAAGCACTGACGCTTGATTTACCAACAAGTGGCGTCCAAGGGTCAACAATCGTTTGGTCATTTACCGACAGTGAAGATCCAAATAAAACGTACGTTAATTTAACAACAGGTGAAACAACTGTTCCGGTTGGCTTACAAGTTGAAGTTGGCCTAACTGCGACAGTTTCATTTACTGGCCAAGATGATATCGTTGTCAATTTTGTTATTAAACTTGGTGAATATCCACTAAGTACAGTTGCAGATGCCTATAATACTACACTGTTTAATGATGGTGATATTGTACGAATTCAAGGCATATTGATTGGTGGACAATCAAGTTATTATTACCTACAAGATTCAACTGGTGGTATAGGTATTTATCCAGCAAGCTCACCATCAGAATTACGTGTAAATTTTGCTGAGTATGCTTTTGGTTCAGAAATTGAAATTATTGGAGAATTAGTTTCATTTAGAGGTTATTTAGAAGTTAATGTCACAGCCGTTGATGATGTAACAGTAATTGAAGATGAGCCAGCACTTCCCACACCAACAGCTATAGATGGCCTTGACTTTACGGAAGCTGCACTTGGCGATTATAGAAGTGAATTAGTAAAAATTGATGCCCTCTTGATTTCATCAATTGAAGTAGATTCACACGATACATATTATTTTGGTTTCTACAATCCAAGTACAGGTCAAGTAATTGAAGGTATGTTTGATAATAGAAGCAGTGGATATACAGAAGCGCTAACAGCATTGCAAGCATTAGAAGTTGGTGATCTTGTTGATATTACATCAGTGGTTTTGAAAATAAATGATGGTATAGCATCTTTTGTTTTTCATTCAAATGGTGAAATTGTTGCAAGTTCAACGACACTAACAGAAGCTGAATATGCTGCTGCAGCTGCAGACTTATTGGATGTACCTGAAGTTGGAGATGAAGTTACTACTGATTTAACATTACCAACAGTCGGTCTATTTGGAGCAACAGTTGCTTGGACATCTTCCAATCCAGCAGTTATTTCAATTACAGGTGTTGTTACACGTCCAGTAGAAGGTCAACCAAATGTTGATGTTACATTAGGATATACAGTTACAGTTGGCGAAACAACATTAACAGAAATTACAGTTGTTGTTACAGTTTTAGCAGAAGTTGCACAACCAACACCAGAGTTATTCTTCTCTGAATATATTGAAGGCGGAGGTTATAATAAAGCAATTGAAATTTATAATCCAACAGGAGTTTCAGTGGATTTAAGCGTGTATTCTGTAGAACTTTATTCAGGCGAAAGCACTTCAGCATCTCAAACGGTTGCATTATCTGGAACATTAGCATCAGGCGAAGTATATGTACTCTATAATAGTGGTGCAATTACGGCCATTTCTGATGAAGGTGATTTGTCGAACAATTCAGTAATTAACTTTAATGGTGATGATGAATTGGTACTCAAGAAGGATGGCACAATTATCGATGTGATAGGAACAGTAGGAAACACTGGCAATTTTGCTCAAGATGTTACACTAGTAAGAAATGCTTCAATCGTTATCGGTAACACAACATATACTGAATCCGAATGGACACCGTATGCAAAAGACACAACAACTTATATTGGTTCACACACATGTGATTTACCAGCTGCTTCTTAACAGTTAATTATTTACAATTTAAAGAGCGCGATTCATTCGTGCTCTTTTCTTTTTGCTCAAACATAATCTTCTACTTATTGTATAATAATAAGTGAGTCTTTTTTGAAAGGTACTAGCATGTCACTAAAAACATTTGGAATTATCGTATATATCGCCTTCATAGCAATGGTCACATATTTTGTAGCAACCTTTAGCGAAGCATCAAAAGTGATTGATTTTTTAGCAGATAGACAAGAAGAACTATTAGCAGATGACAGTAAACTGATACTCGCATCCAACATTGCTAATCAACATGATGGTACGGATGCATATACATTGTCAGAACCACTTTTTGATGAGATGTTTGTAGCTGTTGATCATGGTATACATCTAATGATTTATCCCGTTGCCCTAATCCAAGGCAATCAAACCAAAAACAGAATAGCCATCTTGGCAAAAGACATCCGGATTGACGATGATCTCGCTGTGACGAATGAGGATGGTTATCATGACATTAATATTCGTATTACATTTGATCGTGATATTGTTATTGGCGATACAGTAGAAAATGAATTTGATGAAACATTTGTATCTATATTTGAAGATGCAACTAGATTATTTTTAATTGATGCATCGATGCTTGAAACAAACACCGGACAAGCTCGAATTGTACATATCAGCATTTCTTATGCGACTACACTAGGTACATATACAAAACTTGTTGGTTTAACAAATAGCACACTTGCGACCACAAACACAGTGGACTTGTTTGCTTCATCATATAATAGAGAGCTCAATGTATTAACGCCCGAAGCACTTGATATAACCGGAAATTATGGTATTGATGATATCGCGCAAAACGGTGATTTATACTATGATGCAACGCTTGTTGATGAATTGAACAGTTATAACTGGTACATTATTTTATATATTGGTATAGAAATGATTGTAGTTGCTACTGTAAGTTACTTCTTATATTTTCATAAGTATGTGATGAGAAAAGTTCATGATAAACAAAGTATAAAACAAGCAGCAGAGAGAAAAAGATATGAAGAAATCAAAGCTGAAATCAAAACACATCACACGAGTGATGTTTAGCGTGTTTATGTTAAAATAAATATGAGGTGAGACCAACATGAAAAAACAATTATTATTTATCTTAAGCCTAGTGTTAACATTTGGGCTATTTGCGTGTGGTGGCGGTTCAACATCACTTGTAATTTCTAAGGTATTTGATGCAACAGCGCAGTCAGATAATGTGATTGAACTATACAATACATCAGATCAAAATATAGACCTTAACAATTATAGTCTTAACTTTTATACAAATGGGTCAATAGAAGTCTCAAAAACGATTGATTTAACCGGCACAATAGAGGCAAACAGTTATTTTGCTATCAGCGGAAATGCAGCAGTTGATTCGACAATCATAGCAAAAACAGATTTCGTATACGATATGGATTCGCTACCATTTAACGGAAACGATGTCATTGAATTAACATATAATGGAACAGTGATTGACACAGTTGGACAAAAAGGGATTAATATCGCCTATGCAAAAGATCTAACACTGATTAGATTAGGTGAACCTTCATCATATACGCCTAGTGCAGAATTTTATGAATATGATTTCATATACTATCTACCGGATTTATTTCAATATTTGAAAAATGACGATTACGAGATTAAAACATTAGATGATTTATATGCAGGGCCAAGATTAGAAGATAGATACCTAACTATGCCATATGTAAACGAAACAGTCACTACTAACGGCGGTGGAGGTGCAGTTGAAACAGTTAATGCTGGCATAGCAGACGGGGATACGGCATATTTTAGTGCTGAAGATGGATTTCCTGGCGGATCAGTTAGATATTTTTATCTAAACACACCAGAAGTTGATGGATCGTACGTTTCTGCCGAACCATGGGGATATGTGGCAAGTAAATATAATAAAGAATACCTATTAAATGATGCTGCAAGCAAGACCATTCATATTCAATCAATCCCGGGATATTCATTAACAGAAGTGAATGGCAGAAATCTTGCACTTGTTTGGGTTAACGGCTATCTTTCACAATTTTTAATTGTAAGTGAAGGGTTATCAGAGGATGTTGGTATAACATATGAATCGCATGATTTGGCACTCAGTTATAAAAATGTACCATATTTGACATTTTTAAGATTTGCAGAAGAAAGAGCAATTCAAAATGGTTGGGGAACAAAAGGATATCCTTCTAATCCAAATGGCGAAAAATCACCAGATTGGAATTATAATGGTGATTATAATACGACCAATAATCCCGTTTGGACGCCCCACTTGGCTTTACCTTGGGAATAGGAGGATATGAGATGAAAGTATTAGTTGTTGGCGGAGCGGGTTACATTGGAAGTCACACGGTATACGAGCTTATCAGAGCTCATCACGATGTCATCGTATTTGATAATCTATCAACCGGACACAGAGAATTTGTTCCCAAAGAAGCCGTCTTTTATAAAGGAGACATTACAAAGAGAAAAGATTTAGAAGCTGTTTTTGAACACGAAAACATCGATGCAGTGATGCATTTTGCTGCTAAAATTGTTGTTCCCGAATCGGTTGAACAACCACTTGCATATTATCATAATAATGTAGAGGGGGTTCGTGTACTTTTGGAAACCATGAAGGATTTTAATGTCAAGCGATTCATATTTTCATCAACAGCGGCTGTTTACGGAGAAGCGAACGGGGTTTGTCACGAAAGTGATGTACTTGCGCCAATTAACCCCTATGGTGAAACCAAGCTCGCTGTTGAAAAGATGATTAAATGGGTAGCGAATGCACATGACATGCATTATGTTATTTTTAGATATTTTAATGTAGCTGGCGCTGATAAAACATTAGAAATTGGGTATAAAGTCAGTAAGCCCACACATCTTATTCCAATAGCAAACGAAGCTGCATTAGGCATTAGAGATCACTTGGATATTTATGGGAATGACTATGAGACGAAAGATGGCACATGCATTAGAGATTATGTTCATGTGACTGATCTTGCACAAGCACATGTTTTAGGCGTTGAATATTTAAATAATAAAGACACTTCACAAATCATAAATTTAGGATCCAATCAAGGATTTAGTGTGATGGAGGTTGTCAAAACACTTGAAAACATCCACCCAGTAAAATATCAATATGCCAATAGACGTGCAGGGGATCCAGCAATATTGATCGCGTCCAATGATCTAGCTAAAAAGATTTTAGGATGGGAACCTAAATTGCCACTTTCGGAAATGATTAGATCGGACTTAGAATTTCATAAAAGGACGCTCATAAACCAATAATATGATGAAGAAGAAGCGATAGATAAATCGCTTTTTCTATCTAAATATGTTATAATATTTTAATCCCTCGAAAGGAAAAAGAGATGACGCTAATAAATCATATAAAAACCATAATTGAAGGCTATGATACCATTATCATCCATCGGCACAGCAGACCTGATATGGATGCGATTGGTAGTCAATATGGCTTGAAATTATTGCTTCAAGAAAATTATCCCAATAAAAATATTTATGCGGTAGGCGATTGTAATCAAATGTGCTATCAAGCGATGATGGATAATCTCGATGATTCGGTTTATCATCAGGCGCTAGCAATAATCACGGATGTCGCCGTTACACATATGATAAGTGATAATCGATATATGTTAGCGAAGGAAAGAGTCATCATTGATCATCACCGTAATGACACGGATGTCGCCGATGTTTCTATTTTTTATAAAGATGCTGAATTCGCATCTGCTGCAGAAATGATCGTCTATATAGCACGCACATTAAAATGGCGGATTACACCAGAAACAGCAACCTATCTTTATGGTGGTATGGTGACCGATACAGGTAGATTCTTGTATCTAAATAATGCAAAACAAACCTTTGAGTTGGCAGCGTACATCGTACCTTTTAATCCAGATATTCAATCGTTTTATCAATTCATTTATACGGAGCCGCTTAAAAAAAGATTAGCTAAAAATCTATTTGCAAGTTTTGATATCACAGAACACGGTGTTGCATATCGCAAAAATACGAATGATTTGATTAAACGATCTGGATTGGATTTTCAATCTGTGAGCAGAGGCATGATCAATCAAATGGCGGGCATCAAAGAAGTTCCAATCTGGCTAAGTTTCACGGAAGATGAAGAAAACCATAAAATTGTCGGCGAATTCCGCTCACGAGACATCACGATTGTTGATATTGCTAAACACTATGGTGGTGGTGGACACAACAACGCTTGTGGTGCGAGTTTTTCTGACTGGGAAACCGTCGATCAAAGTATCAAAGACTTCGATGAAAGGGCAAAAAATTATGAAAAGAATACTTGATAAAATTAAAAAATATGAGACAATCATCATCCACGGACATAAAAGACCCGATGGCGATTGTTATGGCGCGCAATTCGGATTGAAGGATCTCATCAAGCAATCCTTTCCTAACAAGCATGTCTATGTTGTTGGTCAAACATCGTCATATGTGGATTATGTTGGGCAGGTAGACATCGTTGAAGATCATCAATATCAAGGGGCACTATCAATTGTTGTTGATACTGCAATTCAAGATCGCATCAGCGATTCGAGATATATTAACGGCAAAGAGATAATCAAAATCGACCATCATATTCCAGTTGAAGATTATGGTGACTTGATGTGGGTAGACACCAATTTTCCGTCATGCGCACAAATGATTGCATATTTTTATTATAAATTTAAGGATGAATTAAAATTATCCAAAGCAGGGGCAATTGCATTATATACAGGTATTGTAACGGACACGGGTCGTTTTAGATATCGTGGTGTTTCTAAATTAACGCATCAATTAGCCGGCATGCTATTAGAAAAAGGTGTTGATGTTGAATATATCGATAGTCATCTTTCCAAAGAATCTCTTTCGATGATTGCTTTAAAAGGCTATGTGTATACAAATTATGCCACAACAGGCGGATTCATATATGCTAAAATGACACGTGCTGTAATTGAAAAATATAATGTCACTGATGAACAAGCAGCATCGACAGTTAATGCACTTGGAGGTATTGAAGGATATCCTGTTTGGGCGTTGTTTATCGAATACCCAAATGAGATTAGAATTCGTTTACGCTCATCTGGACCGACGATTAATGAACTTGCAAACAAATATGGCGGTGGCGGTCATGCTAAAGCTTCAGGTGCTAGACTTGAAAGTTGGGATCAACTAGATGATTTTATTCGTGATGTCAATGAGGTTATCAATCAATGGAATCAAATATCTTGATAGACCAATGTGAAGCCGTACGCATCAACAAGCCGATGCTGCCATTGCAGGAGATTGAAAGAAGTTTAACAAAAACATATAAAAAGGATATTTTTGTCCCTTTTGTCAAAACAATCAATCTTTACCACTTAGTAGAACCAGGCGATAAGATAGCAGTTGGTGTTTCAGGTGGTAAAGACAGTCTGCTTCTAGCAAAACTGTTTCAAGAATTAAAACGGCATAATAAAATACCTTTTGAGCTTGTCTTTTTAGCCATGGATCCTGGATTTCATAAAGCCAATAGAAATAAATTGGAAGATAACTGCAAGGCCTTGGATATACCAATAGAAATACGAGAATCAGAAGTTTTCCACGTTGCGGGTAAACTGGCAAGTGACAATCCTTGTTATTTGTGTGCAAGGATGAGAAGAGGATTTCTTTATCAAGCGGCATTAGATTTAGGATGTAACAAGTTGGCGTTAGCACATCATTTTGATGATGTGATTGAAACCACACTCTTAAATATCTTTTATGAAGGTCAATTTATGACGATGGTACCGAAAATCAAAGCGACAAACTTTGCAGGTATCGAACTTATTAGACCTATGATGCAAGTCAAAGAAAAAGATGTCATACGGTGGATAAAACACAGTGGTATCCAGGCCATGAATTGTGGATGCACGGTTACTGCTAAAAAGACATCGTCAAAACGCAGAGAGATTAAAACACTAATTACATCGCTTAGAAAAGACAATCCCCACGTCGATCAAATGATCTATACAAGTGCAACCAATGTCAACATTGATGCCATTCTTGGTTATCGTAATCGCGATAAAAAAGTCGATTATAATGAGATTTATAAAGAAAGGAGCAAGTAATGATGGAATATATTTATGATTTGCAGTTAAGTTTTAATCAAATTCTATTCATGATTATTATACCGATTGCTTTAACGTATGTTTTTTCAGGATTTGTAGGCCTTGAAAGACAAAACGTTGGTAAAGCGGCTGGGTTATCATCACATGTTTTGGTGGGTATAGGAGCCGCAGGTATTGCAATTATGCAACGGCTGATGTTTCAATATCAACTAGACAATAATTTTACAAATCCAGAAGGACAACGTATTATCGCTCAAGTCGTCACTGGAGTTGGTTTTATCGGTGCTGGTGCCATTCTAAAAGACCATGCACACATCAGGGGTATCACAACAGCTGCGACACTTTGGTTCTCAGCTATGGTTGGTGTGGTTTTAGGCAGTGGTTATCTTGTCTTGGGATCTATCCTTGGTGTGTTTATGGTCGTATTGATTTTGGTCCGTGATATTGTAAGAGGGCTAAATCCATTTAAGTCACAAATTGGTAGCAACAAGGTTGAGCCTACACGTGGAGACATCGAAGAAGATGAATGATACGATTGCTGCAATTTCTACTGCTTTTGGAACGGCAGGTATCGCTGTTATTAGAATCAGTGGTGAAGGAGCAATTCCCGAATTTAATCATATATTCAAAGGCCGAGATTTGACAAAAGTCAAAAGCCATACCGTTTGGTACGGACATGTGCTCGATGAAGATGGCAGCTATTTGGATGAAGTCATGGTCACGGTATTAAAAGCACCTCGCTCATTTACAGCCGAAGACATGATTGAAGTATCCACACATGGTGGTATTTTAATCGTACAAAAAGTGCTTGAACGTATTTTAACCCAAAACATCCGTTTAGCTGAACCAGGAGAATTCAGTGAAAGGGCATATTTAAATGGACGCATCGATTTAGTTGAAGCAGAATCTATTATGGATTTGATTCATGCAAAAAGCGAACAAGCATTAAAAATCGCTAATCTAGGCATTCAAAAAGAAACATCGAATATGATTAGAAAATTGCGAGATAAGTTATTATCAATCATCGCACAAATCGAAGTAAATATTGATTATCCCGAATATGATGATGCGGTCGTGATGAGTAAAGAAATCATCAAGCCAGAGACTGAAGCGCTACTCAAATCGATTAATGAAATCATGCGTGAATCACGCAAAAATCAAATGATAAGAGAAGGGGTTAAAACAGCGATTATCGGTCGTCCTAATGTCGGTAAAAGTAGCCTTCTTAACGCCTTGTTAAACGAAGATAAAGCCATCGTTACCGAGATTGAAGGCACAACGAGAGATGCCATCGAAGCACAGGTCAATATCCGTGGAGTTACACTTATATTAGTCGATACAGCAGGGATAAGAAAAACTGAAGACATGGTTGAACAAATGGGAATCAATCGATCTAAAAAAGCAATTGATGAAGCAGAATTGGTCTTGCTTGTTTTAGATCAAAGCAAGGCTTTAACGGATGACGATAAAGAACTTTTAGCATTAACAGAAAATAAAAGAAGACTCATTATTGGTAATAAAGCGGATCTACCACAAACCATGCATATGCCATCAATTTCGGTATCTGCGTTGACTAAAAAAGGCTTATCACAACTAGAAGAAGCAATTCTTGAGACATTATCATTGTCTGATATTGAATCTAGAAATTATAATTATCTTTCAAATGTTAGACATATTATGAAAGTCAAAGAAGCGAAAGAATCACTGCAAAATGTGTTGGTTTCAATTGAGAATGATATGCCAGTTGATGTATACGCCATCGATCTAACGCAAGCATGGAAATCACTCGGTGAAATTTTAGGTGAATATTATCAAGATGATTTACTCAATGAATTATTCAGCAAGTTCTGTTTGGGTAAATAACGTATCATCTACTGAATATTTTAAAGGATACATGATATAATAAAGTGAAATGAGAAAGAGAGGATTTTGCACGTGGCATATGTAGCATTATATAGAACATATAGAC
>WOZH01000058.1 GCA_011620375.1 Acholeplasmataceae bacterium
TTATTATCTTGATCAAGCGTTTGATAATACAGGTATGATTGTCACGTACAAAAAAGGAAAATCCGAAGAAGTTGTAACGGATTATGAAATAACCGGATTTGATTCCTCAGTTGTTGGTACATCAACAGTAACCATCACCTATTTAGATGTACAAACTTCTTTTTCTGTGAATATTTTATATGGCGTTCAAACAACAACAGAACTCAGAGTTTATGATATGCCTGATATTTTGCAGTCATCATCTCGTTATGATATCAAAGTTGAGAATGAATCTCTATTTGTTTATGAAACATTGGTAAATCACGCTAGAAGTTTTACATGGGTAAACAGCTCAACGTATGCCAGTGTTGCAAGTTTTGATTTTTTAGGTAAAGTTCATGTCACAATTGATGTTAAGGATGATTATGTTGTAACAAAAGCATCTATTCATCCGGTATCTTATGGAATTCAAACAACCATTATAAATAATCGTATTGAGTTTGATTTGGAATATCCAGCAAATTATACCATTGAATTAAATGATCCAATTCCTCAAGATTTACCTAATGGTTCTGTGATTCAAGAAGCAATCCATCTATTTGCTAATCCGATTGAAGAAGATCCAATCACTGAAGCAGAAGCTGCGGCCGATGACTCGATTTTATATATTGGTCCAGGTGTTTGGAAAACGGACACCATCCCTTTAGAATCGGGCATGACTGTATATTTAGCTGGGGGGGCATTAGTCTATGGCCAATTTAACGCATATGGATTGAATCATATTACGATTAGAGGTCGTGGTATTATATCTGGTTCAATTTATCCACGTGAAGAAGCATCACAACGTGCGATTCCAATTGAATTACAGAATTGTGACAATGTATATATTGAGGGAATTGCCTTTTTAGATCCTGCCGGGTGGACTATTCACGCACAACATACAACAAATTTAATCATAGACAATATAAAGGTCATTACAGCACGACCAAACGGTGATGGTATTTCAATTCAGTCATGTGTTGATGTTGTTGTAAGAAACTCATTCGTTAGATCATGGGATGATTCTCTAGTTGTCAAAAATAGAGATAATAATCCAAGTGAAAACATTCATTTCATCAACAATATTCTTTGGACCGACTTGGCACAATCAATGGAAATTGGTTATGAGACATACGGATCCTTTATTAGAGATGTTGTATTCGAAAACATTACGGTGCTTCATAATTATCACAAAGCAGTTATGAGTATTCATAATGCCGATCAAGCCGAGATATATAACATAGAGTTTAAAAATATCACGATTGAAGATGCTTATGAAGTTGGAGACATATGGACAGAAAATTATGACAATTTCTTGATTGATATGACGATTGCTTATAATGTCGATTGGTCTGTCAGCCAATATGAAAGAGGAACAATTCATCATGTTAGTTTTGAGAACATCAAAGTTCTAAATGAACAAAAAATTGGTTCTAGTACTTATGATTTAAATATTCGTATGAACGGTTTTGATAATACGCATGACATTAGAGATGTCACATTCAAGGATATTGATTTTCATGGTACACAAATCCAAGATAGTTCTATAGTGAATACTAATAGTTTTGTCTCAGATATCAGCGTTTTATCATCGGAGGTACCAACAGGCGCACACGTTTATCATTATTATGAGCTTGATTTAGGTGATTATTACGTGGTTGATAAAATAATTGTTCCGGCTAGAGCACAAGAAGCGATTGAAATTCCTGAATTTGCTGTTTCAACTGCAGAACCACCTTATGCTGGTTCTAAGATTGAAGGCAACTTTATTGCACGTGCAACGTATGGCATTTCTACACAGGATTGGGGTGGCAGCAGCCTAGAGGATTATGATCAAGCTGGATTCGAAGTAAATAATGTCTTATCTAATAATACAAACTCATGGAAAGCGAAACCATGGCCAGTAGAAGCGACAGCTGCATCCTATGTCGCACTCAGTATCATGTTTGATAATAGCTATAAAGTCGGTTCTATTAGATTGTTTGGTGCAGTAGATTCAACATATTTTTTCATGCAGAAGATTTCTGTTTATGCAGCAACCAGCGTTAGTTCAACAACAGGATTACCGATATTTTCTAAAAAATTAAACGGTGAAGATTACGAATTCTCACCATCTAAAAACAATTATGTGGATATTAGAATGGCACCTAACGATTACATAGCTGTGCAATTAAGATTTTATTACTTTAATGATGTTGTTTATGCTAATGTGCCATTCATAAGATACATCGAATTTTATCCAGCATCACTGACGTATGGTAAGACACCGTATGCAAATGCGTATGAGGATGTCTATAATCCCGAAAAACTTACTGATGGTGATGTGACAACATATTTTGAATCCAAAAAAGATATATGGCCGGGATGGATAGTTGTTGATATGGATTCGGTTTATAATGTGAGAATCATTAATTTACACCTACCACCATTGTCCAGTTGGCCAGATCGTATACAAACGATTGAAATTAAATATTCGATAAGTACAGAAACTGCTATTAGTTCTGTAAGATGGCAACCTCTTTTTAGCGGACCAGTCGAGTATTTATTCTCAAACGCTAATGGTAATATGGTTTCAATTATTTTACCCAATAGCATTGAAATGCAGTCAATCATATTGATTGTAACCGGTAACTCAGCACCAGGAGGTTATGGTGCACAATTCTCGGAAATTAGTGTCTATGAGTAATATTTTTACTAGGTTATAACATGTAATAAATTTATTACATGAAAAAGGAGGTTAAATATATGAAAGGTTGGATTACCCGTATATTCAGTTTATTACTGATTACGGTTGCAGCAATTTCTTTGGCTGCATGTGTATCAATACTGCAAGTCACTTTTGACGCAGACAATGGCACGGAAGCGGTTGTTGTAGAAGTTAACAGGGGAGAAACGGTGGATGAACCTATAGATCCAATAAAATCTGGATACACATTTGGTGGATGGTATTTAGGCAATGTTGAATTTGATTTTTCAACACCAGTTGAAGAAAGTATCACACTAGTTGCACATTGGATAGTGGCTGAAACGTTCACGGTAACATTTGATACAGTGGGTGCTACGGCAATCCCTGATCAAGTGGTTGAATCGGGCCAAGTCGCTACTGAACCAAGTGCACCCGTGAAAGAATACTTTAGTTTTGACGGATGGCTATTAAATGATGAAGTATTCGTATTCACGACACCAATTACAGGTGATATCACATTAAAAGCAAATTTCTCATTTATAGGTATACCTGATACACCGGCATATGAAGGACGAGCATACAATGAAGATTTTGATCAGATGATCAATGATTTCACATCGTCATCATTAAATACAACTTTGGCATTTCACAATGCAGGTATCGATAGCGATCAACCATATATTTTTGTAGGTTACTCTGGCGAAATTGGAAACAATCCCAATGGCGCTTTGTGGAAACAAGCCGGACCAGATAATGAATCTGCAGCAGCATTCCAATATCTTGTCTTAAGATTAAGGGGATTTGCTGGCGCATCAATCGAAGATTTATCAATTGGCTTCAGGTTAGATGATAATCACGAGGTACTCGTAATTCCACTAACAGAAACATATGATCCGGATTTGGAACCTATTTCTAGAGAACTAGACAGCGAATGGTATAATTATGTCATTTCAATTACAGACACGCTAGACGGTAAAACATTTACCGCTAAACCAACATATTCGGACGCAGCAGGTTCAGGATTAATGGTTGGGTTCCATTTGATGAACACTTCTGAAACGGGATCAGGTATTATCGAAATCAAAGATGCTTATTATGCTAAAGTACCAAACCCCATCTATCCATATGAAGGTTCAGATTATTCACAAAATGCATCTTATTGGTCAGGTACGGTTGGTAAGGTTGTGTCTACTTATGTGACAATAGAAAGTGATGGTAGTTATGCTGAATATCTTGAAACAGCGAGTGGTGAAAACACACATCTCGTTTTAAGGTTGAGACAAGAAGAAGTTGGTACATTCAATCCATCAATGGTCGCAATTGCCCCCGTATACAATGATGGTTCAATAGGCGATCCTATCACATTTGATGATATAGAAGGCATACCAATTTTAGGTAGTGATTGGATTAATGTCACAATTCCATTTAGTGAAATTGATGAAAGTGAAAATCAGATTGCTGGTTATCAACTTGTCAATGATGGTGAAGTCGCGATTGCAATTTCACAGTCATTCTTGTCATATCTTGGTGATTATGAAGCAGTTTCATATCCTGTTTTAGATCTTGAAAACGCATTGATTTATGATAATTTCGATCGAACAACTATTGGCACAACATCGGTTTGGACTAGTGACAACCAAACAGCATTAGACAATGGCTTTACATATTTGATTTCTTATGGTGGTTTGCAAGCATCAAGTATTGCGGATGGTGCAATTACATTTGATTCAACGGGTGGTACTTATGTTGACTATGTTGTTCATTCATCAACTAAAGCAAACATGAATGAATATCGTTATCTCGTTTTCAAATATAAGTTGGAAAATGATGGTACTTTAAACGATTTACGTATCCAACAGAAGGACTATAATGATGCCAACGTAGGTGGTGTAATCTATGCTGCTGATTGGGTTGCAGGATTAGGATTACCTTCAATTCCCGAAGATGAGTTAACATATCCATATAGTGATGGCATATGGTCTTACCTTATCGTTGATTTGACGTTGACAGCAGGTTATTCACCTGACTTTGCAGGATTCACGTTATATTACACTGGTTCTGCATTGACAATTGACACGATTATGTTCGCCAATGCATTGGATACTGTTGATTATACAACACCAATCATATTTGCAACTTTTGAAGGCTTAACAGTTGATGAATCTGCACAAAGCCAGATATCTACTAATCAATGGTGGGCAAATGTTTATGGCACACCAGCAACGATTGTTATTGACGGTGAAGGACAAGCATTACAAATCGATGGCACTGCCTATGCTCAATATCATACGGCTTCTAAGGGAACTGGACATTATTTGGCATTTGACCTCAAGGTTACGACACCAGGTGTAATTGAAAGCTTTAGATTAGGACCTGATGGTAACATCAAATGGGTCAAAGATGGTGAAGTCATTCTAGCAAATGGCGTTCCGATGGTTGTTAATGCTGATGGTCAGTGGCATCATTATATCATTGATTGGTTAGTTTCAGGTTTTTCAATAACAGACACGATTGGGTTTCACGCATCAGACGGAGAAATTTACTTACTTGATAATTTAACATGGCTTGAACCAAAACCATATTTTGACGATGAACTTTTGTGGGGTGATTTTGAATGGGCAACCATAGGTGATGCAAATGGACAACTTGGTCCTGACCAATGGTGGGCAAACAACTATGGCACACTTTCATCAATCGTAGACGACGGGTTTGGTAACCTTGTTCTACAATTAGATGCATCTTCAAGTTATGCACAATATCACACTGCAGTCAAAGTTGTTCCACAATATATTGCCTTTGATTTAACTGTCAATGCAGCTGGATCACTCGGTATCAATGTTGGTGGCACACATGTATGGAATGAAGCAATCATTGGTTTGGATGGTAATCCAATTACAATGCCTGATGTCGGCGAAACCAAGCACATTGTTGTTGATGTCGCACAATCTGGTTTAACACCAAGTGATACATTTGGCATTGAAGCTGATGGAGGTGCTATATTACTCATTGACAATATCTCGTTCCAACGGGATGACATGTTTGTTTCACTTCACAATGTTTTATCTAATGATTTTGAAACTGAAATTGTTGATGATGGCGTAAGTTATTGGTGGCATTCTGGAATCCCTGCTGATGGTGTATTGAATATGGTATCTCTAGAATATCTTAGCTTTAGATTTGGTTCACCAAAAATTACTAACACTACAATCATTACACTTGATGCGAAACTGTTGGACGCTAGTGCGAATGCAAATACATTTAGATTAGAATTAGGTGATGGCAATGTCGTTAACTGGTCAACATTAGTTGCTGATGGTGTCGTATCTGATTTAACGGTTGACATGCAAACATTTGTGATTGATGTCACACCTTATTTAGTAGGTCATCCAAGTGGTCTTCAAGTTTTTGGCTTTCACATCAATGGTGGCAGTGTCATTGTAGACAATCTCAATTTCTATCAAAATGAATACGCTTGGCAAATTGCATCATTTAGTGATGATGTTGCATAACAATAAAAAATAAATCATTGGTCTGGTTGCACGTTTTGTGTAACCGGACCATCATCACATAAAGATTTATATAGGAGTTGATCATTTGATGAGAAAAATCATGAGTATCTGTTTTGTGTTTCTTGTTATTTTATCTTTAACGGCTTGTAAAAACTCAACTAAGATAGAAGTATATGTTGGTATGTGGCCGGATTCTACGAATACAAATGATGTTGCGATGTATGCAACATGGGAACAACGTTTTGAAGCCGATTATCCAGAATATGATATTATTGGTGAACAATTTACATATACAACAGAAGCGTTTATTGCAAGAGCAAACGCTCAAAACCTTCCTACAGTTTTTCAGACATGGTTTACTGAGCCACAAATGATTGTATCTAACGGACATGCTAAAGATATTACAGATATAGTGAATACATTAGGATGGTATGATAAAATGGATCCCGAATTACGGGAATATTTAACATTTAATGATAGATTGTATGGCATTCCTAGAGACGGTTATGGTTTGGGGTTAATTATTAATTTAACAGTCTTTGAAGATGCTGGTCTTGCAACAGACCTTGACGATGACGGCATTGTAGATATCATTAATCCAAATAATCCTTCAGAAAAATATTACCCACAGACAATGGATGAATTGTTAAGTTATTCTTTGACAATTAAGCGGAATACTGAAAAAGATGGCTTAATCATTTTAAATGTGGATAAAAACGGTGGTTGGCAATTTTCTAATTTCGCTTGGGCTTTTGGTGCCGAATTAGAAACAATTGATAACCAAGGTGTTGTACATGCTAACCTTAATTCTAACGAAGCGATTACAGCGATGGAATTTTTGAAAAGTTTTTATTTTGCCAATGATGGTGATTCAGTTGTTCCGATTGGTAATATGAACTATTCAGAATGGGCAACGAGATTAGGCAATGGTCAAATTGGTATGGCGATTTGTGGGAATGATGTTATCTCATCAGCAATTACACAAGGTGGCATAGATCGGAATGATTTGGCATTCGTACCGATACCAGCTGGACCTGCTGGTCAATATACGTTGTTTGGGGGAACCCCATATATGTTTTCAGCTTACGATAGTGATGAAGCAGTAGAAGGCGCAGTTAAATTTCTTGAATATATTGGTAGATCTCCAGAATTATCACAGGCATCACAAAATGCAATGCGAGAAGGCATGCAAGTAGCCACACAGAAAAACATGCTAATATTACCAGCGGTAAGTCCCTGGATTAACGAAGATTACACGTCATTTGTTGAAATTTTGAATGCTCAATATGTCAATGTACAAGCAATGCATAATTTTCAAGATTTCTATGATATGCTTAATGATACAAGACATAGAGAAGAACCATATTATACACAATACATGTATGAACTTTTGGATGAAGTGGTGGTCAATTTGAAGAATCTGTCATTTGATGTAACATCTTCACTAAACTCTAAAAATCAGCTTTTTGAAACATACTTAAGAGAGCAAATGGGCTAAATGGTTTCTATTCACAAAAAATCAACTAAACATCTAAGACGTCAGATGCCTAAAAAGGATGTCATGGCGTGGTTAATCGCGATCCCTTCGATTATTTTATTTATATTTTTCATATGGGGACCACTACTACAAAATGTCGTCTTTTCATTTTTTAAAACTTCCAATTTTGACATGATCAGTTGGAATGGCTTTGGAAATTACGCGGGAATATTTAGTGATCCGCGTTTTTCTGGTGCATTGGTCAACACATTATTATATGTTGGATATTCACTTATTATCGGATTTCTACTCCCAATTATATTGGCAGTCATCATCTCAGAAATTGTGCGAACGAAGAGCGTCTTTAAGATTGGATTCTACATCCCAAACATTGTCCCAGCAATTGCAGTGCTTCTGATGTGGAAAACAATGATGGATGCCAATGATTATGGATTTTTCAATATTATTTTGGCAAAATTGGGATTACCTACTTCTGAGTGGATATCAAATGACTCATTATCAATCCCACTAATTATTTTGACATTGACATGGAAATCTGCCGGCGCCACTATGCTCATTTATTTAGCCACAATTCAATCAATTCCGAACTCCTTATATGAAGCATCAAGAATCAAAGGGACAACCGTGTGGCAACGACTGAGATATGTCACATTACCTGCATTATTCTCAAATATTAAACTTTTGTTGATTATTCAAATTATCTCGATTTTTCAAATTTTTTATGAACCATTGGTGTTTATGGGTCAGACAAACAACGCAGCTAACACTTTAGGATTATTGATTTACAAGTTAATATACACTGATCAAAACACTGGTCGTGCAGCAGCATTAGGTGTTATTACAATGTTGATTTTATTGGGGTTCACATATGTTTATTTGTATTTTGATCATAAATCAACAAAAGATCAAACAAAGGTTAAAACATATATACCTTATGACATGATGCTCACAAAATCAGTTAAAAAACAAAAAACGGGTTTTTATAAATTATGCTCACACATTAATAAAAATTTGAAAACAATCAAAAGTGGTTTATTGTGGGTATTACATCACATAGGATTTTTCTGGTTAGTGACAAAGATTGATGAAGGATTTAAACAAATATTTAAATATACAAAAAAACTAGGTATGTGGTTTTTTAAACACAAAAATGATGGTATTCTAGCATATTCAGATTATAAAAAAGCTTCTAGACGAATTGGTTATTATATCCTACATATATGTTTGCTTTTTGGTTTGATAATAATGCTTATTCCATTTTTTTGGCTATTATTTACATCACTTAAAGAACCTAATGAAATTTTACAGTTACCAGATATTTATCGGTTTTTCCCTTCAACTTGGAACTTTGGGAAATATATTACGGTCATTAAAAATACTCAAATTATGCGCAATGTATTGAATCCAGTAATCATTGTACTTGGTGCTGTTGTTTGTTCAGTGTTATTTAATGGCTTGCTTGCTTATGTTGTTTCAGTATTAAAGCCGAAAGGCAGTAAAGTTTTATTTTATCTTATTTTGGGCTCTATGTTAATTCCACCAGCAGTAGCGTTAGTGCCACTATATAAGAATATTAACGGAATCTACCAACTGATGGCAATTATGACTGGACAAAGTCTTCGAGATATCTATTCATCAGTGGCCACATTGATTCCATTTTGGTTTATTGCTGGAGCTAGCCCATTTAATTTTATGTTGTTTAAAACTCATTTTGATCATTTACCGAAAGATTTATTTGAAATGGCGGAATTAGAAGGTGCCAGTCAGACGAAAATTTTCTTCAAGATTGTTGTCCCGCTATCGATTCCAGTCATTATGGTTGTATCGATATTTTCTGTAACAGCAGCTTGGAATGATTTCTTGTTGCCATATATCATGATTAACAACGAGGCACTATGGACAGTGATGGTCAAATTGTTTAGAATCAACACGAACATGTTAGCATATGGCATCACACTTGATCAATTTTTAGCACTATTGTTGTTCACAATGATTCCACCAATAATCATATTTTTCATATTTCAAAAACAAATTACATCAAATGTTGCTACAACAGGTATCAAATAAGAGGTTACTATGAGTCATATCGTTTTAAAGGATATCGGAAAAGCATATCGTAAAGATCAATTTGTTGTTCGGCATCTTAACCTTGAGGTTAAGGATGATGAATTTTTGGTGCTTGTCGGGCCCTCTGGATGTGGAAAAACCACACTTTTAAGAATGATAGCGGGGTTAGAAGAGATTACTGAAGGTGAACTTTATATTGATGATGTAAAACAGAATGATAAAGATCCATCAGTAAGACGATTAAGTTTCGTTTTTCAAGACTATGCTTTGCTACCATCTTTTACAGTTTTTGAGAACATCAAATTTGGTTTGATTGACACGAAACTAACAAAACTTGAAAAACACAAGCTTGTCGAAGATATTGCAGTTAAGATGTCACTATATGATAAATTAGGCAGTTATCCACATCAACTATCAGGCGGTCAAAGACAGAGAGTGGCATTGGCAAGAGCATTAGTTGATGAAAAAAAGCTTATTATTTTCGATGAGCCATTGTCAAATTTAGATGCCGTTTTAAGAGCATCTATGCGAACGGAAATCAATATACTTAAACAAAATTTTTCAATCACTGGCATATATGTAACACACGATCAGATAGAAGCAATGTCCATGGCTGATCGAATCGCAGTAATCATTGATGGCACTATACAACAAGTTGGTACACCAGCAGAAATGTATCATCAGCCAAAGAAACTTTCGGTTGCTAGGTTTATCGGTTCACCAGAGATTAATGTCATTCCTATTCGATTTAATGGAATGGACGTGATGTCAAACAAGCAAAAAATCATTTTATCAAAGGAACATGATAAATGTTTGAATGCGCATCGTGATGAACCTTTGTATCTAGCAATCAGGCCACAAAACATCAGAATCTCAAATTCATATTCACCATGCAGTATACCAGGCCAAATAAGTGTTGTTGAGAACTTGGGTCCAGAACTTCTAGTTCATATTGAGGCATTAGGCATGCCGATAAGAGTGGTAACAAAAGTTCAGGTTTTCACGCAGAAAGATATTTATATTGATATCAGTAACGAAAGTCTATTGTTTGACAAAAAAGGATTTCGAATTGGTTGATAAGAGGTGTTTTATATGGCTAAAATAGCAAATGAATATTATAAAATTCATCCATGGAAAATCATTGAAGAAGAATATGATCAAAAACAGAATAAAATATCCGAATCTATCTTTTCAATCGGTAATGAATATATGGGTGTTCGGGGGTTTATAGAAGAAGGCGTATCTGCACCATCATTACTAGGTTCATATTTCAACGGTATCTACGAATGGAATCCAGAAGAGACGGGGCTCCACTATAAAGGTATTGTCAATCGCACACATTGGATGGTAAATGCTGTAAACTGGCTTTACACCAGAATTTCCATTGATCATGAACAATTAGATCTTGCAAAAATCAGATACGAAGATTTCACAAGAGAATTAGACTTAAAAACAGGTGAACTAAAACGAAAATTCATATGGGTGCTGAGAGACAAAAAGCGAATTGCACTCTCATTTGGTCGTTTGATCGATATGAAAAATGTTATTTATGGCCATCAGCGAATAACGATTAAACCATTGAACTTCAGTGGGAAAATCAACGTCATTATTGGCCTTGATTTTTCAATCAAACATTGGGGAAAATTCGATATGTGGCAAGTTGATCAAATGAATTTGAAACAACGTATACTTGTCGGGCGAACTGCATCCAAACAAATGGTTGCTTCTGGATATAAGTTATATGGTAAATTCAGGGGAAAAAGTAAAATCGCATATAAAGATCGACTACTCACAGAAACACTCACATTGAATGTCAAAGAAAATGAAACAACAATCATTGAAAAAAGAATTGCTAATATTATTGATAAAAATCAGGCAGAAGATCAAAAAACTATTTTAAATCAATTACATGCTAAACTACTTGCAGTACCATCTTATCAATCATCACTGCAATCCAACGAGATGTTTTTTGAACGTGTTGCGCATGAAAATGACATTGAAATTATAGGTGATGATAAAAACCAGCAAGGCATTAGATTTTGTTTATTTCAATTGACACAAACTTATCATGGTGCCGATGAAACAAACAATATCGGTGCTAAGGGATTAACTGGAGAAGCCTATTCTGGCCATGCTTTTTGGGACACAGAGACATATTGTCTACCTTTTTATATTTTCTCAAATCCGAATGCAGCAAAAAATTTATTGATGTTTAGATATCATACATTACCACAAGCACGTCAAAGAGCATTAGATGTTGATTGTCAAGGTGCATGTTATCCGATTGCAACACTCAACGGGTATGAATCATGTGATTTATGGCAACATGCTTCCTTGCAGCCACAACCATCTTCTGCTGTGGCATATGCGATTTGGCATTATGTAAAAATAACTAACGATGTAACCTTCATGCTTGATTATGGGTTAGAAATGATATTGGAAATTTCTAGATATCTCAAATCTCGTGGTGATTGGAATAGCACGCACACACATTTTGGATGGTATGGTGTAATGGGACCAGATGAATTCCAAATGATGGTTTCTCATGATACATATACAAACTTTATCGGTAAAGAAATATTGAAACTTGCTGTAGCAACAATTCGCAAACTTCAAAAGATAGATCCAGAAAAAGTGAAAGCAGTTAGAGAAAAGATTAATTTCAGCAATGACGAGATTAAAGAATATCAAAACATAATCAAACATATCAAATTGTTATACAATGACGAGACAAAGTTATTTGAACAACATGCAGGTTATTATGATTTGCCACATATAGATATTCATAAAATTCCTGTAACTAATTTTCCATTATATGCAAACTGGTCATATGATCGTATTTTTCGCAATGACATGATCAAACAACCAGCCGTCTTGATGTTGATGTTCTTGTTCAATCAACAATTTTCACTGGCACAAAAAAAAGCAAATTATCTTTTTTATGAACCAAGAACGATTCATGAATCTTCACTTTCGCCATCCATACATTCTGTTATCGCAGCTGAAATTGGCAAAATGAAAGAGGCAGTTAATTTATTTGGATTTGCAACCAGAATGGATTTGGATGACTACAATCGAAACACAAGTGAAGGGCTTCATATGACGTCTATTGCTGCTGCATGGGTAAATATTGTTTATGGATTTGGTGGCATGCGATCAGATGGAGAAGTACTGCTGTTCAAACCTCAAATACCTAAAACATGGACATATTACAGTTTTAAAGTTAGGTATCATAATGCTATTATCAAAGTATCCGTTTCCAAAAAAGAAACCATATTTGAACTTGACAATAACCTTGATGTCCCAGTCGTTATATATGGCAAATCCGTTAAGTTAATGAAAGGAAAACAATCATTTCATGAATAATCAGTTTTTGATTATAGATGAACATGTTAATCGTGAAGAAGTCATTGCTCAAGGCAATCGTTTTTTGATTGGTAATTTGAAACTTGGATTTAGAGGAACTTTGGATGAATATACGAAAACCGAAATGGTAGGTCTTAATTTACCATTCATCTATGATAAACATGGTGATGCATGGCGTGAACCCGTCAATGCTCCTAATCCGCTGTTTTTTCAAATCATTGTTGATGGCAAATCATTAAACGCACTAGATGGATATGTTAAACATAAACAAACATTAGATATATCGTGTGGTTTATTTTCTAGAGAGACAGTTTTTGAGATTAATGACAACGCAATCACATTTATATCAAAAAGATTTGTATCAGAAGTCGATAGTAGGCGCATATTAGCTACCTATGAAATCACAACAAAAAAACCGACAAACATTTTTATCATTACAGGTATTGATGGAGATGTTTGGGAAATTAATGGACCACATTTTAATCCATATAAAATATCAAAAATAGAAAACCATTTAAAACTTCAAACGACAACAATAGAAAAAGGAAGAGAAATTGTTGTCCACGAAAGCACTATAGGCAATTTTAACTATGACGAACAAGTCATAGCAGATGAGTTGCATGTTTATCGGCACATCACATTCAAATCACAAGCTAATAAAACTTATATTATGAAAAAATGTGCAAGAATCGCTGTTGATGAATCGGATAATGATCATCTATTTAAAGAATCAATGATTGAAAATTTCGAAACACAACTTGACAATCACAAAAAGATTTGGTATAAGAAATGGGATGTTGCAGATGTCGTATTAACAGGTGATGATCAGGCCAACCAGGCATTACGATACTCGATTTATCACTTGTTGATGTTATCTCCATCTAACTTTCCAGCAACATCTATTCCCGCGCGTGGAATTTCGGGACAGACTTATAAAGGTGCAATATTTTGGGATACGGAAATCTTCTTATTGCCATTCTTTTTAAATGTCGATATTCAGGCGGCAAAGAGTATAGTTGAGTATAGAATAAAAACATTAAGAGGTGCATTAGAAAAAGCGCAATCATATGGTTATCAAGGTGCTTTTTATCCTTGGGAGTCACAAGAAAATGGTATTGAAGCATGTACAGATTATAATGTTACTGATGTTTTCACTGGTAGAAAAGTTAGAACATATTTTAGAGACAAACAAATCCACATATCGGCAGATGTTGTATATGGTTTGTGGCTATATTATGAGCGTACCAAAGATGAAATGATTTTATTAAATGGGGGTGCTGATGTTATATTGGCATGTGCGAGGTTTTATCAAGACCGAAGCTATTGGAACATCAATAAAAAAAGAGCAGAATATCTAGATGTACTTGGACCAGATGAGTATCATGAGCGCGTTCATAACAATGCTTTTACAAACAAAATGATTCGCTTTGTTTTTCAAATACTAGAGGAAACAGATGCAATTTTGAAACAACATCATGCAATATATCACAAAAAGTGGATAGCCGTATATAAAGACGAACTGTCCGTTGCTGCATTGATTGAATTTGGCAAAACTATTTATTTGAAAGAGATCATGGATAATGGCTTGATAGAACAATTTGATGGCTATATGAAACTTAATGATAAGCCACTAGATGCACTTTTATCTGAACGTCTTAATCCTAACGAATATCTTGGTGGATTTGGTTTAGCAGGCGATACGAAAATCATAAAACAAGCGGATGTGATTACAATGTTATATTTGTTTAGATCGGAATACGACAGAGAAATCATGGAAGCCAATTTCAATTTTTATGAACCTCGAACAGAGCACGGATCTAGCCTTTCAGTATCGATGTACGCACTTGTTGCTAGCATGATTGGAAAATCGGAGTACGCATATAAGCTATTCTTAAAGAGTGCAACAATCGATCTGATGGGTAAGTCAAAACAATATGCTGGTGGTATTTATATTGGCGGAACGCATCCTGCAGCTGCTGGAGGCGCGTATTTGACTGCAATCAATGGTTTTGCAGGACTCACAGTTTCGCCTAATGGAGAAATTGAGTGTCATCCGAACTTACCGCTTAAAATTCAAAGTATGTTCTTTTCTATTGTCATCGATTCAACGCTATATCGTATATCTATCACAGGCAAACATGTAACAATCAAAAAGGAGAAATTAACATGATGAAAGCAGTTATTTTCGATTTAGATGGTGTCATCGTTGTCACCGATCATCTTCACTATTTAGCATGGAAGAAGATGGCAGATGATGAACAAATTTATTTTGATGAAATCATCAATAATCGATTAAGAGGTATATCAAGAATGGCCTCTTTAGATATTATTTTGGAGCGAGCCAATCGCACATATTCAAATGAAGAAAAGGAAAGGCTTGCAACAAAGAAGAATAATATATATGTCGGTTTGCTAGAAAAACTGAATAAAAATGCAATTTTACCAGGCGTTCTAGAAATCGTTGACAAACTGAAAGAAAAAGGTGTGAAGATTGCCATTGGGTCAAGTTCAAAAAATGCACCGATTATTTTAAAGCAAATTGGTTTGCAAAATGCGTTTGATGCGATTGCTGATGGCAATGACATCACGCATTCAAAACCAAATCCAGAAGTATTTTTGAAGGCTGCTAAAAGGCTGAATATCAACCCCAAAGATTGTGTCGTTGTAGAAGATGCTGAAGCTGGCATTGAAGCTGCAAAAAAAGCTTCTATGGTAGCTTTCGCTGTTGGCGACGCAAAAAAATCACCACTTGCGGATTATCGCAGTGATGATTTAAAAGAAATACTATCACTATTCAATTAAAAAATGAAAGCATGTTCATGCGGTCCATCTATTTACTTAAACTATTCAAAATCCAATCTGTATTCATCCTTTACGACGTGACCTCTAATTTCATCATAAAAATTGGCGATTGCTGTATTTAGATAGGGAAGAACAAAAATTAGACCAATACCAAATGCTAGAGAGC
>WOZH01000016.1 GCA_011620375.1 Acholeplasmataceae bacterium
CTTAATCCAACGGGGAGTTGAATATTTATGAGTGTAATGTTGAACATGCTAAAAAACAAAGAAGCACTTTCTATGGCAGAACGCGCAGTTCTTGATTATTTGATTGAAAATAAAGCAGTCCTTAAAAATTTTTCTGTAGATAAAATTGCTGAAGCGGCATATACTTCACCAGCATCAGTGGTGCGCATGTGCAAGAAATTAGGCTATAGAGGATTCAAAGATTTTAAAATTGACTTCATCTTGGCTAATTCGAAAGTTGAAATACCAGAAACCAAAGAATATACGGACGTTATTCTTTCCAAAGATACAAACTGTGGTGTTTCAGCAATTGAAAATGATATCAAAGCGCTTGAAGAAACGCTCAAACTATATGATGATGATTTAGTGACAAAGGCAGCAAACATCATTATGCAAGCTAGAAAGATTTTAATTTTTGGAAAAGGTTCCTCGTTTTTAGTCTGTAAAGATTTTGAAATGAAATTAAGAAGAATTAATCGATTTGCAATTGCACAAGGGGAGTCACATGAACAACTTGTAGATGCTACCTTCTTAAATCAAAAAGATGTTGTTATCTTTGTCTCTAACTCAGGTAAAACAAAAGAAATTATTTCAGCGGCGTTACTGGCAAAGGATAAGCGAGCTAAAATTATATCGATTACTAAAATCGGATCATCCATTTTGGCTGAATTATCAAATGTTGTCTTATATACGACTGGATTAGAAGGAGAGTTTCGTTCAGCGGCAATGACATCACGCATATCACAAATGAGCGTAATTGATGCATTATTTGCCAAATGTGCTTATGTCGATATTGATCGTTCTGTACATACACTCGAGATGACTTATGAAACATTTAAGAAGTTTAAACGATAAAAAGCATCGGTGATGCTTTTTTTTACTTTTTTTGAAAATAATAACCAAAATCGTACTTAACCATACCAGATAAAGCTTATTCATTTTATAATAGAAAAGTAATGATGGTGGTGAGATAAATGCTTTCAGTTGGATTAATGAGCGGAACATCGCTTGATGGTATTGATGCCGTATTAGTCGAAATAGAACGGGATAGCTTTGGTCTTCAAGTCACGGCAATTGCATCTGAAACGATTCCTTTTAGTTTAGATACAAAGCATCGTATTAGAGATGCTATCGATTTGAAAGCAAATGCAAAAGATTTATGTAGTTTAAATTTTGAATTAGGTGAAGTATTCAGTAAAGCAGTTAATTTTATCATCAAAAAAGGCAATAAAACAGCTAGAGATATTTCATATATTGCTTCGCATGGTCAAACCATTTGGCATATTGGTATGCCTGAATCTGGATATTATTGTTCAACGCTGCAACTTGGCGATTCAGCAGTGATTGCACAGATGACAGGAATTCCAACCATTTCCAATTTTCGCAGTGCAGATATTGCTGCCGGTGGGCAAGGGGCACCACTAGTACCGTACGCAGATTATTTATTATTTCATGATAGACATATTCATCGATCGATTCATAATTTAGGGGGCATATCGAATATGACGATTTTAAAAGCTGATGGTAAACCATCTGATATAATCGCATTTGATACAGGTCCAGCGAATATAATGATTGATGAAGCTTGTCAACTGTTATTTAACATACCTTTCGATGCTGCGGGTAGTATTGCGAAATCAGGCAGCATTGACAATGCGCTCTTGAACGAAATGATGTCACATCCTTACTTTAATGAAAAACCGCCAAAATCTACAGGACGAGAGATGTTTGGTGCTTTGTACACAAAAAATATGATTAAACGATATTCTTATTTGCAACCAAGGGATATCATTAGAACATTCACAGAATTAGTCGCTGAATCTATTAAACAAGCCTATCAAAAATTTGTCTTAACGACGCTTAAAATTGATGAAATTATTTTTTCTGGTGGTGGCACAAAAAATGATTTCTTACTTGCCCTAATAGCTGAAAAAATGCCAGATATGCTCATTAAAATAAGTGATGCATATGGTATTAAAGAAAGTGATAAAGAGGCAATCTCTTTTGCAATACTAGGATATGAAACTTTTCATCACCGACCAAGCAATGTCCCAAGTGCCACTGGTGCAACAAAGCCAGTAATCTTAGGTCATATTCAGGAAGTATGAGGGTAATTAATGTATATAGTAGGTATTGATGGTGGTGGAACAAAAACCGAGATTATCATATGTGATGTATATGGAAAAATAAGATTTCAAAAAGTTGGTCCTGGCTTGATAGATTATACATCACGGGTGCGTTATCAAAAAATTCTTTATGACTTATGGCTATCGGCACTTCAAACATTGGATATAGAACCATCGGCAATAGACTATATCGTCCTTGGACTCTCTGGCGCGGATACAAAACAAGATTTTATCGATTTAAATCAAACCTGTAAATCCATATTCAAAGATGTTCCTTTTACGCTTTTGAATGATACTTGGATTATTTTAAGAAGCGGATTAAAAAAGTTATATGGTGCGGTTGCTATTGCTGGGACAGGAACAAATTCAGCAGCAATCTCAAAAACCGGCGAAAAAGCAGTTTTACGATCACTAAGCTATACGACAGGCACTTTTGGTGGTGGCATAGATATTGCAAGAGAAGCTTTATATTATGCTTTCAGATCGGATGAACTAACATACCGTAAAACAGCATTAGAGCCAGGTCTCATTCATTTGTTTGGTATTCATAAAATGGGAGATTTAGTACCTAAATTATATCCACGTTCTTTACTAAAAAAAGAGGATTATAACCATATTACAGCATTGACTTTTTCTTGTGCAGCAAATCATGATCAGGTAGCTACTCAAATATTAGTACATGCGGGAACAGTTGTTGGTGAGCAAACTGCTGGTGTCATTAAACAGTTAAAGATGGAAAATGATGAATTACCTGTCGTAGTTGGTGGTAGAGTATTTAAAGACATAGATTCAGTTTTTTATCAAGCATTTAAGCAGACCTTAAGAAGTTTGGTACCCAACGCAATGATTATTCAACCTCATTTTCGGCCGGTCATTGGTGCATATTTGTGGGCCATAGATATACTTGGTATTCATCAGAGTCAAGAAATCGAAAATAATTTAAGTAGAGGTAAAGATTATGAAAATCAGAAAAGCACTTAAGATTGTAACGATTGGTGGTGGTTCTTCTTATACGCCTGAGTTAATTGAAGGTTTTATTAAGCGTTTTCATGAAATGCCGATAAAGGAATTATGGCTTGTCGATATTGAAGCTGGTAAAGAAAAGCTTGAAATAGTTGGTGCGCTGGCTAAAAGAATGGTGAAAAAGGCAGGAGTACCAATGAAAATCTATCTTACTTTAAATCGCAAAGAAGCCTTGGTCAATGCTGATTTTGTTACCACACAATTTCGTGTTGGTCAACTTGATGCGCGCATTTTAGATGAACGTATTCCTGGTAAATATCACATGCTAGGTCAAGAAACAAATGGCGCTGGTGGCTTGTTTAAAGCATTAAGAACAGTTCCTGTTATTTTTGATATTATTGCAGATATGAAAGAACTTTGCGAACAGGCATGGCTTATTAATTTTACCAATCCAGCAGGTGTCGTTTCTGAGGCTGTTTTTAGATATACTGAATTCTCCAGATATATTGGTGTTTGTAATGTTCCGTTTAATATGACAAATTATTTTGCAGAAGTTTTGCAAAAAAAACCAGGAGACTTAATCCCATATTTTGCTGGGCTTAACCACTTATCCTTTGTAACTGCAGTATACCAAAACAAACAAGACGTCCTACCAAAAATAATGGATCAAATGGGTCAAAAGCAAATGACGATGGAAAATATCGATCCATTAGCATGGCAACCAAATTTTATTAAAACATTGGGTTGCTATCCATCACCATATTTAAAATATTGGTATTTTTACAAAGAAATGTATGAAAAATATGAGAAATCATTTAAGGAAGGTAAAACCAGAGCAGAATTTGTTAAATCAATTGAATATAAACTATTTAAGCAATATCGCAATCCAAATCTTGATGTAAAGCCAAAGGAATTAGAACAGCGTGGTGGCGCATATTATTCTGATGTAGCTTGTAATGTTATCCAATCCATTGTTACTGATAAAAGAGATTATCAAGTCGTCAATACTATCAACAAAGGCTATATGACTGATTTGCCGGATGGTTGTGCCATTGAGATCACTTCTAGAATAACAAAAGATGGTCCTGTACCGGTATATATTGGTAAACTTCCAGTCCAAATTCGTGGATTAATTCAAGATGTGAAAGCATATGAAGAGTTATTATCAGATGCTATTTTTGAGAAAGATTTGAATAAAGCGAAAATGGCATTATATATCCACCCAATGACCACTTCTATCATAGATGCATCTGGCGCTTTTGATGAATTGGTAGAAGCGCATAAACCCTACTTAAGTTACTATGGTATATAAGATGAAAATATATAAAGTAAAAGAACCCAACACGCCTATTGTTCATTTTGGCACTGCGATACCCGTTGAAATTCCCGAAACATATAAAGAAAAACCATTTCGTGCAATATGGGTATCTAATGTGTTAAATATAGATTTACCAACGATTGAAAATATAAAAGATTATCAACAAAAGTTTCTAAAAATTTTAGATACTTGTTTTGATTACAATCTAAATGCAATCATTTTTCAGTGCCGAACAGCAAATGATGCTTTTTATGAATCTAAAATAAATCCATTTTCTCGGTATTTTACTGGAAAAGAAGGTCTAAAACCACCATTTGATGTATTTAAATGGTTAATCGATCAAACACATCAAAGAGGTTTTGAATTTCATGCGTGGCTTAATCCATATCGTGTATCGACGATGCCTACTACATCTAAATCTGAATGGTTTGAAACTTGCGATGATTTAAACTTTGCCAAAAGGCATCCTCATTTGACAATTTCTGATAAAACAGGGAAAATAATTTTAAATCCAGCGAAACAAGAAGTTCGTCAATTTATCGTGGATACTGTTGTCGAGTTAATATCGAATTATGATGTAGATGGCATTCATTTTGATGACTATTTTTATCCTTATGGTGGACTATCAGAGCGTGATAACGACGTGGCTGATTTTGAAAATAGAGTAGAACGTGAATTGGATTTAGGATCATTTAGACGCAATGAAGTAACAAAAGCAATTCGAATGATTCAACAAACGATTAAGAAGGTAAATCCACGCATTCGATTCGGAATTTCACCGTTTGGAATCTGGCGTAAAAAAACCGATAACTTTTTGGAAGGAGCAAACGTCGATGCAGCTTGTTCTGAATCTTATTTTAATGAATATGGGGATTCACTTCGCTGGGTAAATGAATCATTGGTTGATTATATATGTCCTCAAATATATTTTGATTTTGAACATCCTTTAGCACCTTTTGCGGATGTATTTGATTGGTGGAAACAAGCATTAATGGGTAAAAATGTCGATTTATATATCGGTCTTGGACCTTATCGATATGGTAGCCACGGTGGATTTGAAAATCCCCGCGAAGTAGCCAATCAACTATGCTATGTCAATCAATTTGACATTGTTAAAGGGAATGTTTATTTCACATATCACACATTTATAGATGAAGGTAAAACAAAACCAGGAATGTTAGTAATTAAAGAATTACTGACATCGAAAGGAAAACAGAATGTTACAAAAGTTTAAGCTATGTTTAATAACCATAATGTTTATTTCAGTGATGTTGTTTGGCATAAATAATATATATGCTGCAGAAACTTTTGTCCCATTAATTAGAAATGGGCAAAATATATATTACTACAATACGACAACACAAGTCATGACACCAAATCCAGGAGAATATGTTGAAAATGATTATGAAATGCGTGCAACATGGGTTGCTACTGTTTCCAATCTCAACATGCCAGTCGCTACTTCACAGGCACAATATCAAGCAGCCTTTATTGATGTCATTAATCGCGTCAAAGCAGCTAAACTAAATGCGATATTTTTTCAAACAAGACCGATGAATGATGCGTTTTATGATTCTGATTATGCACCTTGGTCCAAATATTTAACAGGAACACAAGGAACACCTCTTTCATGGGATGCGATGAGTTGGATGGTCGATTATGCGCATAGTGAGGGTATTGAATTTCATGCTTGGCTTAATCCATATCGAGTTACTACAGGAACGGCGTCTAAAACTTTTCAACTTAGTACACTAGCAGCAGATAATTGGGCAAGATTGAATCCAACAATGGTCATTGCAGATAATGAGGGCAAATTAATTTTAAATCCTGGTGAACCTGCAGTTCAAACTTATCTATTAAACGTCGTTGATGAACTGATTACTAATTATGATGTGGATGGCATTCATTTTGATGATTATTTTTATTCATATGCAGGTACACCACTTGTAGAAGATCAAAGTGCCTACGATACCTATAAATTAGAAGATCAATCTCGAGAAGATTGGCGTCGTGAAAATGTAAATACACTTGTACAATCAGTTTTTCAACTCATTGAAACAGAAAACCAAAACAACGATAGAGATTTGAAATTTGGTATATCACCATTTGGTATATGGGATAACTTATCTTCTAATCCATTAGGATCAAATACCAATGGTTCATCGAGTTATTCCGTTCAATATGCAGATTCAAGGAAATGGGTTAAAGAAGGGTGGCTGCATTACATTACCCCACAACTTTATTGGCATTTTGATCATAGTGTTGCAAAATATGCTGATCTTATTGAGTGGTGGAGTGATGTTTGTGCAAATACAAACGTTTCATTAATACCCGGTTTAGGAATATATCGCGCAGGTAATACTACAACATATCCGGGTTATCTATTTGATGAAACAGCTGCGCAAATTAATTATAATTCAAAATTTTCCGAGATTAAAGGGGCTGCTCTTTATTCAGTTGATTATATTTCTGGATCAGCCATGTCAGCAATCAATGCCGACTATTGGAATGTTAAACCACTTGCTACGTGGGAACCAAAAACACCAATGCCAGATCCATCACCTGATCTTGTACCCCTACAAAGAGGTACATCAAGTATATATTATCGGGGAACGACTAATCCTGTGATGACACCTGGAATCAATGAATACCAGGAAAAAGATTATGAAATGCGTGCCATTTGGGTACCAACTGTTTGGCGCTTGTGGGCACCTGAATTGTCAGCTACACCAACAGAAGCAGCATATAAAGCCGCTTATATGGACTTAATTTCACAAGTTAAAGCACAAAACCTTAATACGATATTCTTCCAGGTAAGAGGATTCAATGATGCATGGTATGATTCAATTTATGCACCTTATTCGCGCTATCTTTTTGGTACTGAGGGAGCGGATCCCGGCTGGGATGTTATGAGTTGGATGATTTCGTATGCTCATGCTGAGGGTATCGAGTTTCATGCGTGGTTGAATCCATATCGTGTAACAACAGGGACAACTTCCAAGGAATCGCAGCTTGCTGCTTTGGATGATCTTAACTGGGCAAAGATTAATCCTACAAAAGTGATCGCTGATAATAATGGCTATTTGATATTAAATCCAGGTGAGCCTAGTGTTAGAAATTATTTGTTGGATGTCATTGATGAATTGATTACTAATTATGATGTGGATGGTATTCATTTCGACGATTATTTTTATTCATATTCTGGTACACCAAACAGTGAAGATTTAGCGTCATTTACCGCATATAATCCAGAGGGATTAACACTCGCTGACTGGCGTAGAAATAACATTGATCGATTAATTGAAGCAGTTTATCAACTCATTGAAAATGACAATCAGACAAATGGTAAAGACTTAAAATTTGGTGTTTCTCCATTTGGTGTATGGGATAATATCACATCGAATCCACTTGGATCAAATACAGCGTCTTCATCGAGCTATCAAACACAGTTTGCAGATTCAAGAAAATGGGTTAAAGAAGGGTGGCTGCATTACATTACCCCACAACTTTATTTTAACTTTCAACATTCGACAGCACCTTATGCAGATGCACTAACATGGTGGGTCGATGTGGTTAGAGGTACTGGCGTAGATCTCATTCCTGGACACTCTATTTCAAGTGGAGATTCGATTTGGTCATCAGATGAAATTGCTGCACAAATCAATTTCAATTCGCAATTTCCTGAAATTAAAGGCGAAGTATTTTATTCATCTGCTCGAATTAATGGTTCATCCATCACAACCCTGTCTAATTTATATTGGCAAACAGCACCATTAGGAACTTTTGAGGAATTTCCACTTGCATCACCAACCGTTTCTTTAAGTGGGACAAAAGTAAATGATACTTATCAATCTGATGTTTTTCTAACAATTAATGATATAAATCCTACTTATTATCGATTAGGGACAAATGGATCTTGGCAATTATATCAAGTTCCCTTAACATTTGTTTCAAATGGAGAATATGTGATCTATTATCAGTCTATTGCTGAAAACGGTGATCAATCAGACTTATCAGTGACTACATTTACGATAAAGAAACTCAATCACGTATTGCCAGAAATCACCGTGCATGGTGAAGTTTTTGGGACCAGTTACATTTTGGGAGCAACCGTAACACTTACTGCTTCAAATCACACGATTTGGGTAGCTGTTAATCATGGCAGCATTGGGTCTTGGCATATTTATACTGAACCTATAATATTAGATAATCTTGAGGCAAACGGTACTTATTATATTCAAGCAAAAACAATTGACAGCGAAGGTACTGAATCAGATGTTGTAACAAAAACGGTTAAAGTTGTTGCTGGATTATATGATAATCCAATCTTAGCCATTGAAGGTGAAGGAACGGATCCAATTTATCAAAGTGCAACCGTATCATTTAGCCATGAAGCACCAGAGATGGTGTACCGAATTAATGAGGGTGAGTGGATCACTTATACAGATCCATTGGTTTTTGATGATGAGGGTTTATACGTCATTGAGTATAAGAATGTTGAAGAAGATGCAATCTTGAATTCAAAAACAATAACAATTGATCAAAGTTCACCGGAAACTCCTGCCATTGATTTCGATGGTACATATGATGGCGAACGCTTTTATCTAACTGCTGTTGATGTGACATTATTGACAGAAGAAGAGGCAAATATTCGTTATCGATTCTTAAATGAGGATTATTTATTTACGAGTTGGCTAACCTATACAGGTCCGATAACTTTTTCGAGAAATGGCACGAATCGTATTCTCTTTGAAGCAATAGATCTAGCAGGTAATGTATCTGAAAGAGGCGACGTATTATTTTACATTAAAATTCCGCCTATTGAAGATAACTTATATGTTGTAAGAGGAGGCGAAAATGTCACCTATAATGGTACTTCTACACCAATTGAATTACCAACCATTTATGAGGAAGAAACACACCAAATTCGTGCAGTATGGGTAGCTACTGTTTCAAATATAGATATTGCACTTTATACATCTGAAGCTCAATATAAAGCCATAATTACCACGATGCTCGATACGTTACAAAAAAATCATATCAACACGATGTTTTTTCAAGTAAGACCCATGAATGATGCCTTCTATGATTCTGAATATGCGCCATGGAGTCGTTATTTGACTGGTATAGAAGGTGCTGATCCTGGCTGGGATATACTCTCATTTATCATTGAAGAAGCACACAACCGTGGGATAGAATTTCATGCGTGGCTAAATCCATATCGCGTGTCATCCGGTACAAATTCCAAGGAGTCACAACTCGCTAGTCTTTCTGATGGCAATTTTGCAAAGCTTCATCCGGATTGGGTAATTAGTGATTTAGAGGGTCATTTGATGTTAAATCCGGGTGTACCTGAAGTAAGAACATACTTATATCACATCATTGATGAATTAATGACTAACTATGACATTGATGGCATTCATTTTGACGATTATTTCTATTCCTATAGTGGCATGCAAGATTCTCAAGATATCTTAACCTATAATTTGTATCATACAGGAGATATCAGTGTTCATGATTGGCGTAGAGATAACGTTAATACCTTAATTGAAACCGTGCACGAAAATATAGACGCTTTTAACTTGAACAATTCTAGAAATATTAAGTTTGGTATATCACCAATTGGTATTTGGAGAAATGCTAGCAATGATCCACTGGGATCAAACACATTTGGATTTCAAAGTTATGACGAACAATATGCAGATACACGTAAATGGGTTAAAGAAGGATGGCTTGATTATATCATGCCTCAGATCTACTGGGAGTTTAACACGGCTGCAGCGCAATATGCCGATGTTGTTGATTGGTGGGTAGATACAGTAATGGGGACAGGTGTTGATTTAATCATTGGTCATGGTTTTTATCATTATACAGATGGTGTATGGGACAATGAAAATGAATTATTAGAGCAGATGAGATATGCCTCTAAATTCGATGAGATTATCGGACACACTTTCTTTTCTTATAGAACATTGTTAAATCAAGATCGTTTAGTTTTAGAAGCCATTGAACGTTTAAACAATTATTACTGGACACACGATGTGGGATTTACATGGGAATCCGATGTCAAATATGCCATCATCAGTGGCATTGAAGAAGTGGATGTCATCATAGATTCATCATTTGATCCTCTAGAAGGTGTTCTCGTACATGATTTAGTAAATGGTGACATGATAGCATCATTGGATGTTATAGGGAGTGTCAACATAAATCAAAGCGGAACATATACTTTAACTTATAAAGTGACAGGCTCAGATGGAAAGTTGGTTGAAAGGACTAGAAGAATTAATGTCATTGAAAAAAGTGCATCTTTATCAGGCGTTGAGGACGTCACGTCCTATGTTGGCACTTCATTCGATCCGCTCAGTGGTATCACAGCAACAGACACATTACTAGGAGATTTGACGGATAATATTACTTACACAGGATATTACGATCCAAACACAATAGGTACTTATGTCTTAACATACGAAGTCACTGGATCGGATGGCGCCATTGTTACGGGACAAAGATCGATACAATTGCTTGCAGCAACTGTTATGATTTCTGGTGCGAATGATCTAACTATTGCAATGGGATCCGCATTTTATCCACTTTATGGTATAAGCGCGATCCGCAACGATATAGATGTTACCAGTGATTTGCAGGTTACTGGATCAGTCAATACTGTCTTCGCTGATGACTATACTTTGTTATATACCATTGAAGATAATGAAGGACACGTGTTTAGCGTATCGCGTACAATCACCGTTGTTATAGGAACTGCTCATATTGATTATGCTGGTTCAAGGAATCTCTTTATTGATCAATTTACAACATTTGATCCACTTGATGGTGTAACTGCAACTGATCGTGTATCCGGTGAAATCAGTAGTGAAATAAACATTGTTGGTGATGTTGATACAAATACGCCAGGCACCTATACTATTGTTTATCTCGTTGAAGGCTCTGATGGTGTAACGTTTATGAATTATCGCCGAATTACTGTGGAAAGCGTTAATGAAGAAGTACCAAATTCAGAAGGATGTCTTTCAGGGTGTTCATCGCAAATGGATTTTATTGAAACATCGATTGCTTTTGGTATATTGAATTTATGTATTATATTTTTTGGTATTTGTTTGGTGAAAAAGAAATATTAATATGAATGAAATAACCGTAATGAAAGACATTTTAATAGAAGGTATTGGTCAAGATTTTCCTGGTGCTTCTTTTGGCGTGGTTTTTCCTGATGGTCATATTGAAACCGATTACGTAGGATTTAAATCAATTTCACCGGATAAGAAAATATGCAATGGATCCGAGATTTATGACGTAGCATCGCTGACAAAAGTAATCGTAACAACTTCGATCGTGATGAAGCTAAACGAGACAAATAAACTATCATTATCGGATACTATAGTGACGTGGCTACCAAGATTTAAGCATAAAGATATTAGAATCACTGACTTGTTGACCCATACTTCTGGGTTACCTGCAGATATACCAAGAGCGAATAAGTTAAGCAGTAAAGAAGATGTTTTATCACGTATTTTTGAGATGGATAAAATTTATCCAACAGGAACAAAAATAATTTATTCTGATATCGGGTTTATTTTAATAGGGTTAATCATCGAAGAAATCACTCAGTTAACCATTTGTGATGCTGCTAAACAGTTGATTTTCAATCCTTTACACATGACAGACACATCGTATAGACCTGATAAAAATAGAGCAGCCCCAACTGAATATCGTGAAGATGATATTGCACAAAAGATGCTGATTGGACAAGTACATGACGAAAAAGCTTACGCGATGCAAGGATTAGCAGGGCATGCAGGACTATTCTCAACGAGTTATGATGTGTGTTTGTTTATCAAAAGCATACTGTTTGATGAAGTGATTTTAAAAAGAGAAACGATAGATGAAATCTTTATATCACGTAAAAAATATAAAAGTGAAGATGGCAATATTTTGATTCGTGCTTATGGATGGGATAAAAATGGAGCAGGGGGTATTTTGGGAAATATCGCAAGAAGAAAAGAAATCATCGGACATACTGGATTTACAGGGTGCCATATTGTGATTGATCGTAAGTATCAAATGGGATTTGTCGTTTTATCAAACGCTATTCACCCTAAAAGAGAACTCAATCACATCATTCAATATCGAAAAAAAATCGCAGATGCCATCATTAGGAATTAAGGAGGAAATCAATAGATGAAAAAAATAGCGTTAAGTTTTGTTATGATGGTTTTCACATTTTTATTTGTTTCTTGCATGTCAAATATTACAATAGATGGTTTAACCTCAGATATTCACTTAATAGTCGGTCAAACATACACGCTAGATTTTGTTACGACTGATGAAAATGGGCTCGTTTATGAAGTGCTAAATGATGCTATTTTAACGCTAGACGGTGTTGTTATCACAGCTGAATCAGCTGGTGATACAACTGTGAAAATTAGCGCTAAATCAGATCCTGAAATATTCGTTGAAGTTTTAGTACATGTTTCTAATATTCTTTTGGAAACAGATCAGACTTCAATAACTCTAAGCGTAGGTGAAACCGACCAAGTCATTGCATCCGTTAACAATGGATTAGGGGTTACATATACTTCTGAAGATGAGACGGTTTTCACTGTGGATGAAACGGGACAAATTGTGGGGATGGCCGAGGGTCAAACCAATTTAATTATTTCATCTAGGTCTAATCCTGAAGTAAGTGTCGAAGTTTTGGTTACAATTAGAAAAATAATCGAAATTTCTATTGAAATGGAAACACTAGAATTATTCGTTGGTGAAGTTGTACCATCTGGTTTTATTTCAAATGATGGATTGATTTATGAATCTGCTCTAGATTCAATTGCAACGATTGATGAATTTGGCAATATAAGCGCAATTGCTCCAGGCGTTGTATCTGTTACTGCAACATCAACATATGATGATACGATATCACACACATTGACGGTTTATGTTGGGGCAATTCCTGAAACATTAACACTGGAAGGACCAGAAACCGTCATATTAGGATCTTTCATGCAGTTGACAGTTCATGCTAGTCCTGATAATTCACTTATGCACGTGACATTTGAATCAGGAAATCCAGATATCATCACTGTTGATCAAGATGGACAAATTCATGCGGTAGGACAAGGAATCACGACCATTACCGTAACATCTGATGGAGATGATAACGTTATTTCTACTTTGCAAGTAGAAGTTTTAAACGATATGTATGTAGACGCCACTAAATTAGATGGTTCAACCCTAGAAGCAAATGGCTTTATCTATGAATTTGGTGTCAATTTATTTGCTGATATAAGGACAGCACTATTATTAGCAACCGATGGCACATCCATCCATGTAAATGCAGGAACTTATAATGAAAGTTTCACGATTGAACTTTCAAATCTTATACTTGAAACAACAAACGATGCTGTTATTACACAAACAGTTAATGTGAATGCTGATGGGGTAACGATTGATGGTTTTACCTTTGAGCAGGGAACTTTGAATGTTGATAATGCATCAAATTTCACTCTTAAAAACAATGTTTTTTTAGGGAGTGATGATCCTATTACATTAGGCGTCATTCATGGTCAAACGGTCATTAAAAACAATCATATATCGGCAATACATACTGCTCTGACTGTAACAAACCAAGAAGTATTAACAACAGATGAATTACAAATTGTCTGGAATATGATTGAAGCTGCTAACGCTTTTTCATTTGAATTATCAGGTGAAGATGCATTATTATACGCAAGGTTTAATGATATTAGTTATATAGAAACGGCAGCAAGTGTTAATGGAATGCAAGTGGATATGACATTTAATTATTGGGGATTTGAAACGCTAGATATGCTCGCTTTTAGCGGTGTAGAATCAAAATACTTAATAAAAAATTATTTATCTGCCGAAGACATTATTTCTGAAGAAGATTATGATTCATCAAAGCCATTAGCAATTGTGATAACAAATCCAGTAGAAGAAGTATGGCTGGGCGAACCTTATGATATTGATTTTCAAGCTTTACCATATGAATATGTTTCAAATCGCTATAGTTTTATTACAGGTAACGCAGGCATTGCAGTAGTCTCCTCAATTGGCATCGTAAGCGGTGTGAGATCTGGCGTTGTCACGATTAGTGTTCGATATTTACCGGATACAAAAATTAAGGATTCTATAGTGTTATCTGTAACGACTGAACCAGGAATTGAAATCATACCATCACAAACATTATCGAATCTTATGGTTGGTGAACCATTGACACTATCATCTATTGTATTTCCTTATGACATTGCAGATGAAGAAGTTGTTTATGAATCTGATCATCCTGAAATTGCATTTGTAAATCAAGATGGTACAGTTATTTCCATGTATGCTGGTATTGTTTCCTTTAAAGCAATACTATTGAATGATATGGCAATACAAACAACATATACCGTAGAATTTTATGATGCATTTGATGAAAATAATTTAATGGATCTATTAACACAAAATGCGGTAACCTATGCAACACCACACACATGGACAGCTGTTGGCGTTGGGTATTCATATAGAGATGTTAAATACGATTCTGTTAATCGCTACTATTTTTCCGACATTTTTGTCAATACTTCTAAAATAATTCCACCATTTTATGCAATCCGTCCTGGTGAATTGAGACCGGAACTACCTGTCGGTATTACGAAATATAATCCTGAAAATATCTATTGGATTGTTATTCATGACACGGCATCAACTACATCAAATTCCGGGGCATTAGCTCACGCTAATTATTTATGGAATGCAACGTCATATCAACAAGAACTTTGGGTTTCATGGCATTATACGATTGATGATACTGAAATTTACCAACATGTTCCTGATGAAGAGCGTGCTTTTCATGCTGGCGATGGATCAACATTACCTTACTTAGTGGAAAATAGACCGCTTACGCCAGATGGTAATCCTGCATTTGGCGGTGGTAATCGTAATGGTATTGGCATTGAAACTTCAGTGTCAGATACATATGATACCATGGAAGTATGGCACCGCACAGCAAAATTTGCTTCATTTTTATTGGATAAATACAATATGCCAACCACACAAATTGCTTATCATCATGATTTTTCAGGTAAAAATTGTCCGCAAACCATGAGAAATGCTGGGCTCGTATGGTTATTTGAAGAGATGATCGCAATCGAATATGAAATCGTGCATAATTATGCAGATTGGACGATTTCGATGACGTCTAATAATCCAGACTATATTGATGAAACAGGACGAGTGATAGCACATCCAGATCGCGCAATGAATGCTACATACACATTAACGATCACTGACGGTGACACCGTTGAAACAAAGGCGTTTAATATTTATCTACCAGGCACACAACGGTGAAAAAAAAAATCATTATTTAAAAAAAGCACTTATCCGTGTTAAATTACGTTTATGTCATATTGACAGCGTTTACATTTAAGAATAGAATGAGGGAGTAAATACGATTCATAATTATATTAGGAGGAAAGTAATGAAAAAGTTTATATTGTTTTTATTGATTGTCGTTGTTATTTCTTTTCTCGGATAGCAGTC